>CAINDR010000001.1 GCA_903847415.1 Candidatus Falkowiibacteriota bacterium
ACGATAATGACCAAATTTCTGAAAACCGGTAATTAAAATTGTATTCATAATTTCCTTTTTTATTAGTTATTAAAATTGTTAATTAACAAAATTTGGAGCGAGTGAGCGGAATCGAACCGCCGTCTTCAGCTTGGGAAGCTGACATAATAACCATTATACGACACTCGCTTACGCGTCGCAAAAGCGACGCTATTTCTATTGTTTGACAATTGCTAATTTTGACTTTTCTACTCCCAATGACACTTCTTTTGAAGCAATGCTTTCTGGAATAGTTATCAGAAGAAGATCATCGCTTAAAGTATCTTTTTTAAGATCTTCTTTGAATTTTTCAACTGTTGAAATAACTTCCGTGTCTGCAGTTTCTAAATAGACTAGCACTCGATCAGAAAGAGTCAAGCCTGCTTCTTTGCGAAGCATATTCACAAAGCGAACTATTTCCCGCTTCAAACCTTCGAGTTTTAATTCCGAAGTGATGACTGTATCTAAAACTACTTCTGGAAAATCATTTTCTAACTTCTCCCAAATAACCTCTTGGATATTCAATTCATCTTTAATTAATTCTAAATACTCACCATCTAATTCAAGCTCTTTCGTTCTAACTGTCAGAGAGGTAAGCATCTGACGAATTTTGATTCCTGCACTATCCCGAGCAGCAAGACCAAGCTCAACGATTTTACGAACTAATTCCATTCGAGATAAAACAGTCTGAGACTTTTCATCAATATTTTTGATTGCTGTCCATTTTTCCAAGTGTACTGATTTTTCACCATCAGAAAATTTGTGACCAGTGAGATTCTGCCAGAGATTTTCTGCAACAAAAGGCATAAAGGGGGCAAGAACTTTTGATAATTCAAGTAGCACATATTTTGTGGTTGCCAGGGCGGATTGTTTATCGTTTTCATCTTCACTCTTAAAACGTTCACGGCTACGACGTAAATACCAAGTAGAAAGCTCATCGATGAATTCAGTTATTGGTCGCATGGCTCTCTGAAGATTATAATTCTCCATGGCTTCCGTAACATCTTTGAGTAATAAATTAAACTTCGCAATAATCCAGAGATCAAGAATATTTTCCGATTGCTTATTTTCATCATTTAGGTCAACACTAAACATTTCATAGAATTTATAAACGTTCCAGAGAATCATTAAATTCTTGCGTAAAGATTCTTCAGTTCCCTTCTCAGAGAAATTTAAATTTTCCGCTTGAACCACTGGAGAGGCCAAAAGATAGGCTCGCAAAGCATCTGCGCCATATTTTTCCAAAACATACATGGGATCAGGATAATTCTTGTCGCGCTTTGCCATTTTCTTACCATCCTCAGCCTGAACAATTCCATTAACAATCACATTTTTAAAAGCTTCCTGACTTCTAATACCACCCGAAATGACATGAAGATAATAAAACCAACAACGAGTCTGATCAACTCCTTCTGCAATAAATTGAGCTGGGAAATTTTTTTCAAACTTTTCTTTATTCTCAAAAGGATAATGCAATTGGGCATATGGCATCGATCCAGATTCAAACCAACAATCCATCACATCCGGAATACGAGTCATTGCTCCCTGACATTTTTCACATTTAAAAGTTAATAAATCGACTTTATCTTTGTGAATGTCAGTAATTTTTTGGCCAGTTAATTCTTCTAATTCCGCAACGCTACCAAGCACTTTTCGTTCTCCGCATTCACATTCCCAAATTGGCATAGCGCTTGCCCAGAAACGCTGACGAGAAATTGACCAATCCCTAGCACCTTCCAACCAATTTCCAAAACGACCATTTTTCAAATAATCTGGTGACCAATTAATATTCTTGGCACTCTCTAAGAGTCTTTCTTTGATTTTAGTAACACCAACAAACCAAGAAGAAGTAGCGTAATTAATCAACGGAGTAGCACAGCGCCAACAATGAGGATAGCTATGTTCATATTTTTCTTTATGAAACAAAGTCCCCTGTGCTGCTAAATATTTAATGATTTCGATATCAGTAGCTGTGTGATCACCGAGCGGTTTAACGTGTAAGCCTGGGAAATTTAAAACCTCTGATTTAAACATCCCATCCGTCCCAACATGTTGAACAAATGGCAATCCTTTTTCTCGTCCAAGATTCATGTCATCTTCACCAAAAGCGGGGGCAATATGAACAACACCGGTTCCGTCAGTGGTGGTTACAAATTCCGCAGCATAAATCTGCCAGCCATTCTGACGGTTTTCCAAGGAAACATTATTGGAATAATATGGAAATAATGGTTGATAAAATTTACCAACCAGATCGGAACCCTTAATCTCAGAAATAATTTCGAAGGGTTTGTCCTTCATTACTTTTTCGACTAACTCTTTGGCAATAATATAAACTCCTTCAGCGCTTTTCACTTTTACGTAATCAATATCCGCTCCAACTGCTAAAGCAACGTTGCCAATTAAAGTCCAAGGAGTCGTTGTCCAAGCCAAAACAAAAGTTCCAGGTTCTTCAACTAATTCAAATTTAGCAATCGCTGAGAGATCCTTGATATCCTGGTACCCTTCGGTTACTTCCGATTGCGATAAAGTTGTTTCACAACGAGGGCAAACGTGCATTGATCGGTAATCTTTATAGATCAAATCTTTATCCCACAATTGTTTAAAAGTCCACCAAACGCTTTCCATGTAATCCAAATCCATGGTGCGATAAGAATTTTTCATATCTGCCCAGCGACCAAGACGCATAATCACCTTCTCCCATTCATCGGCATAGGTCATCACCTTTGAACGACAAAGATCATTGAACTTAGCTACTCCCAACTCAATGATTTCTTTTTTAGTCTTGGTTCCTAGTTCTTTCTCAACGATATTTTCAATTGGTAGTCCGTGACAATCCCAACCCCAACGACGTTCAACCCGATAACCATTCATCGTGAAATAACGTGGCACAACATCTTTCAAAATACTGCCGACTAAATGACCGTAATGCGGGGTGCCGGTGGCAAAAGGAGGTCCATCATAAAAGACATAGTCACCACGAGGAGCTTCTTGGTCAACTGACTTCTGAAAAATCTGGTTGGTATTCCAAAAAGAAAGAGCTTTTTCTTCTAGCTCGGGGAAAGAGACACGTTGATTTTGGGCTTGATTATTATCTGACATATTTAAGGGATATTTATTATATATATGGCTTAAATTAACATAAAGAAGGGAAAAAAACAAGATTAAAATCTCAAAATCTCGTGCTTAAACCATTTCTCCTGAAAATTGATGGCTTTTTCGATTTCTTCGTCGGTAAAATTAATATTCTTAGGGAACACAATTAATTTATCGTCATCATCTTCGAAGCGGTGAACTATCGCCCCGACAATCCCAATAATCTTTTCTTGAGGCTGACTAAGTCCCAAACAATATGCATCCAACTCTTCACCGTCCGGCGCCATCACACCAGGAAGATAGCCATAATTTACTTCATAGAAATAATCGTGTTTTGGGTGCTTGGTTCCTAATTGGCGATCAACAAAAACCTCCACTTCTTTACCAAAAAATTGTTTTGCCAGGATTAAAGACTGGGAAATTTGATCAGACATATAAACAAATCGAAAAAAAATATTATTTTATAATTTACTTAGTTTTTTAAATTTATTCTCCCAAGTACTCAAATCTAGGAAGTTTTTTGCCTTTAAATTCCACTTCTTCCAAAAACATCTTCAAAGGCCGAGCCCAGAGTTCTCCATCATGACTATATATCACCAACTCTTCCAAAGTTTCACTGTGCTTAGCAACTCCTAAAATTTGATATTCCCCGCCCTTATAATGGCGATATTTTCCTATCTTAAGCATATTAATTTTATTTTAATTTCTTTGTTTGCTTAGGTAAAAATTTATTTTTAGAAATAATAGAACGACCAACTTGTTTTTCTAATTCTTCCCTCGCCTTTCCGGCAACACCACCTCCCTTTACTGCAACTTTTCGATTAGCAATAAAAGTCTCCGGCTCATCTACTTTTGATATTTCAGTAGTAGAAGCTTCGGCAAGCATGTTTAAGACTAATTCCAGATTGGTCATATTGTCTCGTAGACTTTCTTTTTTGAGACTTTTAAATTCTTTATAATCTTTAGTTTTTAAACCAGCCCAGGCGAAAGTGATATCATCTATAAGGGTAGCAAATTGATCTGGCTTATTGACACCCCTTTCATTCCATTCATTAGTTAAGTCTTTACGAATTTCAATACTTTTTAATCGTAAATCAACCCAACTCTTTGAGTGTCCTTTCTTGATGTAAGTTGCCATGGCTCTTTGAATGGCTTTCTCTGGATCCTCCACTTCTTCTACTCTTTCATAGCCGACTCGAGCTAGCCAGAGCTTAAAAGGCTCAGCATTTGGCGAAGGAATGGATTGAATTAAACGAAAAATAGTTTCCGTATCGGCAGCATCGGTTTCACGCATTTTTTTGTCATCTGCAATCATTTTCAACCGTACGATTTTATCGTACACTTGGCTTCCCTCTTCTTGAAGATTACTTTTTAAATCTGACCAATAACGTTTTGGGATTGAACTCCCAGAAAGTACGCCAATCACATCTACCACCGAAAAAAACCATTTTTCTTTTTTCTCATCCCAAAAACGCCTGATTTCTTGACCAGAAAAAATACTCAAATTTTGAAGTTCATTTTTCATAATCTTATTTGTTATTAATTAATAACAAATATTTTAACAAAGTGATGGTAAATTACTGGTAAATTTTTTATAAACTGCAATATAAAAAATTTGCTTTCAACTAATTAATACTGATTCTAATTATTATAATTTCTTCTTCTTTTTGTCAGATAAAAAATTGTCACTAGAAACCACGGGGCGACCAATCTTTTTTTCAATCTGTTTTCTTGCCGAACCAGCAATTTGACCGCCCACACGAGCATCATCCTTTAACCTTGGCACACCTTGCGTGTTGTTGGTGCGATGTATTTCTGTAGTTGTAGTTTCGCCAAGCATCGTTAAAACTAGCTCTAAATTACCCATGTGGTCGCGTAGATTTTCGTTTTTTAGTCCTTTTATTTTTTTGTGCTCACTGGGTTTTAAATCAAAAGTTGCTTGCGCTATCTCATTAGTCAAAATTTCATAATCTTTTTGCTCTTGAGCACCTCTTTTTTGCCATTCGCCTGTTAATTCCTCTCGAATAGCAATCCCTTGTATTCTTTTTTCAATCCAATCTTCTGGGTAGCCTTTTAATTTATACAATAATTTTGTTCTTTTGGTCGCTAATTCCGGATTTTCAATTTCTTGCATTCTTTCATAGCCGACTTTAGCCAACCAGCGTTTAAATGGCTCTGCCTTGGGCGATGGAATTGATTGAACGATACGAAATATACCTTCAGTATTGGCACAATCAGTTTTGCGCATTTTGCCGTCAGGAGCTAGCAATTTCAACTCGTGACAAACCGTCACGGGTTCATTGTATTCTTCGCCGAGTCTTTGTTTTAATTTTCTCCAATAAGCACCGGCATCCAAACTTTCTGTTAACACTCCACAAACATCAACAACCGAAAACCACCACTCTTTTTGATAAATGATTTTCCTGATATTATTCCCTCGAAATAAGGCAATTTGTTGATTTTCTTCTTTTTTGTCCATAAATTTATTTGTTATTAATTAATAACAAATATTTTAACAAAGTGATGGTAAATTTTTTATAAACTGGGGTTTAAGGTCTTTTCCTTTAGGTTAGTGATTTCTTTCTCATCCTCATAAAGTTCCCCTTTACCTAATTTAAAAAGCAAAGGGATGACACCGCATTTTGCGCACTCACCCCATTTACATTTACCCTTTTTCTGGAAGTGCTTTTGGCACATAGCAATCTCGGAATTAAAAATTTTTGACTCAAGAATCATAAGGTTAGGTTTTAATTATTGGTGGTTTTTGTGATTGACTAATCGCATGTTTAATTGCTTCTTTGGTTAAGATTTTATGGTCATACTGATCAGCATTCTTGGCTAACCAGTCCGCAATATTTTTTGCTACTAAATCAGAAAAACTAGTGTCACGAGAATCGGCTGCAATCTCTGTCCGCCCCATCTCTCTAGGAGAATTCGTAATCCCCTTCTCTTTTGACCAAGTATTAACTAAATCTAAAATCTTTTCTTGGTTCTCTGCCTTTTTAAAATGAATTACTAGAGAATCATTATTGGCCAAAAAGCCACTCAAACTTGCCGGAAATTTTATCTGAATAACATCATCACTAGCCAAAGACAAGACTCTTAGCTGTTTAGCCAAATCAGGAATATTTTGAATAAAAGAATATTCATTCACTGGAATGGTTTTATACACCTTAATATTAACCCCCTCTCGACCAACCAGTTCTGGACGAGTATTTAAACCAAACCAACCAGGATTGCTATTCCATTTAAAATCTGGATTGCGATCAACCGCACTAGCAATTTTTTCTCTCATCTCCCGATACCAAGCCATTTGCGGTTGATAATTTTTCATCAGACTCACGACGTCTAACCCCTGATCATTGGTTTGCTTAATAAAATCACTACGACGAGTAAGCATCTCATATACAATACTTTTCGCTCGCTCAGTGAAATCCTCCCCCTCCAAATGCTTATTCAATAATTCCTGCAACTTCTGCTCACCCAATCTGACATTCGCCAAATCTTTAAATTTTTGATAATTATCCTCCGAAGATTGCTCTTGATTTTGTGAATTAAAAAGCTCTTCCCTGGTCTTGGCTAAGTCTTGAGAGTCCTGATTGACCTGCTCTTCCTTGACGCTTGCGAAAGAGGTGACTGGCAACTCTTGATTGTTTTCTAAACCCACTTGCTCTTTTGAATAATCAAAGGAATCGTTATTTGCTAGCACTTCTTCTTGATGATTATTTTCAAAATTCATAATTATTAAGTAAAATAGCTTTTACTTTTACTACAAAAGATTAAATGTCAGATTTCAAACTATTTCTTATTTTTAATAACGCATTTTCATCAATACTATTTTGTTCGGCAAGTTGATTTTTAAAAATAATTTCTGATTTTTTCAAATTATCTTCACTTACCAATTGAGATTTTATTTTGTTAATCATTAGCTCAGCTTTGTCCCATAGATAAAAACGGAATTGAGAATCCAGTTGATCATCCGGACCAATGGCGTTTACTAATTCTCCGTTTTGATAAATTTCTGAATTAGTGGATACAACCCGCGATATAGCATCAGGTAAATTTTTAAAATTTGTGATTTTATCATATACCTCGTCATCATAACACCGATCCAATGGTACATGAAAATCTACTTTACTATGCTCGACTTTGCTCGCTGCATCCAAGATGCCCCTGAGCGACTCCAGGAAGCAACCGCGCAAGTTTCCGCCAGTCATCACAAAAGAAGCTTGATTGTTTTGTTCAAAAAGTTTTTTTAAAAAATCAGGATTAACCTTACCGCTTGCATCAGGCATTTGTATGATCTTGGAATGATCCGCGCTAGCAACTTCACCAGTAATTTCCTCGGCGTTGCTACTTGAGGTGTTCTCTTGGTAATCAACTTCAATGATCTGCCGCTTAAAGTCTTCCGGGAACTGAGCATTGATATCTTCTAATTTTCTTAAACCATGAATATTAACCAAACTAACAATACCATCATTCAAAATTAATGGTTTTTGATCTTGTCCTGATCTAAGTAATTCCATCTTTCTTTTTTCCCCTAATTCCTCTCGTTCTTGGTTAGCTAAATTAATTGACTGCCAATGAATTTCCTTGCTTCTTTCGCGACCAATTAAGTCTTTGATTTTGTCTAAATTAATTTCCTGTCCGGAATTTAAAAGTTTACTAATTTTCCTTCTCTCCTGATCATGAAGTAAGGAAACCCTAAAAGCTTTTGTATTAAAAGTATTTAAAACATCAATTAACTGCTCAGAATTTTCAGCGGCAGCTAATTGTTTTCTAAATAAATTAGCAATGCTTTCAAACTTCATAATTATTTTCCACAACACTTTTTATATTTTTTTCCACTCCCACAAGGACACAAATCGTTTCTCCCAACTTTCACGCCGTCCTCATCTTTTGCTTTTTGCGTAATTAAATCTTTTGCAGAATTAACATCGGCACCCATCTCTTTTTGGGCTCCTAAAAAGATTAACGGTTTTTTTTCTTCTTTGGCGAGCGTCGAAAGCGCAGCTTGCATCGTGTTTGGATTCATAAAATCTGCAGTCTTGTAAATTGAATAGACAACCTGCTTCTGAATTAAACTAATCAATTCATGATACATCTGATAAGCTTCTTTTTTGTATTCAACTAATGGGTCACGTTGACCATAACCACGAAGACCAATCCCTCGGCGTAAATAATCGATGGTTTCCAGGTGCTCAACCCAAAGTTGATCAATTGAACGAATCAAAATACTCTTTTCCATTTCCGCAACTTCAACACCAGCAGAAGCAAAGGTATTTTTTAATCTTTCATAAGCTTCAGTCGACCAAACTAAAACTTCCGCCATCAAAGCATCACGATTAATATCGGCATGACCAGTTTTCTCACTATATGCTAAAATATGACTTTCTTGTTCGCTAGATAAAGAAAAAATAGTTCGCAAGGTTTCAGTAACTTCTTTTAAATTCCAATCTCTGATTTCACCAGCACAATGAAAAGAAACAATCGCTTTAATTTCAGCGGTAACCATTTCTAAAACAATGTCAGATAAGGTGCGAGGAGCTTCGTTTTCAATCACTTCTTTTTGAGCAGAAATTTCTAAAATTTCTCGACGACGACGATAAATAGCTTCACGATGTTTGTTGATGACGTCATCGTATTCTACCAAATGCTTGCGTTGATCAAAATTATTTCCTTCTACTTTCTTCTGAGCTCCTTCAATTGAGTTAGAAATCATTTTATTCTCAATCGGCATGTCAGCTGGAATTTTCAAAGTTTTCATTAAATTTTTCATCCGATCGCCACCAAAAATTCTCATTAAATCATCTTCGGTCGAAATATAAAACTGAGATGAACCTGGATCACCTTGACGACCTGCCCGACCGCGTAATTGATTATCAATACGACGTGATTCGTGACGCTCAGTGCCAATCACATGAAGACCGCCAAGAGCACGAACTTTTTCTCGCTCTTCTTTAGCTTTTTCAATAGCTTCTTGGTCATCTTGATCAGGGTTACCACCTAGTAAAATATCGACACCACGACCAGCCATATTAGTGGCCAAAGTGATTGCCCCCAAACGACCAGCTTGAGAAATAATTTCTGCCTCTTTCTGATGATTTTTAGCATTTAACATTTGCGGATGTAAGCCTTCAAGCTCCATCATGGCAGCCAAAACTTCGTTTTTCTCAATTGAAATTGTACCAACTAAAATTGGTTGACCTAATTTATTCTTCTCTTTAATATCCCTAATTACAGCTTGATATTTATCTTCTTCAGTGCGATAAATAAAATCGTTAGCATCTTTTCTAATATTTGGCTGATTAGTCGGAATCACAATTGTTTCTAACTTGTAGATTTTGTGAAATTCTTCAGCTTCGGTCAGAGCAGTTCCAGTCATCCCAGAAAGCTTGGTATACATTCTAAATAAATTCTGAAAAGTAATCGTCGCCATCGTTTGCGACTCTTTTTGAACTGTTACTCCCTCTTTAGCTTCAATTGCTTGATGCAAACCTTCGCTATAACGACGACCGGGCATCATTCGACCAGTGAATTCATCGACTATAATAATTTCGCCATCCTTCACAACATAATCCTTATCACGTTTGAATAAGGCTTTTGCTTTTAGAGCTTGCTCACCATGATGAACATCTTTAATCCCTCCCATCACATAAACATTCTCCACTCCCAACCATTTTTCCATCTTTGCAACTCCAGATTCAGAAAAAGTGGCGGCTCGCAATTTTTCATCAACATTATAATCTTCGTTTTCAACTAAGCGACTAGCGAATTCGGCAAATTTAAAATATTTATCAGTAGACTCCTCGGCTGGAGAACTAATAATTAACGGGGTGCGAGCTTCATCAATTAAAATGGAATCAATTTCATCAACAATTGCGTAGTGCAATCCGCGCTGAACAGCCTGATCAATTGAATAAACCATGTTATCCCGCAAATAATCAAAACCAAATTCATTATTTGTTCCATAGGTGATATCACAAAGATAAGCCTCTTGACGACTCAAAGGCTTGAAGTGTTTTAATCTTTCATCATATTGAGTGTCATCAGTATATTCCGGGTCATAAGTATAAGCAGCCTCATGAACAATAACACTAGTGGTTAAGTCGAGGGAATGAAAGACGCTAGCCATCCAACCAGCACCAACACGAGCCAAATAATCGTTAACCGTAATCAGGTGGACTCCTTTGCCAGCCAAAGCATTTAGATATAAAGGCAAGGTTGCCACTAAAGTCTTTCCTTCGCCAGTTTTCATTTCAGCGATCTGACCACGATGCAAAACAATTCCACCAATTAACTGAACATCATAGTGCCTTTGACCAAGGATCCGAAAAGAAGCCTCTCGAACCACAGCAAACGCTTCGGGCAAAATACTTTCCAAAGTTTCTCCTTTAGCGATTCTTTCCTTAAATTCAGTAGTTTTTTTCTTCAAATCTTCAGCGGACAAAGCCTTGATGCTAGACTCAAAGCTATTAATCTTCGCCACTTCCGTTCGAATGCTTTTAATAATTTTTTCGTTCGGATCCCCGAACAGGATATTTAATAAATTCATAGTGATATTAGTATAATACTCTTTCTTAAATTAATAAAGTTGACTAATTTTTAATTATATACTATTTTGAAATAAGTAAATTACCAATTTAATAACAAAAAAAACAAACAAAAAAATGAAAAAATTACTAAAAGATCTTTTAAACGCTTCGATCTGGTTTGTTTTTACAAGCCTAGCCCTCTACTCTATTTATTATTCCATCAGATTCTTTCTTCTTAAAAATGAAGAGATTATGGATGGAAATTTATTCGATTGTCAATCAGTAAGTATCTTTTGTTTGGTATTCGGATTAATAATCTTGCTAGGAATTCCGGCAATAATGACAATTGCCCTCCAAGAAACCAAATTGATCTGGCGAATTATTATGGTTGCCTCCTCTCTGAGTTCCTCAATTTTTGGCAGTTTCTTTGCTTTATTCGCAATTAGCGAATTATTAAACTTGTCAATCAACCTGAACCAGGCGAAGATCTTGACCATCATGTCCATCGCTTTTAATCTCTTGATAGTCATAAACACTAAGAAAAAAAATAAAGAAAGAAAAAAAAATTTGTATGAAGGGCAACATTCTTTCATCGCGAAGGATAAAACCTAAGAAACAAAAGTCCAGCAACTTGCCGGACTTTTTTATTTTCAAAACCATGACTAATCTTCTGCTCCCTGACGACGCTTATCACGTAATTTTTCCTTGTATTTCTTGATTACTAATTCCAAATGATCTTTTACTTTGTCGATTGCTTTATATAAATCAGACTCTGTCTTTTCGACTCGCAATAACTCATGCGGAACCTGCAAATTAACTTCTGCTCGGAATACTTCTCCTTTGTTTTGCCCTGGTAAAGATTTTTCTACCTCAAAATCGCAATTAAGCACCTGAACATCTCCCAAATATTTTTCAGTTAAATCCATTTTGGTTTGAACATATTCCTTGATCGCCTCAGTAAGTTCGAGATGCGTTCCTTTTAATCTGATATTCATATATTTTGAAACCGTCTTAAGCAGAGGTCGCCCCCGAAATAAAACGGTGTGATTAATTAACGAAAGATATCCTTATAAGTAACTAAGATCATCAAAAGAATTAACAACCAAAAACCAATAGTATGAACAATTGCTTCCGCTTCTTTTTTGACTGGC
This sequence comes from Candidatus Falkowiibacteriota bacterium, assembly GCA_903847415.1. Taxonomy (GTDB): domain Bacteria; phylum Patescibacteriota; class Patescibacteriia; order Patescibacteriales; family UBA12465; genus CAINDR01. The sequence goes on from CAINDR010000001.1 coordinate 11,798, forward strand.
GATCCTTTGATTTTTTCAATCAATAAGAAAAGTAAACGCCCGCCATCAAGTGCTGGCAGGGGCAAGATGTTGATTACTGCTAAATTTAAGGATAAAAGAGCAATAAAATTGATCAAATAAGCAAAGCCAAATCGAGCCGCCTCGCCAGTCATTTGAGCGATTTTCACTGGACCACCAACAGCATCTCCCGCTCCTTGTCCAGCAAACAAACCAGCGACCAATTGATAGAAAGCAACAAATATCGCCACAAGCATCAAAATAGCGGACTTAAAACCATACCAGGGAGCCAAATACCAAGGATAACGAACTGTTCCAATTTCTGAAATCTCGACACCCAAAACCGCTCGTCCGACCTCAGCATTAAAAGAAGGCTGAACCTTGGTTTGATATTCTTCCCCTCCTCGACGATAAGAGATCTCGACTAATTCTGGTGAATTTTTTAAAATGTTTTGAATGTCCTCTGCCTTGAAAACTGATTGACCAGAAATAGTTAAAATAGAGTCACCAGCTTTAATTCCTGCTACCGCAGCAGGCGATTCTTTGAAAACCGAAACCACTCTTGCTTGGCGATCACTGACCTTCATGTTTTTGGTGATTTCCGCTCCATCCAAGGAAGCTGGTAAGCCAATCCCGAAACCAATACTAAACAAAACGCCAGCTAAAATGATGTTCATGAAAACACCAGCAAATAGGATAACCGCTCGTCTCCAAAGCTTCTGACTAGCAAAGCTATCTTTATCAATCACTTCTCCGTTTTCTCCTTTTATTTTTACAAAACCACCGAGAGGCAAAGCATTAATCGAATAAATTGTTCCTGGTGCTGTCACTTCTTTATTCCCCTTAATAATACGCCACTTGCCACTAGAATCTTTGTAGTAGCCAATGAGACGTGGCGGAAAACCAAAACCGAACTCCTCTGCCTTCACACCAAGTCGACGAGCAGTTAAAAAATGTCCTAACTCATGAACAAAAACCAGAAGAGAGAGGACTAAAACAAAAATTATTGCGGTAATCATATAGTCATTATTTCCGCTTCTTTGTGGTCGCGGATTTCTTTTAATTCATCATTTTGCTTAGCACTAAACTCATCCATCTCTTTAATAAATCGAAATTTTTCATCCTCTGAGATTTCTTTTTCTTCCTCCGCTTTTTCAATCTCTGCCTTTAAATCTTCTCTAACCGCACGAATTGAGATGCGAGCTTTTTCCATTCTTTCATTAAGTTTTTTTACTAATTCACGACGATTTTCTTCGTTTAAGGCCGGAACGGTCAAGCGAATTTTGTCACCTTCATTAACTATTCCAAAACCAAGATCAGCCTCCACGACCGCCTTTTCAATCGCTTTGGAAACCGCCTTGTCCCAAGGAGCAATAATCATACAGCGAGCATCAGCCACAGTAATATTACCAACAGCATTTAAAGGATTTAAAACACCATAAGCTTCAACTTGAACATTCTCCAAAGAAGCGGGATTAGCCCGACCAGTTCGTAAGGTGGCAATATCTCGCTTAAAAAAATCTAAAACGCCAGCGAAATCTGTTTTTTTATTCTCAACATAAGTGTTCATACTTTTTATTTATTAAACTTAATAATTATTTTTGAATAACTCCCAAATAAATAACTGCTGGATCCTGATAATCAATCAATAATTTAGATCCGGAACGAGTGGTCGGTAATTTTTTGGTAGCCCAGGAAGTGCCGTTGTCAACCGAACGGAAAATAGTGTTGCTCGTTAAATAATAAATTTCTTTTGCATCATTTGGATTAATTACCAGGGAAACGATCTCCACTTGATCATCAGTAGTCAAAATGGTTAATTTTTCCCAAGTATTTCCTTGATCCTTGGAACGAGCCAAGGATGCATTAGTAGCGAGAAATAATTCGCCATCATTAGAAATTACTAAAGAGCGGTATTCCCCGTCAATTTCTAAATTTTCTA
>CAINDR010000002.1 GCA_903847415.1 Candidatus Falkowiibacteriota bacterium
AAGAAGGAGCAGAATAAAAGATAATAGCTCCAATTTACTTAAAAATAGTGATCGAATTTCACTCTCTCCGTAAATTGTAAATAGATATTAATTATTAAGTGTATGGTTAAAAAGAAAAAGCCTCAAATATTTATTATCCATGGTGGAATGACTTTTAAAAGCCATGGCGATTATTTGAAATTTTTAGAAAACAGGGAAATATCTTTAGCTAAAAAAATATCTTGGAGTAACGAATATTTAGAAGAAAAATTAGGAAAAAATTTTGAAATTATTAGGCCACACATGCCATTGAAAGAGAATGCTAAATATTACGACTGGAAAATACACTTTGAAAAATATTTCCCATTATTAAGGGATGATATTATTCTCATCGGATCTTCGCTTGGAGGAATATTTTTAGCTAAATATTTATCAGAGCATAAATTTCCAAAAAAAATATTATCAATATATTTAATTTGTGCTCCATATGATGACACTTTGCCGAAGGAAGATTTGGTGGGTGGTTTTAAATTGCAATCAGATTTGTCGCTAATTGAAAATAACTCAGATCGAGTTAATCTGTTATTCTCTCTAAACGATGATGTTGTGCCGATATCCCATTCTGAAAAATATGCACATAAACTTAAAAAATCTAGAATAATAATTTATCCGAATATCAATGGTCATTTTAAAATATCTAAATTTCCTGAAATTGTAAAAATGATTAAGAAAGACAAAAAAATTATTTCATAAAAATATTTTTCAAGCACACTCTACTAAAAGTAAGGTAAAAAAAAAAGAAAGAAAACAAAATTAAAAAAACGTCATAATTTATTAAGACGTTTTTTGCATTAGAAGTACTCGACTATTTATTTTTTTCAAAATCAAAGTACAGCGCCGACCATCCTGGATCCCATTTGGTATTAAAACTACACACACCAACTTCAACACTCTCCATATCTTTAATGTGCAAAAAAGGTAGATGTGTTGTGCTAAATATACTCCACAAGATACTTCTCAAAGCAAACACTTTTTCATTACCAAAATAATGTAAATAAAAATCTACTCCCTTTTCTTTGATGGCCAATAAGTCCGCGAAGCACAACTGAATAGCTAATTTATCCTCCCTTTGAGCCTTGAAATACAACATTGAACTATCTGTTTTATCTCCTAAAAATTCTTTTTTAACATTATCAATGTTATATTTTGTTGGTCCAACTAGCTCCAGTGCTTTATCTTGGATTCTATAAGAACCGAATGGATAAGTGGGCAAAGCCGAACGATCGACATTAATATATTTGTCATTAATAACAATCTTTTTTGACATCTCCTTAAAAGACTGATTAAGTCTTTCGGTAATTGTGATGTTCTGGCAATTTAGCCAATAATTTACTGTTTCAATAGGAATCACTCCTCCTGGGAAATTGCCTGATATTTTTTCCAACAACCGGATATCCGATCCAGTTAAGCCTTTATTTTCCATTATTTTTTATTTAATTGTTAAAAAATTATTTTAAATCGTTCAAAAAACCTTATCATGTCTTCATATTCTTGTCTATATTTAAAATAGCGTCTTATTCACTAAGACGCTTTTTGCTTACTATTAAACTTTTACGAGTTTGAGATTTGGCTGCTTTTTCTATTTTAAAAAAGCCACACTTCAATCGCTGCCTTAAACCCCCTCCTTTTCCAAAATTTAACTTTCCAACCAAATTTTTTGGCCGCCAACTTAATACTAGTAACATCCTTGTGTCCTCTCAAAAGATACAAATCATGCATCTCTTGATTTTTATCTGCCAAGCGATTTGAATCAATCGCACAATCTCTTGCTAATTCACGAGCAATCCCCTCATTGGCGTTAGGATCAAGTGGTTCAACAAACCATTGAAATTCCGATACTGTTTTTTGTGTGTTCTTCGTCATGATTTCTGAAATTTATTTAATTGTTAAAAAATTATTTACTTAATGTCTATTTTTATTTATTATCTTCACAAGTATTTTCGTCCGGGTAGCAGAACGAAACATTATCTAAATATTTTATACCGCAAAAATAATCACAGATAGAAATATTTTTGACTGCGCATTTGTGAATATTCACACCCTCTGCTTCATTCCAAGGACATTTTGTTTGCTTCCAAGAGGTCTTCTCCAGAGGTGAGGTCAATGTCCATATTGGCTCCGTCCAAAGCAATGATTTTCATAATATTAAAATTATTTTTAGCTCCCAAAATAATCATGCAAAACATTCAGGGTGACCAGACTTAATTTTGCCCCCAAGCGGTCATAGTCAGAAGACACAAGCGTATACCCCTGCCCTTCATTTACATTGATATTTCTGACATCAACATCGCGAATTATGTAGACATAACAATCACAGTCTTCTCCGTGAGTAACCTTTCTTTTTTGGTAGAGTTTAAAGAATTCAAAATGAAAATCCCTCAAGCTAAGCTCCTCTTCAACTTCTCTTTTTAAGCAAGCCTCGACATTTTCCTCTTCAACGCTACCGCCAAACAAGGTAATCATTCCCGGGTTTACAATGCCGAGTTTTTTATCGCGTTCTTGAAGTATTACTTCGCCAGAATTTGAGATCAGTAAAGCTCCTGCCCATTTTTTCATAATTTTGTTGAATTAAATGGTTAACGTTTTTTACTACCTATACGGTTAAATTACCAGTAAAATGACCAAACGTCAATCTGCGAATAGCTTGCCTTTTGTATTACATTGTAATACAATATATGTATAACTAAAATAATTTATATGGATAAAGACAACAAAGACTACATCTTAAACATTCGTCTTTCTCGGGATACTTACGAAAAAGTTAAAAATCTAGCCAAGAAAAATGCGGAAAGCGTTTCGCACTTGGTCAGAAAAGCAATTCATGACGGGCTAGACATCGCTTCAGATATTTCTGAAGATATTTTTGGTAAAGAGAAGAAGATGCCAAATATTACTAGTTATCATCAAGGCATCGCCGCCCAGGATCTGATTTGCGCAGATTGCGGCGCTAGAATCAAAGCTGGTGAAAAAGTTACTATCGGCGAAAACCACGCTGGCAATAAATATTATTATTGCACTGTTTGTAAATAATTATGTTGCGCAGATTACTTATTATTTTGAAAGAAGCGATTTCTCTGGCGGTCTTTTACTATTTTCTTGGGCCAGGAAAAGATAGAGACCAAAAAGCTGGCGCCCGGCTACGTTTGTCTTGCGAACGCTTAGGGGCGACATTTATCAAACTAGGACAAATGCTTTCTATGCGCCCGGATTTTATCCCCACTGCTTATTGCCTAGAGCTGGAAAACTTGCTTGACTCTGCTCCATATATCGCAACGAAAAAGATTAAGCAGACCATTAATAAAGAATTAGGTGCACCAGTTGATAAGTTATTTAAAGATTTCAGCAATCAACCACTCGCCGCGGCCTCACTTTCGCAAGTACACCTGGCCACGCTCTTCTCTGGCGAACAAGTTGTTGTTAAAGTTCTGCGACCGGGAACACGAAAATTGATTTCGCAAGATATTAAATGTATCCGACTAATTGGTAAATTGTTTGGTCGAACTATTTTTAAGAATAAGAAAAATTTGCTTGATTTGATTAACACTTTGGAGTCTTGGTTAGCAAAAGAGACGGATTACAAAAATGAAGCCAACAACATGGCGGTTATGGCTTCCGAGCTGAAAGATGCTAAACGGATTGTCGTGCCGAAAGTATATAAAAATCTGAGCACGAAAGATGTTTTGGTAATGGAATATGTTGAAGGCCAATCCATGCTAGAGATCATAAGGTTAAAAAGAAGCGGTGAAGTGCCGAAATTTTCTTTTTCATTTCAGGAGTTGGTCGAAAGATTAATCGAAGAGATGGGTATCAACAGTCTTTCCCGTCCGCACTTCCACGCCGATTTGCACCCAGCAAATGTTTTGGTTGGCGAAGACGGTACTATTTTTCTTTTAGATTTTGGGCTGATTCAATATTTTGATAAGCGAGTGAGAAAAAATACCACCCTATTTATGTTGGGGATGACAATGTCTTCTCCAGAATTAATTATTTCGGCCAGCAGGAAGCTAGCTACTTTTTCTCCAGAGTACGATGAAAATAAGGTTTATCCGCTACTTAGTGAAGCCTGTGATGCTTATAAAAACTCACCCGCCTCACAAATGAGTAATAGCCAATTTTTGATGAAGGTCTTTAATATCGGCATGAAAAATGGCATTACCTTTCCCTGGAATTTAATCCTTTACACCAGGTCAGCGATGCATCTTGATGGTATGGTCTTGAACCTCTGTCCGGATTTTGTGTTTTCGGAATATTCTCGCCAGAAGTTTTTGGAAATGTATGGAGAGATGATGATTAAAGATATTTTGTCCTTGCCACACATCGTGGAAAAGGCTGGTGATATTATTGAGGAGTTACAGAGATACGGGAGGTAGTTAACATCCTGCCATTAAAGGTGTTTATAAAAATAACGTCGCCCCTTATTAAAGTGGTGACGTTTTTAAAAAGGCAAAAATATCGACCAATAGAACGGCGGGGCAATTAATCAGAAAGCTTAGTCTAAGTACGTTTACATTTTTTGGTTGGTAATTTTTTGAATATAGTTTATTTTTCATTTCTGTATTTGAAGGAGTGAGTAACTTTGCATTGATTTTTTGGGTATTTTGTGGTATTTTTTGATAAGTTGCAAACAATTTTATTCCTTACATCATCGGGGGAAATTGTTCGAGAATAAGTGTATAAAAGATATATTTTGTAATATGAAGAAAAAAGAAAAAATTATTATATTAGAGAATGGGAATCATACCCTATTTTTAGAAGAATACTACCACGAACACACGCAACGTATATATGATATTCTGGATAAAGAAATAGGCGAGAATATGGGTTGGGAGCTAAGAAATTGCACAAAAGATTTAGAAAAATATTTAGATAATGAGAATTTAAAATTTTGGTCAATATTTTTTGATGGTAGACTCATTGGAGGCGTATTTCTCGACTTAACGATAAAGGAAACAAATGTTTGGTTAAGAAAAATGGCAAACCTCGGTTACTTCATTGATAAACCATATCGCGGGAGGGGATATATATCCATAATTATCCCATGGATCATAACTCACTCATTTAATATATTAGGGCTAGAAAGAATAAAGGTTGGACATTTAGAAAATAATATTGTTAGCAAAAAGGTAATAGAAAGAAACGGATTTAAGCTAATAGGCATGGAAAGAAATTATGCTAAACCATTATCATCAGATAGGTATTTAAATCATTACGTTTACGACCTGATTCCAGAAGATTTAACCACGAAAGAAAACAATTTCATGCACGTAAAAATAATAAAATCATTTTCAAAGTTCTGGTGAGAAGCGAATTCAAAACTGACTACTTTTTTCCTAAAAACAATGAAAACAAGGTTTACCTGCTTCTTAATGAGGCTTTGCGGGAGTGTGGGAAATGAGCCACTTTATTTTTTGATTTTTATTCTTTTCGCTCCGATAAACACATCATACCTGCTCCTTTTCTTAAATTCTTTAAAATCCCAGACAGTTGGATAACCGACTTCTTTGGAAAGATGAATTATTTTATTGTGTCCCAAATAAATACCGACATGAGAGGCATAAATTTCTTTTGTCTTATTAAACAAAACAATGTCTAATGGTTGTAGAATTTTTACTTTTTTAGTAAATATTGTATCCGCCCATAAGTCATCGGAGCGAAAATCTGGGATTTGAAAATTAAATTGACGCAAAAGTTCATAGGCAAAATACTGGCAGTTAGCACCGTTTTTGACCCCCTTACATTTTGAACTTCCTGGATATTTAGATCCATCGTAATAGGTGTTAAAAAATGAGATTGGAATCGATATCTCTTTATTATTTTTAATTTTGTTCATAAATTAAAACTTACTTTTTTATTTCTAATTGCATTAGATAAGAATCTTTCTCCGGTTTTTTAATAAAAATTTTAAAACCTAAAATTTTCTGATAAAAAGCTGAGTGTTTAGTGGTTAGCAAAATCAAGCAAGCTCCTTTTTGTTTTTTTATCATTCTAACGACTTCTGCAACCAAGGTTTTGCCCACACCTTGTCTTTGATAAGGCGTGTCAACGGCCACCCAAAAAATTTCATAAATACCCCAATCCATCCAAGACTGACTAAAACCAGCCAAACCTAATATCTCCCCTTTTTCTTCCGCCACCAAATATTTAGGCTTAACTGCATGGTTTAAGAACATCGCTTCAATTTCTTTTTGCGCTTTTATCTTATATGTTTTATTAGAAAAAGCACGGGCAATAATTTCACTCGCTTTTACAACTTCATCTTCTCTGATTAATCGCAATTTCATAAGGTCAAATTATCTTTATTAACTATGTTATTTCTGACAAACAGCCAAAATACAAAAACCAAAACAGCGGACATTAATATCAAAGCTGTTGACCAACTACCAGAATCAATTATTATCCCGACTAAAATAATGCCAATAAATCCACCCATATTGGTTATTTCGTCCAAAACGGCGCTGATTCCTCCAAAACTATAATGAGTTTTGAACACTAGAAAATTATTTTTAATATTAAAGTCAGCAATTAACTGCCGACGGCTCAAAGATATTGCCTCAACAAAAATCCCAACTAGAATCAAAGCTGATAAGCGCCACAAAAAACTATCAAAAAAGACGGAAAGAATAAAGACGGCACAGATACCGATAAAACTGATGACCAAGCTTTTATTAATCTTAATTTTGTCAATCACCCAGCCGAGCAAATTCCCGGAAGCCTCTGGTAAAGAATAAAAAATCGCTAAAATAATAATCTGTTTTAAATCCGAATTATCTTTCCAAACTTCAATAGGAATAAAAAAGAAAAAAGCCCCCGACACAAAACTAATTAAGAAACTGGATAATACCACCGTTCTTAATTTTAATGGCCAACGAAGGACCTCCTTGATAACTTCTTTATATGGTTTTAGATTAAACTTTAAACTTTTTATTTTTTTCAGTTTATTACCCTTAGGCAAAAACAAAGCCACCGCGAATGAAATAACCGCTGCCGGAGCGATTAAAAATAACAATTGGTGGATGGCAAACTTAGACACTAAAAACAAACTTAAGCAAACCGCAAGAACCCAGGCTAGAATCCCCAGAGTATCAAAATAGCCAAAAGCACGAGCCATTTTGTTTCTCGGCGTATATTTGCAAATATAACTTTCACGGCTAACACAGGTTAAGGGCCAAGAAAAACCATTCAAAATACGAGCAAAGACAATAAATGAAACACAAGCGAAAACTCCGGCCAAATAATAATTAAGAGCAATTAAGAAATATAGACCAGTACCCACTAACATCATTTTTTTAATAGAAATTTTATCGGCATAGTAGCCGATGATTGGCGTTACCAGCAAGGCGGTAATATCAAAGGCTGATTTAAGTAAACCGGTTTCGGCGTAACTACCGGCAAATTGGTACAAAAATACTGGAATCAAGGACTCGCCGAAACCCCAGCCGAACCATAAAATCGCCGTTGACCAAGAAACTATTTTAACTTCTTTGGATATTTTAAAACTCATAGTAAATTAATTATACTAATTTATCGCTTCAATATCTATTATTTGATGTTCGCCGTCCAACTCTTTTTTATAAGCGACCAAAGCATCTTTTGAAATAACTGGGACTTTGATTCCAAAAATTTCCATGTAGCTAACTTTATTAAAGTCACAAGGATATGGCAACCAAGCATCCTTCTTTTTATTAGAAATCTTGCAATTAGTAGCTCCGGTGATATCTATTTCCTGGCCTTCGTAATTTAGCGTTGCCAGCTGAGCATCCCATTTTTCATCAAGGTAATGGTCGGGCCCGTAAATTAGATAGGGCTTGATATCATTATAAATATCTGGGAAGTTAACATCTGGGATATCAACATCTATATCGTTCAATGGACGCGGCGATCCATATATTTTCGCGGCAAAACCACCGCTAATTTGAAAAGGAATATTCTTTTTATTTAAAATATTTGTTATCCAAAACAGGGCATTTTGTGTTTTAGTTGAAGTGGGCATATATAAAATCGAAGTTATTTTTCAATCACAATAAAATCACCTTCTTCAAGCGCATGAATTGGTAAAGTTGCGTCGCCGAAGTTTAATAACTCTTGATATGCTTTATCCCAGTCTATCGGGCCCCTTTGGTCTCTATTGCCAAATCCCGACCGGTAATGGGAAATAAATTTAATTGGCAGGATGCCCAAGCCATTAAAACATTGTCGCCAATCACAGGTGTAAAAACTCTCAGATAAAACGTTCGAGCCAGCCGAGGCAGCAGCAACAACTTTGCCGTCCCAAATTTCTGGCAGATTAAAATGGCTCAACCAATAAAGCAGCAAGTGATCATCGCCGCCAGAGATGGTTATAATATCGTTATTTTTCACTTGCTCGATAAATTTATCAGGAATAGCCATTTCAAATTTTGGTTGAATATCTTCGCCAATTAGTTTAGAGAATGAAGTTTTGTATTCTTCAAATTTTTCTTCCCAGATTTCTCTTTTTTCAGCAAAAGAGCAAGAAAGAATGCGCGGCTCTTTTCCCAAACCCTTAGTTATCTCCTTAAAAAATGAGATAGTTTTTTCTGGATGTTTTCTTGTGCCGCCAGAATTTAAAATATATTTGGTCATATGTTTATTATATAAATATTCTAAACTACTCTCCATCCCTCATCTGCCTTTTCTAAATCTCCAGCGAGTTCAAATCCCGAAGCTTTTGCATGTCCACCGCCGCCTAGCTGCCGAGCTAATAAAGAAATATCAATATCTGAACTAGAAGTACGTAGACCGCCTTTCAATTTTCCAGGAGCATCTTGTCGAAGTAGCATCACTGCTTTTGCCCCGGAAATATTGCTCAAGAAACCAGCAATATCACCAAATAAATCACTGTGAAGAATTTGAGAAAAATCGTTGCGCAAAACTGCATCCTGATGACCAGCAGCCATCATCGCTGTTTTTAAATCTTCACGAGTTAATACCGAAAAAGCAAAACCATACTTTGGATTAAAACGTAAATTTTCCAAAGCCAAACCCCAAAGTTTTATTGTTAATAAATCTTGATTATTTTTGAGCCAGCTAGAAATTTTCGCAAAACGAGCACCAAATTCCATCATTTTGGAAGCAATGGTAATAGTTTCCGAACTAGTATTGGGATAAAAAAAGTTTCCAGTATCAGTAAGGATTCCAGTTAAAATGCTATCGGCCAAATCGCGATCAAATTTAATCTTTTGACTCTTACAAAAACGATAAATCACTTCACAGGTAGCAGATAATTCTGGCTGTCTAATCTCCAAATCAGCCCAGGCGTGAACTTGCGGATGATGATCAAATTCAATAAAAAAAGGTCTAGTGCTTGATGTTTTTTTTAATTCCTCCTCAATTAAGTCTTGAATCCCTGTTCGACTAAGTGCACCGCAATCAACAACCACCACAACATCATAATCAGATAATTTACCCGAAAAACTATTGGATATCTTATTAGTAAAAGGCAAAAAGCTAAAAGGCTCATCCTTCTTATTAATACAAAAAGCATCAATCTGACGATTGAAGCTCTGAGCGATTAAGGCAATCGCATTGACCGCCGAAATAGCATCGCCATCTGGATTAATGTGACCAAGCACTAGAAGGCGATTAGCATTTTTAATCTTATTAGCAGCAATTTTAAATTGATCTTCAGAACCCATAGTCATCATCGGTGATTTCGTCTTCTCGTCCTTCACTAATTTTACGGAGCAAATTTTCAATTTTAGAAGCTTCTTTCTCAGTTGGATCAAAAACCCAAGAAAGTTTTGGCACTTCTCGCATCTTGGTTTTCGCTTGTAGTTTTTTTGCTAAATTACCAGAAGCTTTTCGAAGCGCGGTCAAAGCACTGCCAGTAAATTTTTCTGGAAGAACAGAGACGCCAACCGAAGCGTAGCGCTGGTCAGAAGAACAATTCACATACAAGACAGTCACTAAGGCATCGGGAAATTCCAATTCACGCGAAATAATCGCGGCTAATTCCTGAGATAATAATTCATCAAAACGGAGTTTAGACATATTTAAACTTATAACTTATCAATAATTTTTTCTTCACGATACATTTTCAAAATATCGCCTTCTTCAATAATTGGGTTGCCTTCAAAACGCAAACCGCACTCAAGATCTTGTTCAACCTCTTTAACGTTTTGTTTACCAGACTGTAGTTGAGTTAATTTTCCCAAGGCAATCATTTCATCCCCTCTCATTACTTCCACTAGAGTATCGAGCAAAGCACGACCATCTAAAACTTTACCACCAACAATCTGAGCTCGTGGTTCGGTGCGGAAAATCGCCAAAATTTTAATTCTTCCTTCATCAATACGATTAATTTCTGGCTTAATTAATAATTGCATTTCGCCAGTGACGAACTTAATCAAATCATAAATAACCGAAAAAGTTTTCACCTTCACACCACGTTCACGAATCAAATTTTCAATTTGTGGAGTTAAACGAATATTAAAACCAACGAGCAAAGCACCAGAATCTTCCGCTCGCTTCACGTCGCCCTCTGTAATATTTCCCAAACCTTTTGAAATAATTTTCGCTTTTACTTTTTCAGTATTTATTTTCAATAATGATTCTTCAATTGCTTCTGCGGAACCCAAAAAATCAGCCTTAATCACTAAATTTACTTTTGGAATATTTTCATCATTAGCATTGTCACTCACAACTGGATGTGAACTGGCATTCGGACGCATGTTTCTCATTTTTACTTTCACCCCTTCACCAGTTTCTAAAATATCACCAACAGCAGGGGAAAGCTTTAATCCTAAAATCTTCACTGGAGTGCTCGGACCAGCAGAAATAATACTCTCGCCTTTATAATTTTTTAAAGCTTTTACTTTGCCATAAATCACTCCATTAAAACACAATTGATCACCAAGAACTAAGGTTCCGTTCTGAATTAAAATAGTGGCAACCGGTCCAGCGGCTTTATCGACGTTAGATTCAACAACTGTTCCAGCAGCGCTAGCATTTGGGTTAGCCTTCAAGGAATCACCGAGCTCAGCCTCAGAAACCAGCAATAACATATCAAGTAAGTTTTCAATCCCCGTCCCTTCTTTGGCAGAAATTGGCACGCAAATCGTTTTTCCGCCCCAATCTTCCGGTGTAATATTTAATTGAGTAGCTAATTCTTGTTTAGTCCGATCTAAATC
>CAINDR010000003.1 GCA_903847415.1 Candidatus Falkowiibacteriota bacterium
AACTCAATCGATGTCACGTAAGGGTAATTGTATTGATAATGCACCCATGGAATCATTCTTTGGTCATTTAAAGGATGACGTAGATTGCAGGACGGCCAAAACCTTCAATGATTTAGACGGTATGATTAATATCTATATGGAATACTATAACAATAGGAGATATCAATGGGATTTAAAAAAGATGACTCCGGTGCAATACCGAAATCATCTTTTAGCTCGAGTCTAGTTTTTACCCCGTGTCCACTTTTTGGGGTACAGTTCAATTAGAACCTGCTTTTTCGGTTATGCTCGGGGACAGGGATTCGAACCCCGATAGGCAGGACCAGAACCTGCAGTCCTACCATTAGACGATCCCCGAATAATGCCAATTAGGACAAAATTGGCAACTTTTATATTCTACATTATTATAATTTTTTTTCAACCCCACTTTTACACTGAAACCGTTGGGGCTTCCCCACCCTCTGGCATTTTCGGCTTCATTAACGGAAATAAAGTTACTTCTCTAATTGGTTTATCAACCAAAAAAGCAAATAATCTTTCACCAAAACCAAAGCCACAAGTTGGTGGCATGCCATGTTCAAGCATCTCCACAAACTCCCAGTCAGCCATCATTGCTTCTGTGTCACCACGATCAATGAGCTTCTGTTGCAACTCAAATCTCGCTCGCTGATCAACTGGATCGTTAAGTTCTGAAAATCCATTGCCCACTTCCGAGCCAGCAATAATAATTTGAAATCTTTCAGTAAGTTCCAAATTATCTTCCTTAGCCTTAGACAAAGGTGAAACTAATTTTGGGTGATTAATCAAAAATACTGGACCAGCAATTGTCTTGCGACAATATTTCCAAAGAGTATCCATTAAACGTTCGCGATTAGCTCCCTCGTACTTCACTTGCAACTCTGCCAACTTAGCTGCCATTTCCTCTTCTGAGGCCTTCAGAACATCAATACCGGTCTTTTCTAGAACAGTGTCGCAATAATCAATCTTTGGCCAGTCACCAGCCAAATCATAGACCATGCCTTTGGTTGTAAATTTAGTGGTACCAAAAACTTTCTGTGCAATTTCTTGATATAATTCTTGAGCCAGTTTCATGCCATCATTATAATTAGCATAAGCCCAATAAAATTCTAGGTTAGTAAATTCCTGCAAATGATCCATGCTGGATCCTTCATTACGATATACACGCCCTACTTCAAAAGTTTTTTCAAAACCGGCAGCCATTAAACGCTTCTGCCAGAGCTCTCCCACGGAAATACGTAAAAAAACATCGAGATCGAAATCGTCATGATGAGTTTTAAAAGGATTAGCCTCTGCGCCACCCGTAGTAGTTTCAATAGTTGGCGTTTCCACTTCAAAAAAGCCATGACTTTTCATGAAGTTTCGAGAGACATCCCAAAAAGCTGCTTTCTTTTTGAACAACTCACGTGTTTCTGGATTCATTAATAAATCCAAATAACGCTTGCGCAAACGATCTTCTTCATCTTTAAAGCCATACCAAGAATCTGGAATTGGTCGCAGAGCTTTAGAAAGCAATTTCCATTCTTTGACCATCAAAGAATTTTCACCTTTATGAGTAACAAAACAAGTGCCAAGAACTTCCACAAAATCAGCAACATCAATCATCTTCACAAATCTTTTGTACTGCTCGTCGCCTAATTCTTTTTTGGATAAGGCAATTTGCAAAGTACCACTTTCATCTTCCAGGTTAGCAAAAGTCAAATTCCCGTGCGAGCGCACGCCGCGCAAACGACCACAGAGACGAACTTCTTTGAGGTCTTCAGAAAGTTTCGCAAAATCAGCCAATAGGTCAGCAATCATTAAATCGCGACTAGCTTTGGCTGGATAAGGATTGACCCCCTGCTCTTTGAGAGCTTCTAATTTCTTTAAACGATCGGCATATTCACCGCCTGGCGCTTCTGAAAGATTTTGACTTTCCATATAATTAACAAATTTATTCCACCTTCGTAATTTTATACTTCACTGGTCCTTTTGGAGTTTCAACAGTCACTTCTGCACCCTTCTGATGATGTAAAAAAGCAACCCCCAAAGGAGATTCATTGGAAATTTTTCCATTAACCGGATCGGCTTCGTTGAAACTAACAATCAAAAATTGTTTTTCAACCCCATTCACCTGAACAGTCACTCGAGAACCCATTGCAACTTCGGTGCTAGAAGCGTCGTGCTGAACAATAGTCACGTTCTTAAGAGTATTGGTTAATTCCAAAACTCGCCCTTCGTTTAAAGCCTGAGCATCTTTTGCTTCGCTGTATTCAGCATTCTCGCTCAAATCGCCCAACTCCTTGGCTCTTTCAATACGCTCGGCAATTTCCTTGCGACGAACGGTTGTTAAAAGAGTGAGTTCGGCTTGTAATTTGTCGTAACCCTCCTGTGAAATAATTTGCTCATTCATAAATTTAAATAATTAGCTAAATATAGGTTTAAATATAATAGAAAAATGGAAAAAAGACAATAGTAAGATTGATTAATGATTTATAATTTTAATGTCAATAACGCCATTTTTAGCAGACATCTCCAATATACCCCCAATTGGAAAAACCGCCATTGGGTCGGTATGACCAAAATCTGCATTGACTATTATCGGAATATTTTTTAACTCCTGCTTTGTGTTAATGATATACTTTATTTTCTTTAAATCAATTCCTGAACTTGGTTGGAAGCGACCAACTACAATACCCTTAATTGATTCTGCCCCTGGCAAACTCAGCAAAGACTGCAGATTACGATTAAATTCACCAAAAGTATTGTCACCAGCCAAGTCATCATCTTCAATTAAAAGAATTGAACTTCGCAGACTGGGCATAAATTCAGTCCCTTGCAGCAAATTAAGTGAACAGAGATTACCACCAATAATAGTACCACGTGCCTCCCCTTCATTAATTATTTGATAACCCTTGTTTTGATAAAAACTTCTTTCATCTTGATTTTTATACCACTTATCATTGCTCCACTTCTTGCTTGGTAAAACTGCATACGCACTGCTTTCTAGTAAACATTTTTGAAAATAATCTAAGGTATATTTTAGACCTAATTTCATTCCAAACTTATAATAATTTGGCCCAAAATAAGTTTTAATTCCTGTTTTTGTGTAAATAGCATTTATTAATACAGTATTATCAGAAGATCCAATAAAGGGCTTCGGATTATCTTTTATTAAATTCCAATCAATAAATTTTAAAAGTTCATTAGAATTAAAACCCCCGGTAGAACAAATAATCCCTTTAACTTGCGGATTTTTAAAGGCTTCGTGAAAATCCCTGATTCTCTCATCAATTGAAGAAGTTCCGTAAGAATTGAGCTTTCCAGAATTTTTAGAGTATTTAATTTTAAGACCAAAAACATTAAGAAAATTTTCTTCAGCTAATTTAAAAACTGACGATCCTTTTTTTAATGACCCAGAGGGCGAAATAACCATAACTACGTCACCCACTTTAAGTTTACTAGTTTTTTGATTCATATTTTTGAATGATTTTCATTCATTTTCTCCCAATCCCAAAGACGATCTTTATTGTAATTAATTTTCTTCAAAACTTCCAACTCCAAATCAACGCCCATCACGCCAGCCAAATGCATCAAACGCATCAAGACGTCACCTAATTCTTCTTTAAAACCATCTTTGCCATCAATATTTTGATGACTATAAGCCTCAAATGCTTCGGAAACCTCTGAATGAATTAAGGCAATTTTCTCTGAAACATTAATTTCTGCCGGCCTCACGCCAAAACCCTTCTCTTCAGCCTGTTTCATGATTAAATCTGATAATTCTTTAACTGTCATAAAATTAATTATTCTTAAAAACCGGATAAAGCGACGCTAAGATAACAAACATAATCCCCAAGGGATGATTAAGGTAGGGGGTAAAAATATGCAAAAATATCAAAGCAATTAAACCCAAAGCAAAAGAATTACCAATCGTGCTTTTAAGCTTCAAATTGGCTTTAATCACGCTGATTAATAGATAGAGATAAGCTAACACGCCAAACAAACCAAATTTCAACCACAAATCTAACCAACCCCATTCAAAAGCATAAGTCGTGTAAGTCCCTGAAGAATTAATTTCCAAAACCCTTGGATCACTCGCCTGGTAAGTCACCGTTTCGCCAAATCCAGAGCCAAGAATTGGTTCTTTTTTAATCTGTTTCCATAATTCTGGTAATAATGCCCAGCGAGAGGCCATTGCTGCCTCATTGGGATTAATTTCTACTCTTTCAGCTAATGAAGATGCTGAAAAATCTTTTGTTGGTTTTGGAAACGGAAATTTGGCAATTATTAAAACCAGAATTAGAGCATGAAAAGAAATTGTGGCTACCAAGAACCATTTCTTGAAACCTTTAGACCAAGAAGATTTTCTGCAAGTCAAAAAGAGAGCAACTAAAACACCGCCAAACATACCCACCCAAAACGAACGAGAAAAACTTAAAATAATTACTGCTCCTGAAAATAATAAACCTAAAAAACTAAAAAACTTTGCTCGCCTATCTTTGTTTTCATAAAAGGCAAAAAAAGCAAAAAACCAAGCAAAGACTAAATAAATTTGCGACTGGAAAAATACCCGATAAAAACCATTGGGCATTAAGGTGACCTCCCCAACGCCTGTGGTGCGAATCCAGCGATACAGACTAAAGACCGACTCAAAAGAAAAGTGGGTAAAAATAAACAACATCGCCAAGGACTTCAGAATAAGCCAAGAAATAGCTGCTACTCCAATGCTGAAAAGATCATCCCAAATTTTTTGCCGATTTTCGGCTTGTCCAAAGAAATCTAACCAGGGTAAAAGAATTAAAAAATAGACCCAAGCATTGAAATCAAAAAACCAAGCAGAAAAAGAATGATGATAAATTAAAGCCATCCCTAAACCTAAAACGACGAAAGCGGCTAAAAAAAGATAAGCTTTTAAAAATAAAAACTGACGAAATGGGGCGAGTGCTTTTTGGCGGTCTTTCATTAGTCTTCTCCCAAAGTTTATCGCCCAAAAAATCATTAAAATTGCCCAAAAGGTAATCCGAATCGAAAGTTGTGGGCCATGAAGATCAAAGTAGAATAGATAACCCTTAGAACCAATAATTAGTTCAACCAAAGCAACTAGCAAGGCTACCGGAAGGCGAAAAATACATAAAAAAAGAAAAGCGATACTAATCCCCAAAAAAGCAAAAACATTCACGACGCCATTCAAATAGCCAAGATACGAAACTGTTTCCAAAAGAAAAATTGCTCCAAAAACAAAAAGATATTTATTTTTAACAAATTTCTCAATCAACATAAATTATGTTTTTGTTTAATTATTTTCATTGCCGCCCAATATTTTTTAACTGCTGGTAAAAATGGGCAGATTTGATAAGCAATTTTTGGCAACCAAACACTCATTGTTCCTCCAGTTTGAACGCTATATAAAACTTCTGGCACAAAAATACCCTGATGACCGGCTTCTAAAACTGTTAACCACAGATCCCAATCTTGAAATTTGCGGATACTCTCATCCCAGCCACCTTGAGGAAAATCTTGACGACGAAGAAGGGCCATTGGATTAATATAGGGCATTCTTCTCATTTTGTCGGCATCAAAATCACCAACCTTAAAAAGTTTATTCCCAAAATAAAAAGAAGAGTAGGCATAACTTGCTTCGGGATGAGCCTCCAAAGTCAAGCGTAATTTTTCTAATAACTCTGGCTTCATGGTCACATCAGCATCGCAAAAAAATAAATATTCACCTTTTGATTTTTGAAAACCATGATTGCGAGCCGCCGGAGCACCTTTATTTTCTTGACGAAAAAACTCATAAGCTCCCTCGCCACGCAAACCACCATGAGATTGCAAAAAAACAATAAAATCACTAAAAACCTGTTCAGGATTATCTTTGGAGCCGTCATCAACAATAATTACTTCAAAATTTTGGTCAGTTTGCAAAGCAATACTTTTTAAACACGCCCCCAATTTATCGGCTTGATTAAATACTGGAATAATAATAGAAATCATAAACTATATCTGAAATTATTTTAATAAAAATTGATAAAACTTTTCGGCTTGGAAATTCCAGAAAAAAGTCTTGGCGCGAGCTTGTCCAAACTTCCCCAGTTTTTCTCTCAAAGACTCATCTTCGGCAACAACACGAATTGCCCGGGCAATATCCTCTAAACTCTCAGGATTGAGCAAAAACCCAGTTTCTCCATCAACCACCGCATCAGACACTCCTCCAGCAAGTCCGGCAATGACCGGTTTTTGACACAAACCAGCTTCCAAATAAACAATTCCAAAACCCTCAAAATCGCCACTAATATCTCGAGCAGGCATAATAAAAGCTGAACAATTATTTAAAAGTTGCCATTTGTCTTGCTGAGATACCTGTCCAGTAAAAATAATCTTCTTTTGTAGATTTTCCGAGACATGAGCAACAATCTTTTTTAAATATTCTTCATCGGGGCCAGTGCCAGCGATTGTATAAGTTAGTCCAGACCACCAAGGTTTGTCAAAAAAATTATTCTGCAAAATCTCAAGGGCAAGAATAGCCTGATCAATTCCCTTGCGCTTTACTAAGCGACCAATAGATAATAATTTGAAATTAGGACTACTAATTGGTTTCACAAATTGCTCATCCTCAGGAGAAATTCCAGGATTAATGACACCGATTTTTTCGGCCCAATGTGGGTTAATTTTTCTTAATCTATCTGCCGTAAAATTATTAGCACAAACTATTTTATTTGCCCGATTAATAATCAGGCGACTCAAAAATTTCTTTCGACCAGTAAAGGCCAAACTCAAATCCATACCATGGAAAATCAGACAATATTTGAATCGGTAAATAAACGACAAGACCCAAGCCACGTTGCCCAGTGGCAGAACTTGTCCAACAAGCAACCACTCAGGCTTTTCTTTTTTCAATTCCCGACTAATACTTATAAAACTCTTGCGCCATTTTAAGCAAAACTTTTTTGATAACAATCTATGATCAGAATCATCTAAAACCACCAAATCTCTGGTTGGCCAAAACTTTTTTAAATGATAATAGTAATGGCTAACCCCGCCAGTATTCGATAAATTATCAATTGTAATTAATAAGGTCTTCATTTTTTGCGTCGAAAAGAGTTAAGCACACTCGTGATATCTTCCTTTTTAAAACCACCAAATAAATACAAGAAGACAAAATACAAAAGCATCCCCACAGCTACTGAAGCGAAGAGCGAAATGAAACGTCCGAGACCAAAGACAATCAGTCCCATTAAAACAGAGGCTGCAATAGTTTTGCCAAGTACCACTAAATTTTTACGTAAACGATATTCAATAATTTTTTTCACTTCAATAATCCCTAAAATTGTCATCAAAATATTAGTAAGAAGGACGGTGATGCTGGCACCAACTGCTAAAAATCTTGGAATTAACAAAAAATTCAAAGCAATACTGACAAGTAACACAATGCCGATGTTAAACGTGTTCTTTTTTTGCTTATCGCAAGCATTCAGAAGTGAGCCAATTGGAAAATTAATAAAGATAAAAAATAGAGCAATGATAGAAATCTGTAAAGGCAAGGCTGCTGAGGAATAATCAGCTTTAAAAATCAAAACTAAGCGATCAGCAAGAACAATTGAACCGATAATAATCGGCCAAGAGATAATGATTAAATAATTAAGCGCTCTTTCAAAAGTAATCGACAATTGAGATCGATTATTTTGCCAATAAGCACTCATTGCTGGATAAAGCGAAGCTGTAAAGGCGGATGG
>CAINDR010000004.1 GCA_903847415.1 Candidatus Falkowiibacteriota bacterium
ATTGTTAAAAAATTATTTTTATTTTTTTAATAAATTTTTACCAGAAATTTCATGGTCATCAACATTCATCAGAGCCAGAATCGTTTTTGGAAGGTCATCGAAATTAGCAACCGGAGCCAACAAACTCAAATCTCCACCAGGAGCATCACTATTAAACAAAGAGCGTCCTTTAAAATCATTACCGATAATCAACAAAGGAACTGGATTAAAAGTACCCTCTTTATCTACTAACTCTGTCCTAATATCTAGCATTCGCTCAGCTTTTCCTCCTAGTGAAGAGATTACCAAGACACCATTTTTCAATAAAACCTCTTCTGTAATTTTTCCTAAAAAAGAATCAACTTTAGCTACCGCTTTTTTTGTTGCAATTAAATCACCACTAGAAGCAACGAGATCGATGTTTGGAAGACTAATTAAAACAAAGCCAAAGGTATTATCACGAACAACTTTTACTGCCACTCGACTCAGTTCTTCCAGACTCATTTCCGGTTCAAGGCTATAGGAATCGCAAACTGGAGAAGAAATAATCCTACTTTCAACTTGATTAATATTTTCTTCGCCCACAAAAAAACCAAGCACCGCCGAAGACTTTTCACTTTCAGTGAGATAGAACTGTTTTATTTTCTGCTCAGATAATTTAGCAGAAAACTTTCCCTGAGCCCCAATCTTCCGATATTTCATGGACTCAGAAAGATCTTCGGAAACCAAGGTTCCTGCTGGATATTCTGACGATAATTTTAAAAAATTTTTTGAATTGTCTAACCTAATCGCACTACCTTCACTATCGGAGGCGATTCCCCAGCCATCCACTAACAAAAGCACTACTGTGCGAGAAGTACTGAGAGGGTCATCGGTTATTTGCTTAACTGCGTTTTCTCTTGGCATAATAATTCAATTTCTAAAAGTCTATTGTACTTCGCCACCCTTTCACCACGAGCCGGAGCTCCTGATTTCAGATAATCAGCGCCCGTAGCAACGGCGAAATCAACAATAAAATCATCATTTGTTTCGCCACCTCTAGTTGAAACAATGGTTTGATAAGAATATTTTTTTGCTAATTTTACACATTCAAACGCCTCACTGAGTGTCCCAGACTGAATTGGTTTTATCACCATAGCATTGGCAGCTTTTTCTTTCAAGCCCTGACGCAAACGACTAATTTGGGAAGAAAATAAATCATCACCAGCAACCAAAACCCGGTCACCAATCATTGCGGTTAGTTCTCGCCAATCGGAAAAAGATTCTTCGGTTAAAGGATCCTCCAGATAATCAACTCCGTGAACAGCAAACCATTCTTGATAAATACCCGCTAAACTATTTTTACTAATTAACTGATGATCAGCGGCAAAAACATATTTATTTTCATTCTTATCAAAGAATAAAGACGCTCCTAAATCAAGGCCCAGAGAAAAATCTTTACTTAATCCATACTCAGTATTAATTGCAGCCGCCCTAATCATCTCTAGTGCTTGAATACTAGAGTCAAGATTTGGCGCATAAGCTCCTTCCACACCAGTATCTGTATCAAAACCATTTTCCCTTAAAACTAACCCAAGATTTTGATAAATTGCCTGCCCCATCAAAATATTGCCACTGACTGTTTCTTGTTTTGATAAAATCAAATATTCTTGAAAATCGAGATTAGTGTCAGCATATAAACCGCCGTTAAACATTGTAAAGATTGGTTTTGGTAAGGTTGTGATATTTGGTGTCCCAAACAAATCCGCAAGATAGGTGTAGAGTTCAATTTTTTTAGACAAAGAAGCTGCTCTAGCACAAGCAATCGATACAGCAAAAATAGCATTAACTCCCAAATGGCTACGATCCTCGGTCCCATCAAGAGCTAAGAGAAGATCATCGATTTCTCTTTGTTTGGTGGGGTCTATTCCCTTCAGGGCTGGAGAGATAAGGGCCTCAACGATTTTCACTGCTCGCAAAATACCAGAAACTGATTGACTGTTAAAATTATCTTCACCAAACTCCTTGAGTTCAAAAGTGTTATGATAAACACCTGAAGGAACCGAAGCTTTCGCCTCCAAACCATTATCAAGAATTACTTTCACTTCTAAACTAAAATATGAGCGGCCATCTAATATTTCTCGAGCACTAATTTTTTTAATTTTTGGCATATTTTTATTTGCTAACAATTTTGGTTAAACCTGGCATTTTTTCGCCACCCAAATAGGCAAGCATGGCTCCACCAGCGGTAGAAATCCAGTCAACATAAGCTGACATTTTTGTTAACTTAATTGCCTCAACAGTTTCACCACCACCAACAACCCCCCAGGCAGTTCCTTTGGAGCGAGCTGCAATTAAACGTCCAATTGCCAAAGTGCCAAAAGAAGACTCTTTCTCCTCAAAACAACCCATTGGACCATTCCAAATAATAGTTGCTGCTGTTTTAATGGTCGCAGCAAAAGCCTCAACGGTTTTTGGCCCAATATCAACAATCGCATCCCTTTCTTTTAAATCACTAATTGGGCGCACAAAAACTTTTCCTGCGTTTAAAACAACAACATCCATTGGTAAAATAATCTTCTTATCTAATTTGCCATTTTTTATAAATTTTTTAGCAAAAACTAAACTAGACTTATCAATTAAAGAAATTCCAACCTCATAGCCAAGGGCTTTTAAAAAATTATTTGCCAAAGCTCCTCCCACCAAAATACACTCCGCTTTTTTGTGCATTTTTTCGAGTAATGGCGCCTTAGTATCTATTTTCGCTCCTCCCATTACAGCGACTAGCGGTTGCTTTGGTTTGATCACTTTCGCCAAAGAAGTGACTTCATCTTCCAATAACAAGCCGGCATAACTTGGCAAAAAATTCTTAATTTCTGATACTGAAGCTTGATTACGATGAGAAACAGCAAAGGCATCATTAACATAAAGATCGCCAAGTGATGCGAGTTTTTTTGCAAAAATACGACTATTTTTTTCTTCACCAATTTCAAAACGTAAATTTTCCAGAAGAATCAAATCACCAGATTTGAGGTCATTAACCTCTTTTGCAACCTTAGCTCCAACAACTCCGGAAGAAAATTTTATTTTTTTCTTATAAGCCTGCGAGCTTAGCAATTTTTGCAAAACTTTAGAAACCGGAAGTAATGAGAGGTCTGGATTAACCTTTCCCTTTGGCGCTCCCAGGTGACTCATTAAAACCACTCTTGCTCCTTTTTTTAAAAGATATTCAATGGTCGGCAAAGACATCGCAATTTTATAATTTTCTCTCACCTTGCGATCTTTGATTGGAACATTAAAATCGACACGCAATAAAACTATCTGATCTTTTAGATTTTTAATTTGACGAATTGATTTAATTTTCATAAATATCTTTTTTTATTTGATTTCGCCAAGACGAAGAGAGGTCTCAAGATTCACTCCAGACCGAGAATAAGAAACTAGGAGCTGTTGACCAGGGAGATAATTCTGAATGATTGAACTAAGATCATTGTTTTCATTAATCGCCTCCCCGTTAATCTCAAGAATTAAATCGCCCTTTTTAAGACCAGCCTTCTCTGCCGGACTTCCAGAAGCAACTGCTTCCTTTTTTTCAAAAGAATAAAGAAGAGCTCCTTTGTCCTGATTAAAACCTGGAATCTTTAAGTCCGCCAAATTATAATAGTTGACACCAAAAAGAGGTTCGGAAAAACGACCAGTTTCAAACAAAGAACTTAATTTAGCGTTAAAAGAGTAAATTGGAAAAACTTTGCCGGAAATATCTCGCCAAGCTAACAAATCGCCAGCAAAATTAAAAATAAAGCTTGGTTTTTTTGAAGGCTCTAAATTAAAACTAAAAGACAATTCCTCAGAAAAATCTTCGCTAGAACGAATTAAATCTATTTTTTTTCGATCAATTAAGAATCCGAAATCCACTCCCCGACCACCATCATAAGAAAAAACTGATTGACCGATTTTCAAATCCGCCGAACGAACTAAATTTCTAACAGCCAAATTATTAGCTGAGCCAAGATGAATCAAGATGGGTGTAGCCTCGATGTTTTTGGTGTCAGTATTTTTTTCAACCAAAAGAACTTGATCAATTTGATAAACCTTACCTTCAAAAGTCAGAGCTTCAAAATTATTTTTAACTTTTTTAAGATCCAAATCCTTGCCACTTTCCGGCCAAAGAGCCAAAACCCAACCATCAACTGACATTGTTAACCCGGTGGCAAAAGGATTTTTTAACAAATAATAATTATTGTTATCAATTTTTTTAGCAAAAGGCTCAGATGAGGAATTAATTAAACGAGGATAGAACTTAATCATGCTTGAAGAAATGGAACTAAGACTTTCTTCAATTTTGAGGTCCTGATTAACAACAACTTTCTTTGGGTCACGAATCACTAAACCAGCTCCACCCCAATTATAATCAGAAACTTGAACTTCAGATCCAGTTTGAGGATTAATAAAATAAGGAACAATTAAAAGCGAGGCAATTGACCCAGCCACCAAAGAAATCAAAGCCGCTGAAATTATGGTAATTAAAGAAGAGCTAATCAGCGGATCTCTTTCTTGTTGAATATTTTCTAAATTATCTGTATTTTTATGTTTTTTTAAAACTATTTTTTTTTCTTTCTTCATAAAAATTAAATTAAACTTACTAAAACAATTGTAACACGAAAAGCCAAATCGAAAAACTATAACCACCGAGCAGTTAACAACAAGAGACAAGCGGCTAAAATAGAAAATATAAAATAATAACGAAAATGTTTAGTTAAAAAATTTCCTTGCAAATAAAAACGCCCAACTCCTACAACAAAATAAAAAGCAATTGTCATAATTACTGCCAATAAACGATAATTAAAGGGCAAGAAAAAAAGAACAAACGCAAATTGAAGAACTACCAAAAGAGCAATTAGGAAAAAATCTAGATTTTTTTTAAATGAAAATTTAGCATAAACAAAAATTTGATACCAAGAAGCAACTAAAAACAAAGCAAGACCCAAAAAAATTGGTAACAATGGATAACCAAGAAAAGCTCTAATCCCATAAGCAGTGCTGGCTGAAAAAAAGACTACTAAAACTCCACCAAAAAATGAAATGTTTTTTAACTGTTCAACTCTTTTTTCTTTCTCGGTAGTTAAATAGTACAAATTTTTTAAATAAGTAAATTGAAACCAACAATTCAAAAAAACAATAAATTGACCAATAAAAAGATTGGGTTCAATTGAGAAATAAAGAATACTAGAAATATGAAAAATAACCGGTAAGACCGAATAAGACCACCAATGATAATCAGATTTCCAATTTTTCAATAATTGATAACACCAAAAAATAAGAAAAAAAGAAATTAATAGAATCACCAAAAAAAGAATTTTTGGGAAAAAAATAAGAACCTGTGATAACAAGATAGTGGTGAGCGGTAGTAATAAAACACTTAAACGAAGATAAAACATAAGAAAAAATTATTTAATTAACACTTCAGTGCCGATTGGTAATCTTTCAAAAAGATATTTAGAATCATTCAACCCCAAACGAACACAGCCGTGAGAAACAGCTTTTCCAAGATGAGAAACTCCCTCTCGATAACCATTTGGCCAAACCGGCAATTCATGCAAACCAATTTGACCGCTATTTAAACCCATCCAATAAGGCATCCAAAGACCATAGGATTTTGACCAAGCCTTCAAAGATTTATTAGTAATTTTAAATTTACCCTTTGGGGTGGGCGTGCTTGCCTTGCCACTAGAAATAATAAATTCTCGCCACTTAATTTCATTAATAAACAAAAATAATTTCTGATCCTTAAGCAAAACCTCCACTCTAATTGGTAATTTTTTATCTGCTTGAACAGAAAGCGGATCATGAGCTTGATCAATTTCTGTAAAATCACGATAACTATCACCATCTGTATCTGGGTTAGTTAAATTTGTTCCAAATTTTAACTCTCGATCATCATTCAAGCCATCGCTATCGGTGTCTACTTCTGATAATTTTTTATTTGGAAATAATGGTGAATAATTATTTTTAATCTCTTCCCCGTCCAAATAAGAATCTCCATCGGAATCTGAATTATTTGGGTCACTAAAATATTTTGTTGTCTCCTCGTAATCACTGAGGCCATCGCTATCTGAATCTAAAACAAAATCATTATTAACTACTGGGATTGTAGTTGAGACTGAAGAGAGGTTTTCAGCACGCACTGAATTAGTAAAAAAACTAAAAGAAAGTACTAACAACAAAATAACTATTTTTTTGGAAAACTCGCAACCGCAAAATTTCTGACGATAATATCCTTCTTGTTTGGCAAACTCTTGAGAAAGCTGAAAGCCACGACTAGCTTGGAAATCTTCAGCCAAATAACTAACATTATATTGGCGAGCTAGATCTTCGCACATAGTAGCAATCTCAGTAGTTCTTTTGTAGGGACTGGTTAGCAAACTAGTGGAAAAAAAATCATAATGTTTTTTAGCAGCCAGTTCTGCTGTTTTCTTTAAACGATCAAGATAACAAATTAAACAGCGCCCTCCCCTTTCCAAATCGTTTTCCCTCCCACTAACTAGCGACAAAAAACCCCGGTGATCATAAGGTTCTGTGATTAATTTAATTCCATATTTTCGACAAAAAGACTTCACCGCCAAAAGACGTTTTTCATATTCCTCTGGAGAATAAATATTAGAATTATAAAAATACCAAGAAACCCGAAAACGATTCATTAGACTAGAATGGGTGATATAAGCCGCACAAGGAGCACAACAAACATGTAACAACAAACGTGGTTGCTTTTTTTTAAAACGTGACAAAAGAGCTACTAAAACTAACATGATAATCAATAACAAAAATAAAGCGATTGTTTTTCCACGACTCTGCAAAAATAAACCACTAAGACCAAAAAAGAAAGCGAGGGCATAAAAAACCGCAACCGTTTGTCTTTGACTTAAACCAACGGCAAGCAAACGATGGTGTAAATGATTTTTATCTGCGAAACGAAATGGGTTCTTCTTTTTAAGCAAGCGACGAATAATAGTCCAGACGACATCTAGGATTGGAATCCCCATAATCAAAAGAGCAATAGCAATTTTTCCACCAGAAATAATGGCTAAAACTCCAAGCACATAACCAATCAATAAAGAACCACCTTCACCTAAAAAAATTGAGGCTGGATGCCAATTAAAAACCAAAAAACCAGCTACTGCGGCAGAGAAAATCCAAGCCACCCAAGCAATATCTGGTTGAAAATATTGAGTGGAAATAGTAAATAAAAAAATAATTAAAGAGCCAATCAGCCCTAATCCAGAAACCAGGCCATCAACACCATCTAAAAGTTTGGTGGTATACATCATTCCTAGCAACCAAACGGAAATTAAAATACTGGATAAAAATTGCCAATGAAAATAAATTAATCCTCCAAAAGGATTGCTAATTTTGGGAATTTCAATTCCTCCTAATAAAACCGAGATGACCGCTAAAATTGGAAAGATAATTTGCCATTTCGGCTTCAAATTATAGCGATCATCCAAAATACCACCAAAAATTAAAAACAAGGCTCCAAAAAAGAAACCAAGCCAGTGCTGATAATTTAAATCGCTTGGAAAAAGATGAGAGCGACTAAGAAATAAAACCAAGAAAAAACTAGTGAAGATTGCTACTCCTCCCATTAATGGGATCGATTGATGATGTATCTTTCTTTCGCCTGGCTGATCAAGAATACCCCAGCGAAATGCCAAAAAACGCAAAAAAGGAACCATTAAAGCACTAATCGCGAAAGTAATTAAAAAATAAGTTAGATAAACCAAGGTTGACATTCTTAAGAAATATATGTATAAATATAGATAACAATCTAATAATAACAAGAAAAAAAACAAAAACAAAGAAGGATGAGAAAGAAACAAGAGAAAGAAAGGAAGGAAAGTAATTTAAAAAAACTAATCGACTCTAATCAAAATGGCTTTTTTGAAGAAGCTTTACTAGATCTGTCACCCCAAGAAATTGGTAACTTAGGACCTTTTGTTTATCAGAAGTGCTTAGAACAGAGAAAATTGCTTCAAGAAAAAAAGACTCAAAAATACAAAGCAACAAAAGAATTAGATGAGAAAGGAACAAACAAAAAGATCGCAAAGGCTTTTGAAAATTCATTAGAAAATTTTATCAAAGCCATTGAAGAAGATTTGAAAGTGCTAGAAAGTATTAATCAAAAATTAAATAAGCTAAAAGAAGAAAAGAAAAAAAGAAAAGAACATGAAAAACAACTAACAAAAATCACCACAATTTAAGTAAACTGCCCTGACTAAAAATCAGGGTTTTTTATAAACTCCGCCCTTTTTCAACAGTTATTTCTCCATTTTGATCAACTACCACCGTATCCCTCCTTTTCAAAGAACCAGCCAAAATAAGTGAAGCAACTCGATCCTCAATTTTTTCTTGCAACAATCTGCGAAGTGGCCGAGCGCCAAATTTTGGATCATAACCAGCTTTTGCTAAAGCCAAGGCACCAGTTTTATCCACTCGAAAACTAATCCCCTTCTCTTCTAATTGCTTCTTAATTTTACCAAGCAATAATTTGGAAATTTGAAACAAATTATCTTCGCCCAGAGGCTTAAACACGATAATACCATCAAAACGATTTACCAATTCTGGCCGCATGTATTGATTCAATTGACCATTGATAAGTCCATTTTTGATTTCTTCAATTGGTTTTTGATCTCGTAATTGTTCTTGAATATATAGCGCGCCGATGTTAGAGGTGGCGATCACAATCGAGTCCTTGAAATTAATTGTTTTTCCCTGTCCGTCGGTTAAGCGACCGTCATCCATTAACTGAAGAAATAGATTTAAGATATCAGGATGGGCTTTTTCAACTTCATCAAAAAGAATCAAAGAAAAAGGTTTTTTTCGAACAGCCTCGGTCAAATAACCGTCGCCGTTTTCATCGCCAATCATTTTGTGAACACTGTCTGGATGTTGATATTCACTCATATCCAAACGGATCATAAACTCTTCACCACCAAAATAGACCTCCGAAACGGCTTTCGCTAATTCAGTTTTACCAACTCCGGTTGGGCCAAGAAATAAGAAACTCGCCATTGGACGATTTTTATCCTTCAAATCCAAACGTGCCCGTCGCAAACTATTTGCAACCATTGATACTGCCTCTTCTTGACCAATCAAACGATGATGGATTTCTTCTTCTAATTTTAATAATCTCTCCCCTTCACTTTCTGTGATTTTGTTTGCCGGCACCCCGGTTAAAGCACTAATTGCTAAGGCAACTTCTTCTTTCCCACAAAAAGATGACGATCCTCGACGAGAATTTTTCGCAGAAATAACTGCTGCATCTTGTAAAAGATTCAGGGCTTTAAGGGGTAAAAAAGAATCATGTTGATATTTCTCAGACATCAAAACCGCCTCTTCAATTGCTTCATACAAAAAATAAATATGATACTTTTGCTCCAAGAAAGCGACCTTGCTTTCTAAAATTAAAATCGCCTCATTTTCACTAGGTTCCTCTATCTTTATTTTCGCCAAAGCTTCATCAAGAGATTTGCCTTCTAAATGCTCCTGATAATTTTCCAAACTAATCGTTGCCAAACAAATAACTTGACCACGAGATAAAGATTCCGCCAAAACTCCGGACAAGTCTAAGCCACCATCCGAGCCAGCACTGAGCCCAATAATATTTTCAATATTCTGAATAGCTAAAATAATATTCCCCGAAGAAGCTGCTTCATGAATACAGCGCAATAATCGATCCTCGGCCTCAGAAGCAGAAGCCCCAGCTACTAAACGAGAGATATCTAACTCAACCAATCTTTTGTCACGTAAAAATTCTGGAACCTCTTCTTGAACCATTAATTGCGCTAAGCCCTCTAGCATTGTTTTTTTACCCACGCCTGGATTACCAAGAAGCAAAATGCCATTACGTCCGCCACCAATATTTTCAAATATCTGAGTGAATTCATCTTCGCGAGCAACACACATTTCCAAGTAACCATATTTTGCAGCTTGCGTGAGATCGTGAGAAAAATTATTAAGAGTAGGGGTCGCAATTGCCGTATAAGAACGATTCATGCCGCTATCCGGCTTGAAACGAGCAAGAGTTCGAAAGCGCTCATAATTTTCCCGAAGACGATCGTTAATCTGAAACCAAGACACTGCATTTTCTAGTTTATCTCCAGGGATCTCTAAATCAAATAAGATCTCGGTGAGAACTGGATCGTTTTCTGGCAACAACGCCAAAATATCTAAAATCTCAACTGCAGCCCGGCGACTCAGAGCGGTATTTTGAAACGCGGCAATCAGCGCATTTTCCAAAGCTGGCGAAATAATTGTTTTATTTTCCCGGAGATCACCTTCCTTAACGTGATTATCAATTTTTTCTAATAAAGACCGAGCATTAACATTGAGACGCACAAAAACTGCTTGAATTTTTTTATTTTTTAATAAAACCCTAAAAAAATGAATTGGACGAACCTCTACTTGCTTGAGTTTTCGTGCTAAAAGATAAGCCTCATTAAGGGTTGAAAAACTTTCATCACTAAAACCTTTGGTGATTTCCAATTCCTGTGGTTTTCCCTTTAAAAAAGGTAGTAAGAGATCTTCGCGAGGCAAGTCTTTTTGAAACCAACGATGATAATTAATTTTTTTTTGAGAAGCAATTTTTTCGCTATGGCGATAAAACAAAAATAAATCTGCCAACAAAGAGATTGAGAAAATTAATAAGAGAGAATGTTTTTCTCGCCAGAAAAATAAAATTTTTTCAGGATTAGCAATAAAAGGATCCCCTTCTTGATAAGCCCACAAACCAAAAGCAAATAGTCCGGCGATTGAAGAAAACCAAAAAATTAAATCTATCGCTGATAATATTTTTTTCTTGAGGCGTGAAATAGCGATTAAACCAAAATGGGGTTCATAATGACAAACCAAAGGTCGTCCACCATACCAATTGTCTTCACCTTCCGAATGATTACTTGAATAATTCATAAATAATTAAAACAGCTGCCAAAAAATAAAAGCTAAGATTGTTGGTAATAACAAAAGCCAAGCAATCACCAAAATAAGAACTAGAGCTAAATAAAACAATAAAGCAATTCCTCGAAAAATAATTTGAAAGACTCTCATGAAAAAACTAACCAGTCTGCCAGTCAGATCTTCTTGTCCATACATCGGCCGAAAAATATTTTTTAACCAAACAAACAGAGCTAAACTTTCTTGTTTATTCGACAAAAAACGCCACAAAGCGCCTAAAAAACGAAAAAAACCAACTGAATACCACCAAAAAGGAAAATAAAAAACAACAAAAGCAACTTCTCCGGCGGCAATTAAAAAAGCAAAGAAAGGATTTTTATTAATCATATTATTATAAATAAATTATAACATAATTTTAAACTGTTGACAGCATCAAATTGCTAAGGTATATTATCTTTAGCACTCACAACTATAGAGTGCTAAGAAAAGCAATAAAATAACTTATTTTTCTATGTTTAATAAATTTACAACCAAGTCTCAAGAAGCAATAATTAACGCCCAAGTTATTGCCAATGAAAACGGCCAAATCCATATTGAGTCACTACACCTCCTCCTCGCTCTTCTTGAGCAAGAAGAAAGTTTAGTGAAAACGATTCTAGAAAAACTACGAATCAACCCCGAAGAAGTGGCTGAATATACTGAAAATAAAATCAGAAAATTAGAAAAAACTGAAGTTAATGCCAACTTAGCTGGACCAGTTAATACTGTCCAAGGAAATGGCGAAACGGCAATGGTTTTGGAGCGAGCAAAAAAAGAAGCCGACTTAATGAATGACGAATTTATTTCCACCGAACACATCCTTTTAGCTCTCATCGGCACCAAGAATCAAGCTCAGAATGTTTTATTGTATTTTAAAGTGGTCTATGAAAGTGTCGCCCCAATTATCAAAGAGCTACGAGGCAACCAAACTATTTCCGACCCCGATCCAGAAAATAAATATCGAGTTTTAGAAAAATTTACCACCAATTTAACCGAGTTAGCAAAACAAGAAAAATTAGATCCAGTTATTGGACGTGATGAAGAAATTCGCCGAATCATGCAAGTTCTTCTGCGTCGAACAAAAAATAATCCAGTGTTAATTGGTGAGCCGGGTACCGGAAAGACCGCCATTGTTGAAGGATTGGCTCAACGAATTGTCTCTGGTGACGTACCGGAAAATTTAAAAAATAAACAAGTTCTTACTCTAGACCTTGGCGCCTTAGTTGCAGGCGCAAAATTTCGTGGTGAATTTGAAGATCGCTTAAAAGCGGTTTTAAAGGAAGTCCAAAATAATGGCCAAATCATTCTTTTTATTGATGAACTCCACACTATTATTGGTGCTGGCGCTAGCGAAGGATCAATTGACGCTAGCAATATGCTCAAACCAGTTTTGGCACGTGGCGAGCTAAGAACTATTGGTGCAACTACCACCAAAGAATA
This sequence comes from Candidatus Falkowiibacteriota bacterium, assembly GCA_903847415.1. Classification (GTDB taxonomy): domain Bacteria; phylum Patescibacteriota; class Patescibacteriia; order Patescibacteriales; family UBA12465; genus CAINDR01. The sequence continues at coordinate 12,385 of CAINDR010000004.1, forward strand.
TCAAAAATACATTGAACGCGATGCTGCTCTTGAAAGAAGATTTCAACCAATCATGGTTAATGAACCAAATTTGGAAGATTCAGTTGCAATTCTGCGCGGAATCAAAGAAAAATATGAAGTTCACCATGGCGTCAGAATCACTGATAACGCTTTAATTGCTGCTGTAAAATTATCCAATCGCTATATTGCTGATCGTTTTTTACCAGACAAAGCGGTTGATTTGATTGATGAAGCAACCTCTGCACTCAGAATGGAAATCGATTCCATGCCAGAAGAATTAGACCGCCTAAAACGGGAAATTAAAAGACTAGAAATTACTCGCGCTGGTCTCATTAGCACCGAGCCGAAATCAATCAAACTGCGGAGTATTAATAAAAGTTTAAGTGAATTAAAAGAAAAAAGCTCCCAACTAGAACTACATTGGCAAAATGAAAAAAACATTATTGATGCTATTAGAACAAACAAAAAAGAGATTGATGAATTAAAAGCAAAGGCTGAAATCATTGAAAGACGAGGCGATGATTTAACTGAAGTGGCAAAAATAAAATATGGTCTGATTCCAGAGAAAGAAGACAGTATCCATAAATCTCAAGAAAGTCTTACTAAAATTCAAAAAAATGGTCAAAGAATTCTCAAGGAAGAAGTTGATGAAGAGGATGTTGCAAAAGTAGTAGCTAGGTGGACTGGAATCCCTGTTCAAAAAATGCTTCAAAGTGACCTACAAAGATTAGTTCACACTGAAGAAGAATTAAAAAACGAAGTCATTGGCCAAGACGAAGCAATTACTGCAGTTTCAAATGCTATTCGTCGCAGTCGAGCTGGAATTAACGAAGAAAAAAAACCAATCGGCTCCTTTCTTTTTGTTGGTCCCACTGGTGTTGGTAAAACTGAATTAGCTAAAACTTTAGCAAAATTTATTTTTAATGATGAAAACTCCTTGATTCGCTTAGACATGAGTGAATTTATGGAAAAACATAGTGTAGCCAAATTGATTGGTTCTCCTCCTGGTTATATCGGTCATGAAGAAGGTGGACAATTAACTGAAAAAATCCGCCGCAAACCTTATAGTGTTATTCTCTTTGACGAAATCGAAAAAGCTCATCCCGAAATGTTTAATATGCTTTTGCAAATTCTGGACGATGGACGCTTAACTGATTCCAAAGGGAGAACGGTTAGTTTTAAAAACACTATTATTATCATGACCTCAAATCTCGGTAATGAAGTGATTCGACAATATTCTATTGGCTTTGGTGATCATGATCCTAAAAACCAAGAAAAAGAAAAAGGCGAAGAAATGAAAGAAAAAATTGATAAAATTCTTCGTGATAATTTCAAGTTAGAATTCCTGAATCGCATTGATGAAATTGTTGTCTTTAAAAATCTTAACAAAGAATCGCTTGGTAAAATTGTTGAACTAGAATTAATTAAAGTAGAAAAAAGATTAAAAAACAAAAATATTGTTTTAAAACTTGGTCAAAAGGTTAAAAAGCATCTGGCCGAAAAAGGCTATGACCCAACATTTGGGGCACGACCATTGAAGCGATTAATTCAAACCATGATTCTTGATGAACTAGCGATGGAGATTATTGAGGGAAAAATTCAAGAGGGTGACAAAATTAGTATTGACTTAGGATTAAAGAATGAAGTAGTGATGAAAAAGATTTAAACGGACTAAAAAACAAACCTCCCTAGTGAGGTTTGTTTTAATTATTGCAAATTGCCCTTATTTTTCTTTTATATTATAATGAATAACGTAATTATTAATACTTTATTTTATGTTGAAAAAATATCAGTCAACGATTTTTTTGGCGTTATTAGGGATTTTCATCTATTTTCCAACCGTTCAGGCAGCCAATCTTGACCCAGAGTTTAACCCTGAAAATATTATTAGCGATACCGAATTACTGGATTATAATAGTATGAATTTATCAGAAATTCAAAATTTTCTCCAACAAAAAAATAGTTATCTGGCAAATTATCGAACCATCAATTCTCATGGAACACTGGACAAAACTGCTGCCGAAATTATTTATGATGCTACTCATCAAAACTACGACTGTAGTGGCATTGATCTCGGAGTTTCACCAACTGAAGCAGATAAAAAAGCTAAGTGCAAAATAATTAGCACTGTTAGTCCGAAATTAATGCTTGTTCTTCTGCAAAAAGAACAAGGTTTAATTGAAAAAGCAAATCCTAGTCAAAGTAGTTTGGATTGGGCAACTGGATATGGTTGTCCAGATAGTATCGCTTGCAACCCTTACTACAAAGGATTTGGCAAACAAATTAATAGCGCTTCCCTGCAATTTTTAGCATACATCAAAGAACAGCACCGTTATGCCTATAAAGCTGGTCAGACCTATGAATTTACCAACCCCTACGGAACAATCAGTACCGCAACAATGACTGTCACCCCACAAAATAAAGCAACTGCCGCTCTTTATAACTACACTCCTCATGTTTTTAATGGTAATTACAATTTCTTTAAATTATGGAAAAAGTATTTTCCAACCATGAAAACCTTTTATCCAGACAGCACTATTCTCCAAGCTGATGGTGAAAAAATAGTATGGTTAATTGAAAATGGCAAAAAACATCAATTCATGAATTGGGGTGCCTTTATTTCTCGTTTTAATCAAAGCCAAATTGTCAAAACCAGCTCAGAGATATTAGCAAATTATGAAATTGGCTCCGAAATTAAATTCCCAAACTATTCATTAGTAAGTGATCCAAACAAAAACATCTTTCTTTTAGTTGATAATGAAAAAAGATTAATTGCCGATAACAATGCTTTTAAAAAAATTGGTTTTAACAAAGAAGAAGTAATCAGTGCTAGTGCCTCTGAACTCAGCGCTTATCAAACTGGTCCAGAAATTACTGCCACCAGCGCATACGCAACTGGAGCAATTCTTCAAGATAGTAAAACTGGAGCCAGATTCTATGTTGAAAACGGTGAAAAATTCCCAATTCTCGACAAGGCAATCATGACCTATAAATTCAAAGATCGCAAAATAATCAAAGTAACGACCGCCGAACTGAATCGTTATCAAACCAAAGACCAAGTTCTTTTTGATAACGGAACTCTATTATCATCACCAAGTGCTCCAACCATTTACATGATTGTTGGAGGGAAAAAAAGAGCATTTGCATCTGAAAGTGTCTTTTCTCAGATGGGCTACAATCGAAAAAATATTATCACCGTTAGTCCGCAATTATTATATGTCTATGATATGGGTGAAGCGATTCAGTTTAATACGACTAATATAAATTAAAAAAAAATATGAAAATATCGTTTGCCGCCTTAGTTCCTCACTCCCCGCTTCTGATTCCAGAAATTGCCAAAGATAATTATCGCTTAATTTCCAAAACGACTGCGGCTTATGAAAAATTGGCCGAAGAGCTCACTACTATTAATCCCGAAACAATTATTGTCATCACTCCCCACGCCAAAAATACAAGCAAACATTTTTCTTTTAACAGTAACCCTGAGTTAAGCACCGACTTTTCCGAACTAGGATTTCTCGCAAATGGCCGAAAATTTAAGAATGATTTAATTCTTCTGCAATTATTTAAAGAAAAATTGCGACCAGAATTTCCCCTTCAGTTTTTAAGTTCAGAAAAACTAGACTACGCCTCCTCAATCCCGCTTCAAATTCTGGCAAACAATTTAAGTAGTCCAAAAATTATTCAACTATCTTATTCGAGCGGCAATTTGGAAGATCACATTCTTTTTGGAAAAGCTTTGGGAACTATTTTAAAAGATTATCCAAAAAAAATTGCAATTATTGCTTCCGGAGATTTATCACATCGTTTGAAAAAAAATTCACCAGCTGGTTATTCACCAAAAGGAGCGCGTTTTGATAACAAATTAATTGAATACTTAAATAGTGAAGAACCAATCGAAAATATTTTGAAAATTGATGAGAACTTAATTAAAAATGCCTCCGAATGTGGACTAAAATCTGTTGTGCTGGCCCTAGGAATCTTGAGTGGCGCAGAAAATACTATTAGTGCCCAAGGATTAGCTTATCAAACTGAATTAGGAATTGGTTATCTCACGATGAGACTAATTTAGAAAAAAATTATGAATGATTTCTCTTCGTTTTCAGAAATAATTGCTAAAAAACAAAAAGTGAAAGCTCCTGCCTACCCCTGGCAAGACTTGGCTCTCTCGGTAATCAAAGAGTTAGCAATTCCCAACTTTAAACGCGGTTCAGTTTTTAAAGTTTGCAAAGAAAAAACTCCCGAAGAAATCCGAAGAGCAATCACCGACACTAAAGAACTTTGTCAGTTGGGGGAAAAATGGAAATACTTTTTTAAGTTAATCGAAAAAAAATATGAAACACCAGGAAATAGCAAAACTTTTGGAAATAGTACACTACCCAGACCCTATTCTCCGCAAAATTTCCAAAGAAATACCAGAAAGCGAAATTACGAAGAAGAAGATTAGAAGTCTCGCTCTTGATTTAGAAAAAACCATGCTTGAAAAAGATGGGGCCGGATTAGCGGCACCTCAAGTTGGGGAAAATGTGCGCATGGTTGTCTTGAGGCATAAAAACCAAAGTCTCTTTTTAATCAATCCAAAGATCACCAAAAAATCTTGGGGAAAGGTTACTGAGCAAGAGGGTTGTTTATCGGTAATTGATGAAGCAGGGGAAATCATTTATCATCCCATTGAACGAAACAAAAAAGTAACCTGCCTTTATTTTGATCTTGATGGAAAAAAAAAGAAAATCCAAGCTAACGATCAATTACTTGCGAGAGCTATTCAACATGAAGTTGATCATCTAGACGGAATCCTCTTCATTGACTACCTTAAACCAAAGAAATAAAACTCAAAAATAAAAAAAGAAGCAGTTATCCATTAGGATAACTGCTTTAAATTAGCAAGCTTCTTGAAACTTATTCTTTTTAACAAGAATAGGTTTCTGTTTTTTAATAACAACTAATTTTTCAATTTTTTCAATTTTTTCAAAACTGATAAATTGTTTAGAATACGGGATATTTATTTGTCCCTCGTTACTGATTCCTAATAATTTCCAATCGGAAATTTTTTGGTCAGTAACGATGATGTCTAAAATAAGACTATCCACGCCCTTCAGTTCATCCACTTTGTGGATGACTTTAACGTCCGCGACAACCCACTGGTTGTAATACTTCTCTTCAAGATTGAAGAAATTCCTGGTGACCAAAACACCATCGTCAGTCTTAAGACCAAAGCGATAATAATCTTGGATTTTTGAGACAACAGAACGACCTTTTTTTGGGCTAAGAGTCACCGTAGTGAAACCTTTCACTGGTTTTCCCCGTTTGTCCTTTTTATGACACTTTGGGATTTTTACAGAAACATTCTTAAACACCTTGCAGGTTTCAAATTCTGCACAAATAAATTTTGCTCCCCACATACGAGCAATGAATTCTCTTGCCAGTACTCTACTGACTAAACTATTCAATTCGGCGTCGGCGCCTTTTTTTTCTTCCATTACTTTGATTTTTTTTAAATTATACTTTTAATGAACCTAAAATTGTATAACAATAATTAACTATTGTCAATAGCAAGCTAAAAAACAAGCACAACTAGCATAACAAAAAAGTTATTATTTTATTAAAAATTAGCTAAAAATAATCATAGAAAGTAAATATACTTGACAAAATATAATATATATGATATAGTGTAGTTATCAGTAAATAAACAAGTAAATTAACAAAAAAAGAAAGCAGCGTGAGATCAACAAAAGTTGGGGTAAGCGTTGTTTATATAAATGAAAAAAATATTTTTAATGATTGCAGTGATTTTTATCACTGCTGTAATGTCTACCAGCTGTAGCAGTGGCAGACACACAACTGGATCTTCTTATAACAAGAAAGGTTCCAGTTTTTCTCCAAATAAGAGAAAAGTGGCTAGCCGTTACAAGGCTGGTCATCTATGCTCTAAAATGAAGTCTTTTTAGAGCAAAAACAAAAAGCCTTTGGATAATAACCAAAGGCTTTTTTTCTAATCTTTTTTTAGATTTACTTCTTGAAAATCTTCTGACGAAATTTTACTAATAACCAAATTACGCCCAAGCCCAACAAGAACCAACTAATTTCTTGATAATATTGCTGGAGCAACTCTCGATTTTCTCCCAAAAAATAACCCAAAATCGCTAGAATTGAGACCCAAACAAAAGAGCCGAGAGCAGTATAAATAACAAAGGAGCTATAAGGCATCTTGCAAAAACCAGCGGGAATAGAAATCAAATGACGAACAACAGGAATTAAGCGTCCAACGAGAGTCGCTTTTTTGGAATCTTTTAGAAACATCTTCTCTGCTCGATCTAAATTAATTTTAGTAATTCCTAAAACCTGAAAAAATTTCTTACTAGCCAATTTGTAAATTATTAATCTACCTAACCATCTTGAAAGAAGATAATTAATTGTCGCCCCAAGAACACTTCCTAAGGTGCCAGCAATAATCACTAACCACAGATTCATTTTTCCTTCACTAGCCAGCCAAGCCGCTGGCGGAATTACTAACTCCGAAGGAAGAGGCAAAAAAGAACTTTCTATTGCCATTAAAATTGTAACACCGGTATAACCGAGGCCTTGAGTTAAATCGAGAACCCATTGAATGATTGTTTCAAACATAGTAAGCTAACTATATCATTTAACTCCATTTTATGTCTAATACGCCATATTCTGTTATTTTCATGGGAACACCGGAATTTTCCGTTCCCACCTTGGAAGCACTAATAAATAGTGTGGATTTTGAGGTATTAGCAGTGGTCACTCAAGAAGACAAACCGATTGGCAGAACTCAGGCTTTGAGTGCGCCGGCGGTGAAAGTTTGTGCTGAAAAAAATAGAATTCCAGTTCTTCAGCCAAAAAAGGTGAAAGAAATTTTTACTGAAATCGAAAAATTAGCTCCAGATCTAATTGTTGTTCTTGCCTATGGCCAAATTATTCCGCAAAATATTTTAGATATTCCTAAATTTGGTTGCATCAACATTCACGCTTCCCTTCTCCCCAAATATCGTGGCGCTGCCTGTTTACAAGCGGCTATTTTAAACGGTGATAAGGAAACTGGCTTAACAATCATGAAAATGGAAGCTGGACTGGACACTGGACCAATTTTGAAACAATTCACGATTCCTTTAATTGGACGAGAAAATATTGGCGAGCTCCACGACCAAGCGTCTTTATTAGCTGGCCAGGTGGTCTGCCAGTCGTTAAAAGATTGTTGTGAGGGCAAGTTGCCGGAGCAGGTTCAAAATGATACCCTGGCGACTTATGTGCGGACTATCAAAAAAGAGGATGGCCATTTGGATTTTGGGAAGAGCGCAATTGAATTAGAGCGCCAAATTCGGGCTTTTAACCCTTGGCCAGGAAGTTTTGCCTTGACAGAAGATAATAAAATGATAAAACTAATAGCAGTGTCCTTGAATTCTGATTTAAAGAATAATTACTTGCCCGGAGAATTGTTTTCCGAAGACAAACAATTATTTGTTGCAACGGCTGATGGAGCTCTAAAAATTGAGAGTTTGCAATTGGCGGGAAAAAAATCCATGTTAGCTCAAGATTTTTTAATAGGACATCAAAATTTTATTGGTAAAATTCTAAAATAAAATATAATGGCCCCTTCGTCTAACGGTTAGGACGTTTGGTTCTCATCCAAGAAAAAGGGGTTCGATTCCCCTAGGGGCTACAGCATTAAAAAAACATCCAGCATTTACTGTTGGATGTTTTTTATAGAAAAATTTTACTTTAACTTATAGTAAGTTGCTTTCCCTTTGCCAACTTTTTCAATAATCCCATCAGCGATTAATTTTCTAAAATCTAAATTCCTAGTTGGCTTAGCTCGTTTGGTAAACGCAGCATAATCTCTATCAGCGATATAGCCTTTCTTTTTTATATAAGCGATTATTTTTAAGTGATAGTCTTTTAATTCATTGTCGGGAGAAATTTTTTCTTTTTCCAGCTCCTTAATAATTCGTAAAAGTTCATCAATAATACCATCGGTAAAATATTCCAACCAAGAAGTGAAATCAATTTTATCTTTAATCTCATAATAATTTCCCAACACACCAACTTCCTGAAAATAACGACTAACATTTTGATTATAATAGTTTTCAAAACTAAAAAGATAAAAGGTATTAAGTCCCATTTTAGCGAGTAATGCTTTAGTGGCTAATCTGGTGGTTCGTCCATTACCATCAACAAAGGGGTGGACAACAACAAATTGTTTATGAAATATTCCAGCTAATATCAAAGGGTCTATTGTATTTTTATTTTTATTAAGATATAAAAATAATTCTTCAAGCAGTTTATCTACATCTTGATGGTCTGGTGGCAAATAAACAGTTTGGCGTGTTTTAGGATTATTAACGAAAACTGATTCTTGACGAATTTTACCACATCGATATTTTTCAATTAGTCCCGTGGTAATTGTTTGTTGTATTTTTAATACCAAACCTTTATTAAAAATATCCCTTTCATTCTTAATTAATGTATCTAATTCGGTCAAAGCTTTGTTATAGTTTAAAACTTCTTTCTCACTGTCTCTAGCATTTTCTGGACTATTTTTTAAAATTCTTTTTACGTCCGTTAATGGCAACGGGTTACCTTCGATGCTAGTTGAAGAATAAGCTGATATTTCGCGAGCGCGACGCTCCATGTCAAGTAAAACTACGCGAGAAAAAGTTCGATTATTAAGATCGACAATAATTTCACTAATTCTTTTAATGTTAGCTAATAGTTTATTTGTAATTGTGTATTTTGGTTTAAACATATATAGTCTAATTATAGACGATTATTAGACGATTGTCAATAATCTTGGTGTTGCAATATTATAACTTATTCTTCATATGGTTTATGTATAAATTAGATATATACCATGTTAAGCCATTGTTCAAGATATATTTATACTCTAATTCCCCAATAATCTCGCTTAAATTTTGTGAAATTTCGTAAGACGGGGCTACGCTTACAAAAGATTCGATTAATATCGAATCTTTTTTTGTTATGATATAATTTTATTGATAATAAATAATTGAATATGCCCCAATTAACTTTTACCCGTTTTATCGCCGCTATCTTAATAGTGCTTTTTCACTTTGGACAAAATACATCATTATCTACTAATCCTATAATAAATCTGGCTACAGCTGGAGTTAGTTATTTTTTTCTACTATCCGGTTTTATTTTAAGCTCCGTATATTACAAAAATACAGAAAACTTAAATAAGAAACAATATTATTTGAAACGTTTTGTACGCATTTATCCTGTCTATATTTTAGCCTTACTGATTTTAATAAGCTTTATTTTTCTGACAAAACAAACAATAGACTTTAAAGCGGTTTTCTTGCAAATATTTTTATTACAATCATGGTTCCCTGATTTTGTAAAAACTCTTAATATTCCTAGTTGGTCTCTTTCAGTTGAAGTATTTTTTTATTTACTTTTCCCTTTTTTAATTAATAGTTTGAAACAAATAAGAAAAAAATGGCTAATAACTTTGATTGGTTTGATAATTTGGTTCTTATCTTTAATTATTTATTATTATGGTTTAAATAGTGGCTTGTTTATAAATTTCTTTAATTATAATCCATTACTTCATTTAAATTCTTTTATTTTAGGGATAATTAGCTATCTACTATTTAAAGAATTAAAACCTATTTCTCCTATACGGTCATTATTTTGCACCTTCTCCCCGTTAATAATTATTGCTCTGTTGCTAATTATCCAAGCACCTATTTTGCATTATAATAACAATGGATTACTCGCTCCATTGTTCGCCATTTTCTTGTTCGGACTAGCAAGTGATCAGTCTTATTTGTCAAAATTTTTATCTTTTAGACCATTTATAATACTCGGAGAAATTAGTTATGCAATTTATATCCTGCAAGTTCCTCTTTATGCTTGGTGGGATGCTGTGTCGAATCGTTATTTAAATAATTATCAAAATTTACAATTATCAGGATTCATAATATTATTAATTGTTGTGTCCTGGATTTCGTTTAAACTTATTGAAGAGCCAATAAGAAAATACCTCAAACAAAAGATTAATTAATAAATGTTAACTTGAAATTTCCATCCACTTCTCGATTTTCCCAATAATCTAGTTAAAATTTTTTAAAATATCAGACTTCAAGGCTACGTAAACAAGAAACTAGCGAAAATCCTGTTTTTTAACAATGACCTCCTCCCCGCACTCAGCGGCTGACAAGCAGCCGCAGCGGAAAATCGTGCGTGGCTTCCTGACCTATTAAAAAAGCCGCATATTTTGCGGCTCACATAGTTTAACAACTATAATTTTACATACTCTGATCCATGTCAGCAGTAATTGTTCCACAGAAAGTGCATTTGCAGCGATTTGGCGGATAATCATTTTTTCCTGGCGCAGATACAAAATTGTGATCACCTAACCTTACTTTGCCAACGTGATTGCAGCTGGAACAGCCTTTTCCTTGACAGTGTGGACAAACTACTATGTCTAAGCAATTTTTTTCACTCATGATTGAATACTTTTAATAATTAATAATAAAAAGAACTACAAATATAATACAACAATTATCATTAAATTGTCAATAATTACAAATATCTTACAATAATTGACCAAGCCCAATGGAATCTTATATCTTTTTCTTTGCTTCTTTAGTTAAATTATCAAACACTAGTAAATCTAGCTCACAATTTATAATATACACCGATAATAAAGTGCGCCTTACTAATATTGGCAATATTTATAAAAATTAATATTCCAATTGCTGAGGTTCTTGAGTGATCATAAAATATTTAATCAATAGATTATTCTTGAAATATCAACCCCTAAACTCAATTACCAACAAACATTTGCTTCCTCGCCTAACTTCTCTGTCAGATAATCGTTTATCTCATAAACACCGCCTATTTTATCTATCAAACCATTGTCCAGAGCCATCTGGCCGGGCATTGAAGACCCATCAGCTAGTAATTTTACTTTATCAATCGGTAAATTGCGATTATCGGAGACTGATTTAATAAAAATATTATGTGCTATCTCCAAATCTCGCATCAAGAGCCCCTTCTCTTCTTCGGCTAACACCTTATCTGGGTTGCCATAGTCTTTAAATTTGCCGACACTTAGAGAGTTGTAGGTTAGACCATCTTTAGTATTTTTTTTGGTGTTATCAAGATATGACATAGTAATCCCAATACCTCCGATGTCTGATAACGAAGAGGCAAAGATAGTGTCAGCTCCAGTGGCAGCCCAATAAGCCGCAGAAACAGCTGAACCTCGAACAAAGGCCACTGTTGGTTTAGTCGCTTTTTTAAGAGCTTCACTTATTTCCTGAGCGGCAACTGGTGAGCCTCCATAAGAGTCTACTTCTAAAATGATAGCTTTGGTATCTTCATCGGCTTCAGCCTGGTCAATTAAAGAAATCACCTCTTCCGACGATGTTTCGTCAACTATGACATTATCTTCTTTATCTTTATTTTCCGGTGAAACATATGTCACCACGTCACCTCTCAATTCTATTCCTAGAATATTGCAACTTACCTCTTCTTCGCTATTATTGGTTACTTCTTCTAAACCATTAGAATATGAACCAAATTGATAATTATACTCATCCTTGAGAATAATAAGAGCTGCTAAAAATATAATCAGAAAAGTCACCCCTTTAATGAACTTTTTAAAAGATGGTCTTTTCCAATTTTTAGAGTTTAATTTTTTATAATTAATCTCCGCTTTACAGATTTTAAAGTGCATTATTTTTTTGAAGAGATTTGGCATATATTTTATATTTAATCATTTAACACAATAACCTGGTCAGCCACAACTTCACCAACACATTCTCCAAACACTGTGTCTGCGTAGGCACAAGTCATCCCGATTAGTCTCCCGACAACCCGCACATTCGCACCAGGCTCGCCAGTATATTTATTTTGCCCATCTACGTAAAACTGCTTATACTTAGTATTTTTACTAAATCTTTCAATCCCAAAATCTTCGCCACTAACAAAGGTTGATATAACTCTCCCACTCCAAACAACGGGATACTCTTGTTTAAATCTTTTTTCACAATCACAATCAATAAAATCTCTTTTTGGATAAATAATTTTTGACTTATCACAACTATTGTCGATGTAAGTTGTAGCTAATAGCTCACGAGTTGGTTTCGCGATAAGAAAAACAGAGATAACAACAATGGCAATTGCTGAAGACCAGAAAAATATTCGAGATGACGCTTTAAGTGATTTATTTAACATAAAGATTATTTTCGATGTATATTAAGTCTTCTTTGTTTAATATAACTCATCACATCACTTTTTAAATACCGAAATTCTCCAAGTTTTTTTGTCGTTGCAATTTGTTTAATATCTGCTTCACGTAACCCAAGTTTATTTTTTATTTGTTTCTTACTAAGAGAGTCTTCAACAAAAACTTTTTTCTCTAAATTTAAACTCCTAATATCACGCTTGATTCTACTATTTTTTGTATTCAGTTTTTTGTTTTCGATAGAAAATTTTAGTTCTTCAATTTTTTTTATTACAAAATCAAGTTCAATTGTCTGAGACAAACTATTAACTTCTAAATACTCAAATAATTTTTTAACTTTGATGCTTTTCATTGACATCTCATTAAATAACTAGCAGCTCCAGAATTTCTGGGATACTTACGATAAAGTTGCTTTTGGGTTTAACCCAGACCTTTTATCTTTTTTAAACTTTTCATACTTTAAAAACCATTTTGTGTAATGCCTTAAATGAAAATCTGGAAACTCTGATTTAAGAAAATTTCTGATATCAGAAGAGTTCACGCTAGAAGCAGCCTGATGTAGGTGACAATATAATTCCCAAAACATTTTATAACCATTTTTTGAAACAACCATATTACTATTTTCTTTAATTACATCGGATTTGAGAACGGTCTTTAGTGTGTTTAGATCGTCCAAGAAGGTGCAGATAAAGTTACGGAAAAGAGTGTTGTAATGCGCCCCCCAAGTACATTCAATAAAATGGGCAAGATACTCACCCATATTATATTTAATAGCAGTAACGACCATTTTGTACTCGCGGCTATCAGGAGTCTTGCGAGAGCTTATTAATAGTTCGTTTAATTCGTAGTCGTTTTTATTTAAATAGACATCTAGGCCAACAAAATTAAAGCCACAGAGAGGATTAGGACAACATTTATCTATAAAAGATAAATCCAGGATATTCTTACAGTCCGGGCACTTGATATAATTTGACATAAAATTGTTATTAATACTTAAATTATATCACTTTGCCCTAAAAACGCTAACTTTACCATAATTCAAAGAATTCTACTGAAATATAGCTCTGCCCAGTCGCGCCTTCAATCATGTCGGTATATTTTCTATCTCGACTAATTTTGTAAGCAAAAACTCTTCCCCAAAAATTATCTTTGTTTTTTGCCCCCATAGTGAAACAATGAGCAAAATTTACCCCATAGCCAGTACCTAAAATTGTATAATATTGCTCTTCTCCGTCTTCTAGCCCATAAACCATAACATCTTCCGTGGAACCATCTGAAGCTGTTTTTCTCATAAATTCAATATTTTCTTTCTTCATATAGATAAAATCAATTTATTTATTAAAAAGGGCTGGGCCCAGCAAAATGAGGCGTATGACAACACTTGCCATCTTCTTCAATATGTTCTGAAATTGGAGTCCAATAAAATTTATCCCTTTTGGGGCAAATCATACTTGGGCTAATGGTGCCATTATTTCTACTTTTTGCTACTGCGCATGCACAATAAACAGGAACTGTGCCATTATATTTCTCTTCCACATTTCCTTTCCACCTATTACATTTATTGCAGAGATCGATATTTATTTGTTCTACTTTCATAGATTTATTTATTAATAATAAAAAAGCTCTTCCCAACAAAGGAAAGAGTTTCTATTTATGAAAATAAAAAATCGACCTTTATCTTTCCCTTATCGGGCTAGAATTGGCACCTTCCGGATGGATTACTCCGGGGTTGCTGGCAGGTCATAGGGCTAGTTCCCTCGCTGCACTCTTTATAAAACGATTATTCAATTGTACTTATACGGTAACAAAGTACGGATATTTAATCAATACAACTAATATTTAAATCGAGGGGTAATCAGCAACTAAAAGCATTTTGTCGCAAATTGGGCAAGAAACATCAAGGCAAAAATGGCTATCAGTATTTATGCAATCACTCGTTTTCGGTGTTCCTTTCCAGCCACAGGCTGGGCATTCTAGTTCAATATTTTCATTATAATCTTCATACTTAATAACTGGAGCGGGGTTATCTTTCATAAATGTTAAACTATCAATTCGGCTTAAATCACTAGCCAAAAATTTAAGATCCCAGGCTAGTGGGCTCTCGGGCCAACGACTAACTAGTGCACTTATAACTTTTAGTTGATTTGGGATTATTTTCTCTCGAGGCGCATTAAAACGTTCAAAAACTTCGTCTCCATATTTTTTGTGATCATCAATAAGCTCGGAAATATTACTTATAACATCAGCGGATTTAACAAGAACAGACTCATGAGAAAAATTTTTAATATGTTTTAGGGCCTCGGCTTTTCTTTCGTCCCAAGATAAAGATTTATTCTGTTCAGTAACACTTAAAACAAGTTTCATTACTTCATTCCCAAACCTTTCCTTAATCATCTCAGATGTCACTTTTTTTTCATTAATACTGTCTTCAATGGTGTCATGCAAAATACCAGCCAAAATAACATCTTCTGACGCTTTAGCTAAAGAGAGAATAATGCCAACTGTAAGAGGGTGAATGATATATGGAGTTTCCTTTCCCTTTCGTTTTTGCTGCTGATATTGGTTATGTGTTTTTGTGGCGAACTTAATTGCCTGTTGAATTGTTGTTGTATAAATCATAAATTTTTAATTAGTTTTATTATACCATTTTTCTCTTTATATAATTTTCTGCTTCCCGCTCAACATAAGTCCAGGCAGAAAAGTGTATTCCTTTTTGTTCACTATAAATCCAAGGATCTTCACCAAAGAATCTATAGCGCCTGATAAGCTCTTCGACACTTATATTAGGAAGGTATACGCCATCCATACTGTTTTCGGTAATAATCTTGCATGCCTCGATTGCTTCTTCTAGTGTATTGTATTCCCCCGCTCTATAGCGATAGCTTTCATCCATATGATGAAAATTATCATCTACATATACTATAACTTTTTTGTTTTCCATATTTATCACCTCCCTACTAGCTTAGTCGACAAAAAAAGCGGCTAAGAGATTTACCCAAAAGATATTGCTATCTCTTAGATTGAAATCTCCCAACCGCTTTAACGATTAGTCATTCATTACATCTGGCTCTCAGCAGATTTCCCTGATTGCCTATTCACACGAGGTGAAAGAAATAAATGGTGCTGTTATGCTCCGCACTAGAGCTTGTATTGTTAACTACATTATTAGTTTACCTTATAATTAGTGAAAAGTCAAATTTTCACAGCATATTTCTTAAAGTTATTGCTCTTACTTTAATAAGAAAATCGCATCCCCTTGCTTAGTGAGCTTCTCTGCTCCATCTCGTCCCAATATTAAAGCCGAATCTTCTTTAGTGGTTGTTTTAAACGCAAGGCGGGCAGGAATATTATCTTTCATTAAGCCAGTAAAAACTTCCGGAGATGGCCGCGAAGAAGCCATTATCATATGGATTCCAACAACGCTACTCGTTTGCGCCAATCTTAATACTTGAGATTCAAATTTACTTGTTTCTCCTAAAATAAAATCGGACATTTCATCCATCACAAAAACCACATAAAACATTTTATTTTTGTGTTTTTTGTTGTAAGTTTCAATGTTTTTACAACTGGATTCCATTAAAATATCATAACGACGATTTACTTCATCTACGCACCAATTCAAAGCATCGACAACGTCCTTGGCTTTCCATAAAACCGGCCTCAAGAGAAAGGGATTCCCATCGTAAACAGGTAAATCACATTTTTTAGCATCAGCTAAAATAAGTTTCAAGACATCTGGAGTGTTTTGAGCTATCAAACTATTAATAACGGAATGGAGAAAATAAGATTTCCCAGAACCAGTTTCTCCACCTACAAATAAGTGTGGTAGCAAATGCAAATCAAAACTAAACGGTTTGCCATTGGTGTCCTTATCAAAAGTAACAACTAAATTTGCTGCCACTGATTTTAGCTCTGTTTTCATATATTTATTATAATTTCCCGCCAGAAATATCAAAAAACCTTTCAAAAAAACTTGTCAGTTTAGTTAAGACGCTTTCGCGTTTCTTGCTACGCTCACCTGTTGGAGAAAATCTAGAAACTGGTGGTAAAACTTTTGTAATAGCGGTACCAGTTGTTGCAACACTACCATCACGGAAGGAATTTTTTACAAATAAATAAGTTGCATCGTGGTCCAAGCCTTCGTTATCAATGATCTTATCGAGTTCCTCAAATTTTTTCTTATCTACAAATTTATGCCAGTCTTCATCGATAACCGAATGAACATCAAGTGAGTTAATAAATTGATTAATAAGCTCCTTTTTATTTCTTAATTCAAAACTGGAATCTATAGCCTTATTAATATCAATCAGAATTTCACGATTTTTATTGTGATCTTCATGATATCTCTTGATAAGCCCTAATACAAAATCAATATTAATTTCCACCTGTTTAATGAGCTCCATCTCAAATACTAAATCGTCATTAATATTTTCTTGCTCAACCTCTATGCCCTTTCGAAATTCATTATAGAGGTCTATGTACATACTGTGGTAATCCTGAACATCGCGCTCAGTCAGAATCTTATTGCCAATAAATTCATCAAAAGTTGTTAAAATATTGCGTACTCGTAAAATGCCACTATATAGTTTAATAAAATCTTTTTGCGCTTGTTCGCCAATAATGCGTTCGCCCACAGGAAATTTTTCCAAGAGTTCGGTTGCTAGGCTGACATAGCCCCGGACTTCCTTGTCACCATCTTTATATCCATTATAATATTCTTCATATGATTTAAGAAGGACAATACCACCCGCTTCTTTATCGCCAAATAGTGCGATAGACTCATTTGTCGCTTTTTCTAAATTACGAAAGCAAACAACGTTTCCAAAAGTCTTAACGCTATTTAAAATACGATTTGTGCGTGAAAATGCCTGTAAAAGACCATGCAATCTAAGATTTTTATCTACCCACAAAGTATTAAGTGTTATCGCATCAAACCCAGTTAAAAACATGTTAACCACAATAAGCACGTCAATTTCACGATTTTTAACTCTTAAGCTTACATCTTTATAATAATTTTGAAATTTATCAGACGAGGTATCATAAGAAGTTCCAAACATAGCATTATAATCAGTAATGGCGTTGTCCAGAAAATCTCTAGAGCTAACATCAAGCCCGCTAGTATCTTCAGAATTTTCGTCTATCATTCCATCAACATCCTCATCATTCACTCCAAAGCTATAAATGGTTGCTACTTTAAGTTTTTGGTCACTCGGCACGTCAGCGAGTTGTTTTTTAAATTCAGCGTAATATTTTTTAGCAACATCAATAGATGAGACAGCAAAAATAGAATTAAAGCCAGCTAATCTGCGGTCCTTAAGTTTATAAAGACTATTGCGCTTGGTTTTCTGATCAAAGTGTTCACGAATATAACTAACAATGTTTGTTAATCGTTCTGGTGATGCAAGTACTGCTTCGCGATCAATATCGCTCACTTTTTTATCTTCAATATTCTCAGCTTCATGAACTGTAGAAACATAATCAACTTTAAAAGGTAAAACATTTTTATCAGCGATAGCGTCAACAATAGTGTAGGTGTGTAATTTTTCTCCGAATGCCTGCTCTGTAGTTTTCAAATCTGGTCTTCCTCCAGCAGATGCATTCTTCGAGAAAATAGGAGTTCCAGTAAAACCAAAAAGATTATAGTTTTTAAACGTTTTTGTAATTGCAGCATGCATGTCACCAAACTGAGAACGATGACATTCGTCGAAAATAAGAACCACGTGAGCATCAAAGATAGTGTGTCCTGCATTACGACCGATAAAACGATCGAGCTTCTGTATAGTTGTTATAATAATACGTGTATTTGGGTTTTCTAATTGTCGCTTTAAAATTGTTGTGCTGGTATTGCTATTAGCTGCGCCTTTTTCAAATTTGTCATATTCTCGCATCGTCTGATAATCTAAGTCCTTACGATCAACGACAAACACAACCTGATCAACAGAAGGAATTTTACTGACTAACTGTGCTGTTTTAAAACTAGTTAAAGTTTTTCCTGATCCAGTGGTATGCCAAATATAACCACCTGCTTCTACTGTGCCAAGTTTTTTATAATTTGTACTAACCTCTATACGACTTAAAATTTTCTCTGTTGCTACTATCTGGTAGGGTCGCATAACCAAAAGTTGTCGATCGGTAGTAAATACACAATAGCGAGTTAAAATATTCAAAAGGGCATGCTTGGCAAAAAATGTTTTGCTAAAATCCATTAAATCGGTAATCGGACGATTAGTAGCATCTGCCCACCAACTAGTAAATTCAAAACTACTACTTGCTCGCTTACCTTTCTTTACTATTCCCTCACTTGATTCTTTTATATGTTCAGAGCGAGTAGTGTTACTGTAATATTTTGTATGTGTGCCATTAGAAATAATAAATAATTGAACATATTCGAACAACCCAGCAGAAGCCCAGAAACTTTCACGCTGATAGCGATTAATCTGATTAAAGGCTTCAGCAATAGCAACTCCTCGACGTTTTAGCTCGACATGTACCATCGGCAAACCGTTTACAAGAATTGTCACATCATAACGGTTAGAGCGCTGACCATCTTCTGTCGTATATTGATTTATAACCTGCAAACTATTGTCGTGAATATTATCCTTTTTAATAAGATATATGTTCTTAGTCGTCCCGCTGTCACAAATTAGATTCTTGACGTGATCCTCTTGAATTGTTGCAGTTTTTTCTGCGATACTTTGATTTGGATTAGCCAGCTCGCCCACAAAAAAACGCTCCCATTCAGAATCGGCAAAAGTATAGTTATTAAGCTTCTCTAATTGCAGGCGGAGATTCGCGGTCAAATCAGCCTCGGAAGTAATAGAGAGGTATTCGTATGCTTGAGTCTCTAATTGTTTAATAAAAGCCTGTTCGAGTTCTGCCTCGCTTTGATAATGAGCCACGCGAACACTATTTGTAGTATATTCCGCCACCACAGTACTTTGAGAATTTTCTGCGACAAGATTATATTTATTATTAATCGACATATTTGTTGAAAGTTAAGAGTTTTTCTCTGTAATATTCGTATTGAGACCTGCGGGCGGAAACTTCCGCCGCCAAACCTAATGAAATGTCGTTCATAAGTAAATCGAGTTTATCAAGATTTTTAACAATCTCTTGCTGGATCTTAATTGGCGGAACAGGAATGATTGCTTTTTTTAAACCAGAGGCATTTATAGACGAAATTTTACCAGATGATATATATTGTTCTATCTGAGAATGAAAATTCTTAGTTTGTAAAAAATAAGAAACATATTTTGGATCCAAATTGTGTACAAAGGTAAAACAGGCATCATGAGTTACAATATCCGAATCTCCTAACCACGCCACCCCTCTCCCAATATCTTCGATGGTCTCACCGGCCGCTACAATAATAACATCCCCTGGGTGTGCAACCCTGAGTTTTTTTGCTAAAGATGGCTCCAAAAAAGACTTAGACTCTCGTGCCCAGATATTATAATGGGTATACATTTCTCCATAATGGATGCATGGGACACCTTTTGCAACAATATCGCTTTTAACGAATCTCTTTCCTCTAAAAAAAGTTCCAAGCTCTCCCAAAGTTTTATGCTCAACATCTTTAATATTAAACATTTCATCTCTATAATGCTTATATTGTTTCTTTCTGTCTTCTAGTTCTTTCTTGAGTTCTTTTTCTAGTTCCGCCTTTAGCTCTGTAAAACTGTCCAGAATTTCAACAATTTTTTCTTGAATTACAATTGGAGGAAGAGGAATTTTAATTGATAATATTTTTGCCATATCTGGGTGCTTAACCCCAGAACCACGAAAACAATTTTCAATATAATCATTTTTAACTAAAAGATAGTAATAACAATATTTTAAGTTTAATATTTTATGATTAAATGAGCTGGCTAAGATATTTCCGCTATCAACAAACATGCCTTTGTAATATTTTAAATTCGCCGAACCGCCTGATGGGATAGCAATAACTTCACCGTTATTTAGATTTTCTCTGGCCAAATCTTCATTAGTCCAACCATTAAACTGTCCTGTAGACAATAATTTAACGCACCCATTGGGAGTTTCTAAATCCTTCAATTTTTTAGCGGAAACATGCCTAAAAGATAAAACCTTTGTCTGTTTTTCTTTTGACACTCCATTGAATCTTTTATCCCAAACTGTGAGCTCCCTTAGCTCTTTAAATTCCATTACCTTCGGGCAGAGCTCATCTATTAGTTTGTCGATTTTACTCATATTTGTTTTATACTACTTGGATCCTTCGATATCGGACACAATTTCATTAATTGAAATACGGAGTTCATTCTCTTTAGCCACGGTAATGTGCACACACATATTGCACTTTTTGCTAATCTAGAGGCATATGTCAAAAACTATGCCTAAATCAACTAGAGATGAGAAATATCGCTGGATAAAGCCCATTCTAGATAAAGAGATTAGTATCCAACAGCTAGCCAA
>CAINDR010000005.1 GCA_903847415.1 Candidatus Falkowiibacteriota bacterium
AAAAATAAAAGCACTGGATATTGCCAAAATAATAGCCAAAGAACCACCAAACAATTTTAATCCAAAAGCGGTACCGAGCAACTTGTCTCTTTGCTCAGGAAATCTTACTAATTCTCTACTTAAAACTCCGTCAACTCCAAAGGAAGAAATAAAACCAAACAATCCTACGAACGCAACTGCATAGCTCAAAACTCCATAATTTTCTGGCCCCAAATACCTTGCCAACCAAGCGCCAATAAAAAAAGAGACTAAAAGTGAAAACATCTGCCCAAAAAACATCCACCCCGTGTTCGCAAAATAACGCTTAAAGCCCTCGTGGTTTAAAATCCAACGATACTTCAGTGGCGTAATCTTTTCAATTGTCTGAAATAATTTATCTAACATTTTTATCTATTTCTATTTATATCCTCTCAAAAAAAGTGCGAGCCAACACCTCTTTTTGTTGCTCTGGAGATAACTTCACAAAATTAACGGCATAACCAGAAACTCGAATCGTGAGATTCGGATATTTCTCTGGATGAATCATTGCCTCTTTTAGTGTCTCTTTATTTAAAACATTCACGTTTAAGTGATGAGCCCCTTTGGCAAAATAACCAACTAACAAAGCGATGAGATTAATCATTCGTTCTTTTTCACTTCCTCCCAAGGTTTTAGGGGTAATCGAAAAAGTGTTTGAGACACCATCTCTTGCCTGGCGATAATTTATTTTAGCCACTGAATTCAAAGAAGCAATTGCCCCATTCATTTCTCTGCCATGCATTGGGTTCGCCCCTGGAGCAAATGCTTGGCCCGCCTGACGACCATCAGGAGTGGCGCCAGTCTTTTTGCCATACACTACATTAGAAGTAATAGTAAGAACAGACAAGGTTGGTGTCGCACCCCGATAAATCCAATGCTTACTTAGTTCCCGATTAAAATCATCAACTAATTTTACCACCAGGTCGTCAACCCGGTCATCGTTATTCCCATATTGTGGATATTCTCCATTAATCTCAAAATCTACCGTAATTCCCCGTTCATCGCGAATCGGTACCACCTTAGCATATTTGATCGCGGATAAAGAATCGGCCACCACCGACAAACCAGCAATCCCAAAAGCCATCATTCTTTTTGCATCTGTATCAATAAAAGCCATCTGTGCCCGCTCATAATAATATTTGTCGTGCATAGAGTGAATCACTTCCATCGTCTTCACATATTCCTGTGCCAAAAAGCTAATTACTTTTTGATAATTTTTCATCACTGCTTTAAAGTTCAAAGTCTTTCCTGACAAAGGAATAATACCAGGAACAATACTCGAACCACAAATTTCATCACGCCCCTCATTTAGGGACAGGAGTAAGGCTTTCGCCAAATTACATCTTGCTCCAAAATATTGCATCTCCCTCCCAATTCCCAATTTGGAAACACAGCAACTAATGCCATAGTCATCATCTTCACAAACTTCCCGCATTAAATCATCATTTTCATATTGCAAAGAAGAAGTTTCAATGGAAACTTTAGCACAAAAATTCTTGAAATTTTCTGGCAAATCTTTGGACCAAAGAATCGTGAGATTTGGCTCTGGTGAATCGCCAAGATTATACAAAGTCTGCAAAAAGCGATAGGAAGTTTTTGTTACTTTGGTTTTTTCATC
>CAINDR010000006.1 GCA_903847415.1 Candidatus Falkowiibacteriota bacterium
AACTCTTGACAAAAAGCAATAAATCGTGATAAAGTCCTCATAGTTATTCATTAAAAATTCAAAAATGAAAAAAGAAAGAATTCTATTGGTGATTTTAGTGATCACGATGTTTTTGATGGCCTTTGGTTTTTTGCCAAAGAATATCGTAGAAAATCAATCATTCGAAAAATTATCGGCAATTGGTTTTGGTTTATTTTGTTTGATAGTTTTTTTTATTCCTTTCGATCTAATCGCTCAAACGGGAATAATTTTCGATGCTGAAGAGTATTCTGCAAAGATAAAGATAATATTGTATTTAGTAACGCTATCTTTGTCGATTTTTTTATTTGCAGGAATTGATTATTTTTTTGATATTCTGACCTTCCATCCGGCAGATTATCATCAGGCAGCACCATCGGAAATGAAAAAGACGATGCATCAAGTATTTGTGCAAGAATTTCGTTTAGGAGTAATTTCTACTGCGATTTCAGTTTTTGGAATTAGTTTTTTAGTTAGAATTTTAATTAAAATCCGAGAGACTGCAAGATAGTAATCGGCGCTCAATGTTTATTGAGCGCTTTTTTATTAATCCTTGATTTGTGTTAGAATTATTGAATATGAAATTAAGTCCAAAAATTCAAAAAGCCATTAATCTCGCTAGTCGTTTACATGAAGGCCAGGTTCGCAAAGGGGATCTTCACTTACCATACATTAGTCATCCTTTTGCGGTCGCTTGGATTTTAAACAGTTACACTGATGATGAAGATGTTATTATCGCCGGACTTCTTCATGACGTCTTGGAAGATGTCAAAAATTATTATTATGGTGACTTGCTAAAATCTTTTGGTGAGCGAGTCGCAAAAATTGTTAAAGAGGTGAGTGAGGACAAAAACCCCAACGAAGAAAGTGATGAAGTTGCAACCTGGCTAGAAAGAAAGAATAAATATTTAATAGCCTTAGAAAATGATTGCGATGAAGCTTTGCTGGTCTGTGCGGCTGACAAAATTCATAACTTACAATCAATGATCGAAGCTTACCAGGTGAAAGGTGAGGCTCTTTGGGATAATTTTAATGCGCCGAAGGACAAAAAGTTGTGGTTGTATGAAGAGATTCTAAAAATTTTAAAACAACGTTTACAAAATCCAATTGTTGCTGAGCTGGAAGCCGTTTATGCTCAAGCTGAGAAAATATTATTAAAAAATACTTAACAAATTTATTTTATGCCAATGTTGGTTGATCAAATTCGCCCCATAGTTTTAGCAATTATCAGTCACAATGGCAAAACTCTGGTTTCGCCTGGATTTGATCAAGTTAAAAAGACCAATTTTTATCGCTTGCTTGGTGGCGGAATTGATTTTGGTGAAGATTCTTTAACTGCTCTTCAAAGAGAGATTCAGGAAGAGCTTGGCGTTGAAATTAAAAAGGCCATACTCCTAGGAGTAAAAGAAAACATTTTTCAGTATAATGGAAATTCTGGACATGAAATTTGTTTTGTTTATCAATGTACTCTTGACTCAGAAGAAATTTACCAAAAAGATAAAATTCAAGTTATTGATAAACCAGGACATTTTGCAATTTGGTTAGAAATTAATGAGCAAAATATCTCAAAAATCTATCCTGATGGCTTTGCCAAATATTTTGAAACCAGATAGGATGGGTCAATAAATCTTGTTTTTTATTGATATTTATGTTAATGTTACCGGGTAAAATAAAACTAAATTAAATTTATATGCCTTACACTTTAATTAAAAGTCTTTATCGTGATTCGCAGTCTTTTTTGAATAAAGAAGTTTCTGT
>CAINDR010000007.1 GCA_903847415.1 Candidatus Falkowiibacteriota bacterium
GTAATTTCAGATATGCCGGCAATTTCTTGAGGTGTTCTTGGTGGGCGAAGATATTGACGGTGACATAAACCTTTTTACCCAAATCATGAGCGTATTTAATTCCTTCAATAATTTGTGGGAAATCAAAATCGTTAATCCGAACCCGCAAAGAAAAATCTGGAATACCAAGATAGACGGCATCGGCGCCGTACAAAAAGGCAGTTTTTAGTTTTTCTAAGTTTCCAGCTGGGGCGAGAAGTTCTAAATTTTTCATATATAAATATTGTTTTTTCTAAATGAGTAGTTTTAAGTCTATAACGTTATGGACTTAAAACTAATGATTCTATCTTGGCTGCAAAATTTAGTTTAATTACCAGTATTATAGGGGAAAATTGGGAAAATTGAAAGGAGGGTAATAAAAAAGCCCTTATCGTGTTTGAAGCGGTAAGGGCTCATGATTTTAATAACGATTAGAAGCGGGACTTCCTGGATCTCCGTAATCATTCTTTGGTCTTCTACTTTTATTATTATTTTTACCTGATTGCGACAAAATTACAATTAAAAATGCAATTAAAAATACAATTCCGAGAAGTATTAAAAATGACAAAAAAGTTATGTGCTTAGTTGGTTCTTTGACAATTATTTCCACAATTTTAAAATCTTTTTTTGTGCGGATAGCCATCTTGTAGGTAAAACCATAGGATTGCGTTAACCAAAAATCTTCCTTATTATAAGTGCAATAATTAACCGTGTCATAACAAAATATCCCAATCAAGCTATCTGCTTTCAGTTTATCTAGTAAGATACCCTTTTCATTATCAACAGAAGACACATCTTCTTTTTTTATTACATTTTTCAGCTCCTGACTGAAGCCTTGCGAAATGATCGCAAATAATCCTAAAAGTAATACTAACTTTTTCATTTTTACATATTTTTAAAGAATCGTGCTTCTTGGTTTTATTGGCTCACTAGCCACCGATAACACGTTTGATATTTTTACACTAAATTGATGTTATTGTCAATACTTATAACTTTTTTTACAATAACCTCCTCCCCGAACTCAGCGGCTGACAAGTAACCGTAGCGGAAAATCGTGCGGGGTTTCCTGACCAATTAAAAAAGAGCTCACAAAGAGCTCTTTTACTGTATTTCCGAAAAATCTTACCCTATAATTTTAAACCAATCTTTCTTCCCAGCCTTCAAAACTAAACCATCGGCTGGAATACTAATTTTTTCTTGCCCATCTGACTTCACATCTTCACCAATCTTCACCCCACCCTGGTCAAGTAGTCGACGCAAATCAGAGCCACTCTTTTTTGGTAGACACTTTTTCAAAATATTCATTAGTAATTCTTCTGATGCTCCTAAAGAGATTTCTGCCAAGTCCATTGGCGCTTCCCTTTTTTGAAATTTCTGAACAAAATTTTCTTGCGCATGATTAGCCTCCTCTTCGCCCTTAATTAATTTCACAATTTCCCAAGCGGTTTTCATTTTGGCGTCACGAGGATTTTCTGATTTTAATAAGCTTTCTATTTCTGAAAGTGACATTCGAGTATTATTTACTAAAAATACCTTAATCATCTCATCTGGCTGACTCATGATGGCGCCATACATTTCTTCCGCA
>CAINDR010000008.1 GCA_903847415.1 Candidatus Falkowiibacteriota bacterium
CACCCAATTGTTTTTGCTTTACCAGAAGGAATTGAAGCTGTTGTTGAGGGTAACGCGATTACAATCAGTGGTATTAGTAATGAATTAGTAGGAAATACTGCTTATAAAATTAGAAAATTCCGTAAACCTGAGCCATACAAAGGAAAGGGTGTTAAATACTCTACTGAAGTTATTAGACGTAAAGCCGGCAAATCTGCCGCTAAAGGTAAATAATTAGCATTTGTGAAATAATATGAACACCCAAAAAGAAAATCAAGAAAAAAAAGCGAGACTTCATCGCAAAATTAGATCCAAGATCAGTGGAACTGCAGCACGTCCTCGCTTGAGCGTTTTTCGTTCTTTGCGTGGAATGAATCTTCAATTGATTGATGATGTTTCTGGCACAACAATTGTTAGTGTTAATACAAAAGAAATCAAAACAAAAGGAACTAAAACTGAAATTTCTAAAGAAGCTGGAAAATTGATTGCTGAAAAAGCAAAAGCCAAAGGAATCTCAGTGGTAGTTTTTGATCGCGGTGCTAATCGCTATCATGGTCGTGTTCAAGCGGTTGCTGAATCTCTCCGAGAATCAGGAATTGTTTGTTAATCTAAAGCTAAAGCCTTAAATTTATATTTATGTCTGACGAAAAGAAAACTCAAATTATTGAAAATAAACCAGCAAGTCCTGCTCAACAGGGAGGTGACAAGCGTCGTGGTGGTGGCACTGGTGGTGCTCGCGGACCAAGACGAAATAATGATCGAGAAAAACCTCGCGATGAATTTGAACAACGAATTCTTGATGTTGCCCGCGTTACTCGTGTGATGGCTGGTGGCAAAAGAATGAATTTCCGAACTTGTGTTGCAATTGGTGATCGCAAAGGAAAAATTGGTGTTGGTGTTGGGAAGGGTGCTGACGTTACCATGGCTGTTAACAAAGCAGTTAACCGAGCTAAGAGAGACATGATTACCGTGGCAATGGTTAACGAAACTATTCCTCATGAGGTCTTTGGTCACATTGGTGCTTCTAGAATTATTTTTAAGCCAGCAAAAAAGGGAAAAGGAGTTATTGCCGGTGGTGTTGCTCGAGTTATTTTGGAATTAGCCGGCGTCAATAATGTTACCAGTAAGACTTTGGGTGGAAATAACAAGCTCAACAACGCTCGTTGCACTATCAAGGCTTTATCTGGATTACGCACTAAAAATACTCCAGCTACTGAGAAGGTCGTGGTTACTACCGAGAAAGAATAGTTATATAAATTAAATTTCATCATAATAGTATGTTGTCATTAAACTCCATACCCGCTTCAAGCGGCAAAAAGGATCGCAAGAGAGTCGGACGAGGAAATGCTTCTGGTCATGGTACTTATAGTACTCGTGGTCAAAAGGGTCAAAAATCTCGTTCTGGCGTTAGCAATTTGAAACGTTTAGGTATGAAGCAGCAATTGCTCCAAATTCCAAAATCTCGTGGATTCAAATCTTTGCAACCAAAGAATCAGGTTGTTAACATTAAAGTAATCAATCTTAATTATAAAGACGGAGAAATTGTTAGTGCTGCTACTTTATTTGAAAGAAATATTATTTCTCGAATTTCTTTGCCGGTAAAAATTCTCGGTAAAGAAAAATTAACCGTCAAAGTAAAATTTGAAGGAGTCAAAATGAGCGAAACTGTAAAAACTCAATTATAATCAAAACTGTCGCGTTTTTACGCGACGGCTTTGTATTGCTTATATGTTTGAAAAATTACATCAAATTTGGAAAGCGAAGGATTTACGAAATAGTATTATGTTTGTGCTAGCAATGCTAGTCATCTTTCGTTTAGCTGCCCATATTCCGATTCCTGGCGTTAACGCCGTTGCTTTGAAAAACTTATTTGCCAATAATCAAATTTTGGGCATGATGAATTTGTTTTCTGGCGGAGGCATGGAAAATTTCTCGATTGTCATGATGGGTATTGCCCCTTATATTACTTCTTCAATTATTTTTCAACTTTTAGGAATGATTGTTCCAAAGATTGAAGAAATGCAAAAGGAAGAAGCTGGTAGACAGAAGATTAATATGTGGACCCGTTGGGCCACTGTTCCTTTGGCAGCAATGCAAGCCTACGGAATGATTACCTTATTACAACGTTCAGCGAGCGGTATTCTTGGTAGTATTTCCTCTTTTGATTTGATTAGCATTATTATTACAATTACAGCTGGAACAATTTTCTTGATGTGGATTGGCGAACTTATTTCCGAAAAGAAAATTGGTAATGGTATTTCTTTATTGATTTTTGCTGGTATCGTGGCGGTGATTCCTCAAAAGATTCAGCAATTTTCTCAGACCTTTGATTTCAGTCAGTTATTTATGATCATCGGTTTTGCGCTCGTTGGCCTTATTACTGTTATTGGGGTGGTTATTATTAATGAAGGACAAAGAAATATCCCAGTTCAATATGCTCGTCAAATTCGTGGTAATCGCGCTTTTGGAGGATCTTCTAGCCATTTGCCACTTCGCGTTAATATGGCTGGGGTTATTCCAATCATCTTTGCGATTTCCGTAGTTTTGTTTCCATCCATGATTGCTCAATTCACGATTCATGCACGGAGTGTTTGGTTGGCTAACTTTTCTCAACAAGTAATTGATTTGTTTGCTAATCAACTTTTTTACGGAATTATTTATTTTATCTTAGTTTTTGCTTTTACTTATTTTTACACCGAAATTGTTTTTCATCCAGATCAAATCGCAGAAAACTTACAAAAACAAGGTGGCTTTATTCCTGGAATCAGACCAGGGAAGCATACCGCAGATTATCTAGCTTATACTACTCATAAAATTATTTTTGTTGGTGCTCTATTTTTAGGCTTGATTGCAGTCCTGCCGCTAATTGCTCAATATTTTTCTGGGATACAATCGTTCGCTTTAGGCGGAACCAGTTTGTTAATCGTTGTTTCGGTAGTTATTGAAACTGTGAAACAAATTGAAGCCCAGATGACGATGAGAGAATACGACGGAATTTAATTCATTATTGAAAAATATAAAATCGACTCTAGATAGGGTCGGTTTTTTGTTTAATAAAAAAAGAGAAGGTTTATTTTATCAAACCCTCTCTGTGAAATAATAATCTTTTTTGATTTTAACTAAGCTCTAACATCCCATATTCTTTCATAAATTGGTGTGAACTTTTCATTTAGTTCCGCGAAGCGGAGATGTAATGTGTCATTAACGGCAAATTTTCTAACTTGTTCGTTATAAAATTTGGAATTAAAGTACTTCCATTGATAGAAAAACATAAAGAATTTCATTTTCTCCCTGACCACTGGGTTCCTAATCAGGAATGGAGTTTTTGAATCGTAGTCTTTATAGTCTTCAGGGGAAACATAGGCATAATATTCATCCCAGATTTTTGTCCCTCTGAAAGGCATTAAGAAATTTCCACAAATCATTTCTGGCCCTAATTCTTCTAGTCTTTTTGTTAAAGTTTGATAGAAAGCGTCGCCGGCTTCTTTGCCGATAATTTTAAGAGGATTAACAATAAATGATAGGTAAGTCATGATGCCATACTTTTTCATTAGGCGGATAGATTCATCTAAATGCTTATTTTTTTGATAAGTACTTGTTGGATCTTCTAACCCCAGACAAATCATGTAAACTCCTTTTTCTGACATAAACTTTATACTTTTTTCGTTCAGCGTATTGGCCGAGGCAAATAAGTAAATTTTTATTGTTGGCAAGCCTCCGTGAATGACTTCAAGTCTTTTGCGCCAATCTTTTTGCATAGTGAAGTTTTCATCTCTAATAAATAAGAATTTGGCGTTGTACTTTTTTAAGTCTTCAACTTCTTTGCTTACTAAATCAAGGGGTTTGGCTAATATTTTTGGGCACATCATGGGTGTGCAGCAAAAATCGCAAGGAGGCTTAGTGTTGCAACCCATTGAAGTGTTAATGGAAATCACTATATCCCCCTGGAGTTTATCTGGTATGATCTGTTGGTTACAGGTGACATCATATAAATCTCGGCGGGGAAGTCTTTGATGTTTTGTTACGCCAGTAACAATCTGACCTTCTTGCTCGATTGTGTCGAAAATTTCGTCGCAGGGACCCTGAACAACTTTTTCGGCATATCTAGTAAAGTCTTCCGGGAAAGTTGTTGGGTGATAACCACCAACAACAATTTTCTTTTTTTCGTGCTTTAAAGCCCATTTAACGAACTCATCATACCCGCTAATATAAACAGAGCAGAGGTAAAATGTAACATCCTTATCGTTGTAATCACGGTTATATAAATCATAACTGACATTATCACCGTCTGGTAAGACGGTAAGGATAGAAGGCTCCAAACCTAGATTAAAGTCCGACCTTGGAAAGGTCATTCCAATAATCCTATTAGTTTTGCGATTTCTGGATAAATCTTCGAAACTTACTGGTTTCCAAGTTTTTTGGCCGTAGCCCTGATTTTTTCTATTTTCTTTTTCCATTTTTATTTTACTAATTGATTAATAAGCCAAACCCCTAGCTATTGCTAAGTGTTTCACCTATTAATCAATTAATTATGTCAATGAATATTATTGGTTAATTCTGCCATAATATTATTATTTTGTCAACGAATAGACTATTCTTTAAATATTA
This sequence comes from Candidatus Falkowiibacteriota bacterium, assembly GCA_903847415.1. Taxonomy (GTDB): domain Bacteria; phylum Patescibacteriota; class Patescibacteriia; order Patescibacteriales; family UBA12465; genus CAINDR01. The sequence continues at coordinate 4,588 of CAINDR010000008.1, forward strand.
TTATCTAAAATTAGTTTAAATTTATTAGTTTTGAGAAATTTTCTTTCTCTCTGGGGTTTTTAGTGTTATAATAATAAGGTTTTATAAAGATTTCTTGATATTTTATTGGTTTATGTGGACAATTATTATTACAGTTTTTGGACTCTGTCTTTTTGAGATTATTAGCAGTGTTGATAACGCTATTGTTAATGCGCATGTTCTCAAAACCATGCCCGAGAAATATCGAAAGATTTTTTTGTTTTGGGGTTTGCTTTTTGCGGTAGTGTTAGTTCGTGGGATGCTTCCTTTTATAATTGTTTGGGCAGTCAATCCAAGTCTTTCTTTGTCTCAGGTTTGGACAGCAACTTTTTCTGGCAGTGATTTAGTGAAGGCCTCACTAGAGGCTTCTAAGCCGTTATTGTTGCTGGGTGGTGGGATGTATTTGTTGTACGTTGCCTTAGCTTGGTTGTTTTTAGAAGAAAAGAAATACGCTTTTTTGGTGGAAGGATTTATTCATCGTCAGGGAGCTTGGTTTTATGCTTTGACTTCAATTTTAACAACTGGAATTGTTTATTTAGCTTTAAAGCAAGATCCAATGTTAGCGTTGGCAGCAACTATTGGTGTTTCAGCTTTCTTTATTACTGATGGTTTTAAAAAGAATGCTGAAGAAAAAGAAAGACAATTAATGAAAAACTCGGCAATGAGCGCTTGGAGTAAAATCTTTTATCTAGAAGCCTTGGACGCATCGTTTTCTATCGATGGAGTAATTGGTGCTTTTGCATTCACAATGAGCGTACCCTTGATTCTCCTAGGAAATGGTTTGGGGGCCTTAGTGGTGAGGGAATTCACTGTACGGGGAGTTGATTTAATCGCCAGATTTGCTTACCTTAAGAATGGTGCTATGTATTCGATTGGTTTCTTGGGATCACTAATGATCGTGGAGAGCTTTGGTCATGAGTTTCCTTTTTGGGTAGCACCACTCAACACAGTTTTGCTATTGGTCGTTTTTCTGACACTTTCTATTCGTGAAAGTCGTTTAGCACTAAAAAGAAAATAAATATTATTATCTATGTCCAATCTAATCAAAAATAAAGAAGAAATAAGAGCAATTCGTGAAGGAGGAAAAATCCTCAATGCTATCTTGAAAGCAGTGGGAAAAGAAATCAAGCCAGGCGTGAATACCGCTGACCTAGAGGCTTTAGCTTGTAAGATGGCCGATGAAGCGGGTGCTCGTCCAGCTTTTAAAAATTATTCAATGGGTGGGGGAATATTTTTTCCCGATATGCTGTGTATCTCGATTAACGATGAGGTTGTTCATGGTGTCGCGACTCCTGGCCGAATCTTGAATTCTGGTGACATTGTTGATATTGATTTAGGAATGGAGTGGCCGACTGATGACGCGACTCGCCAAAAGCTTAGTTTGCCGAAAAACCCCCATTCACTTCTTGGTGGTTTTTATACCGATATGTCAGCAACTTTTCCAGTTGGGAAAGTAAGTGTTGAAGCGAAAAGACTTTTGCAAATTACTCGAGAGTGTTTAGAAAAAGGCATCAGAGCAATCAAACCTGGCTTGAAAATTGGCACCCTGGGAAGGGTTATTCAAGAACATGCAGAAAACCATGGCTATGGAGTAGTTCGTGATTTGGTTGGTCATGGCGTTGGTTATTTGGCACATGAAGATCCAGCTGTTTTTAACTATAGTATCGCCGATCGTGATCCAGAAAATATCACTTTAGAAGCCGGAATGGTTTTAGCGGTTGAGCCGATGATCAATACAGGAACTTGGAAAATAAAAATTGATCAAGGTAACAAATTTACGATCAAAACTTTGGATGGGGGACTTAGTGCTCATTTTGAGCACACAGTGGTAGTCACGGAAAATGGTTGTGAAATTTTAACTCTTGAATAATATGAATGAAGTAAGAAAATATTTAGGCATTGATTGGGGAAGTAGAAGATTAGGCTTAGCCCTCGCTGATAGTGAAACTAGTATGGCTTTACCATTTCAAACTGCTGCTTCTTTGGGTGAAGTTTTAATCCTAATTGATGAAGAAGAAATTGATGAAGTAATTATTGGCCGTCCAGAAAAAATGTCTGGAAACCTCGATGAACCGTTAACTACCGAATATCTTAGTTTTCTGGAAGCTTTAAAAAAATCACTAAATATTCCAATTATTGAATTCGATGAACGTCTTTCCAGTAAGGCGGCCGATGCTCTTGGTGGCTCAAAAAAAATGCGCGCTGGTCGCGATGAGATTGCAGCAGCAATAATTTTGCAAAATTACCTAGATGCCAAAAGAAGAAACTAAAAATACTCTTGGAATAGTGATCAAACGCCGCCCGCTCAAAGAATATGACCGCGCGGTTGTTGTTTATACGCGTGATTTTGGTAAGTTGAATCTCGCTGTTCGTGGTGCAGAACGCCAAAGCTCAAAGCTCGCTGGTCATATTGAACCGTTTTCTTTGATCGAAGCCATGATTATTAAGGGCAGGCATCGTGATTATTTGGGGGCAGCACGATCAATTGATTCCCGAATTGAAGTTCGTCAAGATTTGAATCGTTTATTTTATGCTGGGGCAGCTTTGGCAATTCTTGATAAATTAACCAAAGAAGCGGAACCCGATGCTGAGTTGTTTTTTTTGTCTGAAAGTTTTTTAGAATATCTTGATCGTCGAACAGCTGATTTATCAAAAGAGAAGGGGGAGGTTTTACTCGCTGCTTTTATTTGGAAGTTACTAGCGAGTCTGGGCTATGCACCACGTTTGGATAATTGTCTTATTTGCAGCTCAGTAATCAAAGAGAGCGATAACCGTTTTGATTCTCTAAAGGGCGGTTTAGTTTGTCCGCCTTGCGCTGACCAGCGATTTAAGGAGCGAAACGAAGTTTTACCAAAAATTTCTTGGGAAGCGATTAAAGTTCTGAGATTTATACTTGAGCATGATTTTTATAAAACTGCTCGCTTAGCCCTGTCCAAGGAATTAGTTCATGAGATTAATGTTTTAACTGAACGATTTAAATTAACGATTTCTGAATAATATGTTAGCTGAATTTGAAGAAATAATTTTTGGTATTTCTACAAAAAAAGATGGACTAATGAAGCTTGCTAATCAAAAAGATGATCAAGCGACTAAAAACCGTCAAAATTTTTTTTCTTCGCAGGGAATTGATAATAGCAAGGTGGTGTCGGCGGCGTTGGCTAATGCTTTTGAAGTAAAAATTGTCGAGTTGAAAGATGCTGGGAAAATGATTCCTTTGGTAGATGCTTTAGTTACTAATCAAATTGGATTAGTTTTAGCAATAACCGTCGCGGATTGTGCGCCGGTTTATATTTATGATCCAATTCAAAAAGTAATCGCCCTTGTTCATGCTGGTTGGCGAGGAGTTTTGGGAAATATTGTCACCAAGACAATTTTATTAATGAAAACAAATTTTTTTAGTAAACCCGAAAATCTTCAGGTATTTGTTGGTCCGCATATTTGTGCTAATCATTTTGAAGTTCAAGATGATGTTGCTAAAATGTTTACTTCTTATGAAAAATATATCATTCAGCAAAAAGAGAAGATTTTTATTGATTTAGCTTCAATTATTAGCAGCCAATTATTAAATATTGGGGTTTTGTCTAATCAGGTTAGCTTCAGTAAGGATTGTACTTATTGTGAAGAAAAAAAGTATTTTTCTTGGCGAAGAGATAAGCCGGAAAAAGTGGAGGCGATGGTCGTTTATTTAATGATGAAACATTAGTTGTTATCGCTAAAAAAGAGTGGCAATTCTGTCGTTATTTTTATTTTAATTTTAGCCATAAAATCTATAATAATTGACAAATAAGATAAAAAAATGTAATTTTGATTTACACTTTAAAAATAAAAAATTTAAGTAATGGAAGCAAAGATTATTACCGAGTTTCGGTTATTTTTTAATGAAGACCCTCGATTAGTAGAGATCGAGATTAATAACTATTTGGAGCGCTTGTTCTGTGAGAAAAAAGTTGTAAAAAGAGAGGTTTGTTTAGATGCTCAGACGGATACAATTCAAATTTCGCTTTGTTTAGAGAAATCACATTCAGATTATATCGAAAAAGTAAAAATATTTTTCTTTAAATATTTTAAAGAACCTGACATGGAAGAAGTTCAAATGTTTGTTGACAAGAATCACGCGCTAGATGTTATTTCTGCATTTAAAGTTGAGATTGAAGGGCAGTATGTCGTTGTTGTTGCGGTATTTTATTAAACATAAAATATCTAATTAGAATTGCCGCAATATTGTTGTTGAGACCGAGTTTATTGAAAATTCGGTCTTTTTTTATTTTCTTATCCTTGCTCAAACCTTAAAAATGCGATAAAATTTAAGAGTTAATATAAAAAACAACAATAAAGTCGTTAAATTCGGCTGAAATTTTTATTTTATGTCAATTATTTCAATTTCTGAAGCTAAAAAACAGGCTCAAGGATCGGTTCGCGTGGCTGGTTTTGTTCATAATCTGCGTCTCAAAAAAGAACTCGCTTTCGTTGATTTGCGTGACGCTAGCGGAATAATGCAATTAGTTTTCGAGACCTCTCTTGCTCCGGAAGCTTTTTCGGTTGCTGAAAATTTGAATATTGAAAGTTATTTGGAGGTGGTCGGAGAGTTAAAGGAAAAGCCAGCCAAAAAAGGTCAAGAAGAAGAACCTAAAGATTATGAACTTTCTGTTTCTGAAGCGACCTTAATTACCAAATCTCTTGAACAATTGCCGATCCCGGTGATGCAAAAAATTGAGAATGAAGCTAGTTTGGATTTGCGTCTCGATAATCGTTGGCTAGATTTGCGAAAACCAGAGCACCAACTTATTTTTCGAGTTTGGACTATTTTTGAAGCCGGTTGTCGTGATTATTTTTTAGATAATAATTTCTTACAGATTTACACCCCTTGCCTCATGAACACTTCGAGTGAAACTGGGGCAGAAGTTTTTGAGGTCAAATATTTTGATCGCCAAGCTTATTTATCTCAATCTCCTCAGTTTTATAAACAAATGGCAATGGCTGCTGGAATGGAAAAAGTTTTTATGGTTGGCACCGTTTTTCGTGCTGAGCCTTCTTTCACGACTCGTCATGTCACCGAATTTACCGGCTGGGATTTTGAAATTGCCAATATTGCTTCGCATGAAGATATTATGATGGCTGAGGAAAAAATGTTGGTGTCTGGTTTTGAGCGTCTCAAAAAAGCTAATTTACCAATTGACATTGAAGTTCCAGTAACTCCTTTTCCTCGTTGGAGCTTGAAGTTAGTAAAAGAAAAATTAGGAGCAATTGGGATTAAGAGTGAAAAAGATCACGATCTTTCACCTGAAGAAGAGCGAGAAATTTGTCGTTTAGCTAAGGAAGAGGCTGGCTCAGATTTTGTTTTTGTGACTGATTATCCAATTGAAGCCCGACCTTTTTACCATATGCGTCATACTGATGACAATAATCTCACAATGAGCTTTGATTTGCTTTATCGTGGACTAGAAATAACCACTGGCGCTCAACGTGAACACCGGATTGAAATTCTGGAAAAACAAGCAATTGAAAAGGGGATGAATTTAGAGGAGTTGCAAGACTATTTGAATTTCTTCCGCTTTGGTTGTCCAGCTCATGGTGGGGTTGGGATTGGCCCAGCGCGTATTATAATGAAATTATTAAATCTAAATAGCGTTAAGGAGGCTTGTTTCTTGCCTCGTGATGTTAAAAGACTAAATCCATAAATTAATTATCTAATTTTATGACTAATCATGTTAACGCCAAATATGCTTTTTACTATCTTTTATCGCTAGCTGCTTTATTTTTTGTGGCATTGTCAGTAGGGATGATTGCTTTTAGTATTATTGATAAAAGTATCGTTGATGTTCTTGCCACTTCTTATTACGACAAAGACAGTCAATTAAAATTCGCTATTTCCGCTCTTTTAATTGCAGCACCAATTTTTTATGTCATTTCAAATCTCATTAATAAGGGCTTGAAAACTGGTGAATTAGATAGAGAATCTGGAATTCGTCGTTGGTTGACTTACTTTATTTTATTAGTATCTTCCTTGGTTTTATTGGGAGTATTTATTGGCGTAATCAATAACTTTCTTTCTGGTGAGTTGACCGGTCGTTCAATTTTAAAAGCGCTTTCAATGTTTGTGATTGCTGGTGTGATTTTTTCTTATTATTTATATGAAAATAAGCGGGAGGACTTTTCCGGAAAATCATTGACTATGAAGGCTTTTTTGTTTGGTTCCTTATCTTTAGTTTTATTGTCTTTTATTTCAGCTTGGTTTTTTGTGGAGTCTCCCACGATGGCGAGGAATCGTCGTTTGGATCAAAATTTGATTAATAATATTTCTAACATTGAAGGAGCGGTTAATTCTTATTTGGGTAGCCAAAATAAATTACCAGAAAACTTAGAAGAGCTTAAAGCTGATCCTGGTAATTATTTAAATAGTGCCAGTTTAATTGATCCAGAAACTAAGGAAGCGATTCAATACCAAAAAACTTCAAGTACGACATTTGAGCTTTGTGCTAATTTTCGGACAGACAATCGTGAACAGGGTCAAAATATTTATTCTTCTCCTAGCGACAAACTTCATAACTCCGGATTCCAATGTTTAAAGGGTTTTATTTTTGATGGTGAAAAACTTTTAAAAATAAAAAATTCAGTCACCACTCCTTTGCCAGTAAAATAATTATTTTATGGTTGATTTTAAAACCGAAAAATTTGAAGGTCCTCTCGGTATCCTTCTTCAATTAATTGAGGGAGAGAAGATGGATATCACTGAAATTGCTTTAGCCAGAATTGCTGATCAATTTTTGAGTTATTTGGAGGAAACAATTGAAATTGGTTCGGAGGAATTAGCTGATTTTCTAGTGATTGCTGCCAAGTTGTTATATATAAAATCAAAGGCACTCTTGCCTTATTTGGTGATTGAAGAAGAAGAAAAGGGAGCGTTTGGCCTGGAACGACAGTTAAAAATGTATAAGGAATTTATTGATGCCAGTGAACATTTAAAAAAATTAATTATTGCCGACCAACCCTTATTCACCCCAGTCATGGCACCAAAAAATCGTTCGTTATTAAATCCCGGATTTTATCCGCCCGTCAAATTATCAGCAGAAATTTTGGCAGACTGTTTTCCGAAAGTGATTGCCAAATTAAAGCCGGTTGTTAAAAAATTAGAAGAAAAATTTTTAGAACCAAAAATTAGCATTGAAGAGCGAATTGATAGCCTGCGATTATTGGTAAAAAATAGAGCAAGAATCAATTTTTCTCAACTTTTAAAAAGCTTTAAAACTAGAACAGAATTAATTGTTAATTTTTTGGCAGTGTTAGAATTGGCCAAACAAAGAGAAGTGTTTTTTGAGCAAGATGAACTCTTTGGGGAGATAAATTTAGTTCAGCAAGAAAATATTATTAATATTTAAAATCATGAATCTTAAATCACAAATTGAATCACTTTTTTTAGTAGCTGCAAAGCCATTAGCCTTAAAGGATTTAAAAAATTTACTTTCTCTTGAAACGGAAGAAATTGAAAAAGCGCTTCTAGAGTTAGCGGCTGAATATGAACAAACCGGTCGTGGTTTTCGAATTATTTCCCAGGGTGATAAATATCAACTTGCTAGTGCTCAAGATAATTCAGAGGTGATCAAGAAATTTCTCCAGAATGAAACTGGGGGGGAGCTAAGTCAGCCAAGCTTGGAAGCTCTCACGATCATTGCTTATCGAGGACCAGTCTCTAAGTTTGATCTTGAAAGAATTCGGGGGGTGAATTGTAGTTTAATTTTAAGAAATTTAATGTTACGTGGCTTAATTGAAGAAAAATTTGAAAAAACGCGTAATGAGAACTATTATTCTGTTAGCTTGGAATTTATCAAGTTTTTAGGACTTAGTCGTTTGGAAGACCTGCCTCAATACCAAGAATTCAGAGATAATCCAGCACTTGATGAATTTCTCGCAATCGAAGAGGATCGTTAATTTTATTTTTTTGCAATGATATATTCAATATTTATTAATTTAATTCTTTCTTTTATATTTGCTAATTTTGATGTTTTGAGCCCAATTGTTTTCTATTCACCAAAGATTTTGTGTCAGAAAAATTGTCATCAGATTGCTTATTTGCCAAAAATATCGGAAGTGCCAATTTTTGTGAGAAAGCCTGGAATTTCCGATCCAGAATTATCGGTTAAAAGGGCAGCGGTTTTAGTGGCAGAGCCAAATATTTTTTTGTGGGGGCAGGACGCAGAAACACCACAAGCAATTGCTAGTATTTCTAAATTGATGACAGCTTTAGTATTTTTAGATCACAATCCTGGCTGGGAGGAGACTTATCGGGTGACAGCCAAAGATTCTATTGGTGGTGGAAAGAATAATTTATTTCTTGGTGATTCGGTAAAAATAAAAGACCTTTTTTATACTAGTTTAGTTGCTTCTGATAATGGCGCGACTCTCGCTTTGGTGCATTCCACTGGTTTGGATGATCAGCAGTTTGTGAAAATGATGAATGAAAAAGCAAAGGCCATTGGAATGTTTAGCGCTTCTTTTGTTGAGCCAACTGGTTTGAGTGATCTTAATCAAGCGAGCGCTCGAGATGTTGCTCGTTTGGCTCGATCCGCTCTTCTTGCTCCAGAATTAAAAAAAGCAGTAACCACTAGATCTTATCAATTCAAAACACTAGAAAATCGAGATAAGAAATTAATTAACACGGACGAGTTGTTATCAGATGAAGTCCCTGAAATTTCTATTTTGGGAGGAAAAACGGGTTACACTGAATCAGCTGGCTATTGTTTTGTTGGGCAATTTAAAAACGAAGATGGGAAAGAAATTATTTCGGTAGTCTTAGGGGCTCCGAGCAAAGAGTCTCGTTTTTCAGAAACTAAAAAACTGGTTACTTGGATTTTTAATTCTTATGTCATTAATCGATAATTTTTATTTTAAACTAAAATATTTGGCTTGGAGATTTTTACCAATCCTCATGAATTATTTGCATCGTAATAAGTCGGGGGCAAAATTTATTCTTAGTGGACTTTTGACTGGAGGACTGGATTTGGCTTTTCTTTTTCTTTTTCATGGGGTTTTGCATCTTGGAATTATTCAATCAACTTCATTGTCTTTTGTTCTTTGTTTTTTAGCCTCCTTTTTTCTGCAAAAGATGTGGACTTTTCGTCATCGGAGTAATGACCGAGTTTTTCATCAGATGTCGATGTATTTTGCGGTGGGCTTTGTTAATTTGAATTTGAACGCAATTTTAATGCATCTTTTTGTTAGTCGATTGGCGGTTTGGTACTTATTGTCTCAAATCTTAGTTAATCTTATTTTAGGTTGTGGTAATTATATTTTTTCTAAATTTATTATTTTCCGAAAAAAAAATGAAATTTGAAGTCAAAAAGAAATATTTGTCTCTTCGTCCTGATCAATTTGTTCAGCGTCGTTGTTCTTATGCGAGAATTGTTGATTTTAAAACTCAACAAGAAAGTTTCGCCAATCGTTTGGGGCGTGATTTTTATCCGCGTTTTCATCTTTATTTAGAAGAAAAGGTGGATAATGGAGAGGAGATTGTTGTTTTTAATCTTCATTTAGATCAAAAACAAGTTGGACAGAGCGAAACTCGTCATAGCGCGGAATATGACGGTGAACAAGTCGCTGCGGAAATTGCTCGTTTGAAGTCCTTGGTTATTGAAAATTATCATCAAGGGGTGTAAAATCACTAGTTAATCCTATGAGTCAATCTGATGAAATAAAAAGCCGTTTGGATATTGTTGAGGTCATTCGTTCCTATGTCCAAGTTAAAGCGGTTGGCGCTAATTTTCAGGCTCTTTGTCCTTTTCATCGGGAGAAGAGTCCGTCTTTTGTGATTTCACCGGATAAAAATATTTGGCATTGTTTTGGTTGTGGCAAAGGTGGTGATGTTTTTTCTTTTGTTCAAGAAATTGAGGGAATTGGTTTCGTGGAAGCGATGCGTCTCTTAGCTCCTCAGGCCGGGGTAACTTTAGATAACTATGAACGAAATGATTTTTCGAAACGGAATCGCCTATTGGATATTTTAGAATCAGCAACTCGTTATTTTGAAAAACACTTAGAAATCGATTCCGCTTCTTATTTTCGCGATTATCTATTAAGTAGGGGGCTCAAAGAAGAGACAATTAAAGAATGGCGAATTGGTTTTGCCCCAGATAGTTGGGATAATTTAATTATTCGCCTGAAAGAATTGCCAAAAAATGGGAAGCCTTTGTTTAGTGATCAAGAAATATTTACCGCCGGTCTGACTGTTCGTAAGGAGGAGTCTAATCGTTATTATAATCGTTTTCGTGATCGGATTATGTTTCCAATCACTGATATTAATAGCAATGTAATTGCTTTTACTGCGCGCGTTAATCCGAAAGTAGAGCACAACGAAAAAGTAGGGGGAAAATACATTAATAGCCCTCAAACTGAATTATACGACAAGAGTCGAGTGGTATTTGGTCTAGATAAAGCTAAGACATTCATCAAAAGAGAAGATTTGGTCATTATTGTTGAAGGTCAAATGGATGTAATCATGGCTCATCAATATGGATTCAAGAACGTCGTTGCTTCTTCGGGGACAGCTTTGAGCGGGGAACAATTAACGATTATTAAAAGATTTACCAATAATTTAGCGCTTGCCTTTGACATGGATGCTGCTGGCCAGATGGCTGCTGATCGAGGAATTAAGGAGGCAATGGCCCTTGATTTCAATATTAACGTTATCGTTCTTCAAGATGGAAAGGATGCTGCCGAGTGCTTAAATAAGGATCCTGAGGAGTGGTCTCGAGCAGTTAAGACGGCCAAGCCGATGATGGAATATTATCTAGACAAATTAATTGCCGAATTTGACGCTAAAACAGCTTCCGGAAGTAAAGAAATATCTAGGCGTTCCTTGGAGATGATTGCCAAGTTTTCCAGCAAAATTGAGCAAGATTTTTGGCTAAGAAGAATTGCAGAAATTATTGGGATGCCAGAGGATTCAATGAGAGAGGAATTAAAAAAATATTCTAAAAATACAACAATAGCTCCGGTTGTGATTAATCCAGAAAAAGAGCCCTCAAAAGAGTCCCTTGATCGTCAAGAATTGATGAGTGAACTGACCTTGGCCTTAGTTTTTCGCGCACCAAATCTCATCCCATATTTGGTTTCCAAGCTAGAGCCAGAATTTCTCAAAGGTAACGAAAAAATTTCATTTTACAAGGACTTAATTATCTATTATAATAAGAACGAAAGCTTTGATTATCAGGATTTTCGAGTTTTTTTGACTTCTAAAGGGGAAAAAACCGAAAATCTTCTTGATTTATTGATTCTTTTAGGAGAAAAAGACTTTTATTCTTTAAATGAATTAGAAATAAAAAGTGAAATTGTAAAAAGTGTCTGGGAATTAAAAAGATATTATTATCAAGAACGTATCAAGAGTATCCAGCGTGAATTGGCGGAAGCGGAAAAAAATGGTAAAACAGAGTTGGTACAAAAATTAATGAGTGATTTTAAGGATTTCACCGATCGTTTGCGTGAAATTAGTACGGCTAGTAGTTAACGGACTGTGGTTGATTGATTTATCAATAAATTGTCAATATATGGCGTTAAAAAAACAAAAAATATCTTCTTTGAAAGGGAAGATTAAGGTGATTAAAAAGGTTTCTAAGCCGGTTTTGAAGTCGGTTAAAAAAATTTTAAAACCAATTAAGAAAATTGCCAAAAAAAGCCCAGCTCTTGTGGCAAAGAAAGTGAAGCTGGTGAAGAATTCTAAAAAGCTAAATCAAAGGCCAATTTTATTAAAAAAGAAAGCAAATCCGTCTCTTAAGAAAAGTCCAGTAAAACCTGTGAAAAAAATGATTAAAAAACCTGTTATTCTCAAAGTTAAGGCAAGTAAAAAGCCTTTAGTTAAATTAGTAAAAAAACCGGTAACACCTCTTAAAAAAGGGAAACCGGTTGTTCAGAGTATTCAGAAAAAAACCGCTCAAAAGCCAGTAGCTAAGATTGCAACTCCACTCAAAATAAAAGAAAAAACTCCAAAAGTTCCCGAAGTAAAAAGGGAGATAAAATATCCAGCGGAAGAAAAGCTTCAAAAATTGTTGGACAAAGGGAGGGTTCGTGGTTTTGTGATGGAAACCGAGTTGCTTTATGCTTTTCCAGAGGTTGAGGATTATGTTTATGAATATGATGTTTTTTTGGGAGATCTCCAGAAAAATGGCATTAGAATTATTGAAGATACTGGTCATATTTTGGGTGGCACTGAAACAATCGCTCGAAACGAAAAGGAAAGAAAGGCTCAATTATCGATTGATTTATCAAAGCTTTCCGCCGACTCCATCCAGATGTACTTAAAGGAAATTGGCAAAGTTCCTTTACTTTCAGGAGATGAAGAAGTTGAGTTGGCGAAAAGAAAAGAAAAAGGAGACAAAGAAGCAGAGAATCGTATTATTGAGGCCAATCTTCGTTTAGTGGTGTCGATTGCCAAGAAATTTGCTGGAGCAAAGGGTTTGAGTTTACTGGACTTGATTCAGGAAGGAAATATTGGTTTGTTCCGAGCAGTTGAAAAATTTGAATATCGAAAGGGCTATAAATTTTCCACTTATGCTACTTGGTGGATTAGACAAGCCATTACTCGCGCTCTTGCTGATCAATCCCGCACTATTCGTATTCCAGTCCACATGGTAGAAACTATTAATAAATTCCAACAAGTACAACGTACTTTGATTCAAGAATTGAGTCGTGAACCATTGCCAGAAGAAATTGCTGCTGAAATGGGAGAAGAGTTGGAAAAAATTCGTTATATTATTAAAATTTCGCAAGATACAATCTCACTCGAAACTACCATTGGTGACGATGAAGAGGATTCAACGTTGGAAGATTTTATTGAAGATGTTAAAAACGTAACTCCAGATCGAGCCGCTGCTCTTCAATTGCTAAGAGATTATGTAAAAAATATTGTTGCCCAACTTTCTCCACGTGAACAGAAAATTCTCGAGATGCGCTTTGGTCTGATTGACGGCGTCGCCCACACCTTAGAAGAAGTTGGTCAGGAATTTGAAGTAACTCGTGAACGTATTCGTCAGATTGAATCGAAAGCCCTGGAGAAGATCAGAAAGCTCAAAGGTTTGGAGAAATTGAGAGATTATTAGAAAAAAAGAACCACTGAATTATATTCGGTGGTTTTTTGAAAAAAATGTTATAATTATAAACGTAGTATTTAATCTATTTTTATTTTTTATTTATGCAAAAAGATTGTCCAAAATTTCCTGGCCTTAGCACTGAGGAAGCTAGTCGGCTATTGTTGTCATATGGACCAAACTCGATTCAGGAGCATCAAAAAATAAATATTTTTCGGAAAATATTTTCCTATTTTATTGATCCAATGATTATTATTCTGTTGCTTGCGGCTGCTATTTCTGCGGGTACTGGTCAATTTCGTGGGGCAGGAATTATTACCGCCATGATTCTGTTGAGTGTTATTTTAAATTTTTATCAAGAGCATAAATCAGGGAAAGCAGCCGAGAAAATCTATTCTCGTTTAGCAATTATGGTTAAAGTCCGTCGTGACGGTCAAGAAATTGAAGTTGATTCAAAATTAGTGGTTCCCGGTGATCTGGTTTTGTTAATGGCCGGCGATATTATTCCGGCAGATGGTTTAATTTTGAGTTCAGATGATTTATTTGTTAATGAATCAGCACTTAGCGGCGAAAGCCTTCCAGCTGAGAAAGATAGTTTTGAAAATAAAAAAGCTTTTGCTGGCACCTATGTAGTTTCTGGTTTTGGTGAATTACTTGTTCAATTAACTGGGCAAAAAACTGAGTTTGGTAAGATTGCGGCAAGTTTAGAGAAAGAAAGGCAACCGGATGCTTTTTCTTTGGGAATTAAGAAGTTTGGTATTTTGTTAATGAAGGTTATTGTTTCAATCGTTTCCATTATTTTTTTGATTAATTTAATGATGGATAAGGGTATTTTTGATTCATTAGTATTTGCGATTGCGGTTGCCGTTGGTGTAACCCCGGAATTATTACCGATGATTATGAGCGTCAATATGTCCAAGGGGGCGATGCGGATGATGAAGAAGGGGGTTTTGGTGAAGAAACTGACATCTATTCCCGATTTTGGTTCAATGGATATTCTGTGCACTGATAAGACTGGAACCTTGACTCAAGATAAAATTACTCTTGTTCATAATTATAATATTTTCGGAAAAGAATCTTTAAAAATTATTAATTCCTCAGTTATTAATGCTAGCTTAGAATCTGGAATTAAGAGTGTTTTGGATCGTGCGATTCTTGATTTTAATCAAGAAAAATCAGAAAACCAGAATAATATTCAAAAAATCACTGAATTACCTTATGATTTCCAAAGAAAACGATCTTCAGTGGTGGCCAGTGTTTCGGGGTTAACAAAAATTGTAACAAAAGGAGCGCCAGAAGAAATTTTTAAGATTTGTAGTTTTTTTGATGATAACGGATCTGATCAAAAATTTGATTCAAAAAATTTAGCAATCGCTAAGGAACTTTATGATCGTTTAAGCTCTGATGGTTTTCGTGTTTTAGCTTTGGCAGAAAAAATTGTTAATAGCGAAAAAGAAGAAATAAATTGGCGACAAGAAGAGCAAGGATTAACATTTCTTGGTCTAATGGCTTTCTATGATCCACCAAAAGAAGGAGTTAAGGAGGTTTTGGACTTCATGTTTGCTCACGGAATTAAAATCAAAATTTTAACTGGTGACTCCCTATTAGTTAGTAAAAAAATTTGCCACGATATTGGCTTTGAAATTAAGGGGGCAATTAGCGGTGAGGATCTCGATTTTAATTCTTTAAATGATGAAGAAATTTATCGTCAGGTTAAAGATGCGGAAATTTGTGCTCGCTTAACACCAGCTCAGAAAGAGAAAATTATCTCTCTTTTGCGTCAAAATGGCCTAGTTGTGGCCTATCTTGGTGATGGTATTAATGATGCTCCATCATTAAAAATGGCTGATGTCGGGATTAGCGTTGAGAATGCTGTTGATATTGCTCGTGAAGCTGCCGATATTATTTTATTAAAAAAAGGACTACAAGAATTAATGGCCGGGGTTTTAGAGGGAAGACGAACCTTTGCTAACACAATGAAATATTTATTAATGGTTCTCAGTTCTAATTTTGGCAATATGTTTTCGATGATTGCCGCTAGTTTGTTTTTGCCGTTTTTCCCAATGACTGCCGGCCAAATTTTATTAAATAATTTTATCTACGATACCTCTCAGTTGGCAATCCCAACTGATAATGTTGATTCCGAATACCTCAAAAAACCTCGTCATTGGAATGTTGGTTTATTAAAAAAGTTTATGTTAGTTTTTGGACCGATTAGCTCTGCTTTTGATATTTTAACTTTTTTTATTTTATACAAAATCTTTTCTCTTTCTGGGCCTGCTTTTCAGGCCGGTTGGTTTATTGAATCTTTAGCGACGCAAATTCTGGTCGTTCATATTATTCGCACCAGAAAAATTCCTTTTTTTCAGTCTAAAGCAAGTTGGCAGATGACAATCTTAACTAGCTTCGCGGTTCTTGTGGGATCAGCTCTTACTTTCCGTCCGCTAGCTGTTATGTTTGGTTTCGAGCCTTTGCCTTGGCTAGTTTTTCCGGTGATTATTTTGATTGTTTCTGGATATTTAGTTATGATGGAAGTAGTGAAGAGAATTTTTTATCGTTTTGTTAAAGATTAATTTTATGAAAAAAAAACACCAAAAACTTTCCCCTTATCTCCTCAGAAAAAGATTGGCTCGCGATAATTTTTTTGGCCTCACTTTTACAGTGTTAGTTCTTATTTTTGCTTATATTTTTGTGCTTTTTGGCGCGGTGATTGGTAATTTTTTGTCGCTGGATAACTTATTTTTATTTGATCAGACAGTTAACAATTTTATTTTACAAGTACGCACCCCTGGTTTGGTTCATTTTTTTCTGTTAGTAACAAGTTTGGCTTTGCCACAATTTGCAATTGGCTTAAGTATTGCCTTTTTAGCTTTTCTTTCCTTAAAAAAGAAGCGAGTCTTTTTGATGCCTTTTTTAGTTTCTTTTTTGGGCGGGGTATTAACCAATCTTCTTAGTAAAATTAGTCTTCAGCGTGGACGACCACTGAACGCAATCTATGCCGAGAGCACCTACTCTTTTCCGAGTGGTCATTCAACTTTGGCAATTGTTCTTTATGGTTTTATTTTTTATTATTTTTGGAAACGAAGAAAAACTCGAACAGGGAAGATCGTTGTCCTGGCTTTGGGTTTAGTCCTTATTTTAGGAATTGGTTTTTCAAGAATTTATTTGGGTGTTCATTATTTTAGCGATGTCTTAGGTGGTTATTTATTGGGACTAATTTGGCTTTGCGCTGGGATTGGTTTGGCGGAATGGCGCCTTGAGGAAAGAACGAAGGGAGCTGTTATTATTTAAAATTAAAAAAACACCGGATGGTGTTTTTTTGATAGCCGGATTATTATTTTTTAGTAATAATTGCGAGCCAGTATTTTCTTTTGTAAGTGATTCCTTTCACCTGAGGATAACCAAAATCCTTAATTAATTTATCAAAATTAAAGTAACGACCATATAAATTTTTGAGATCAATTTCACTAAAAACTCGTTCAGTAATTTTTAATTCTTTTAAGTAGTAAGTATCTAGCTCACCACCAGGACTTGATTTTAAAAGATTTTGAGCATTTTGGTCGCCATCTTTGCAAAGAGAGCGCAAAATCATAAAGCCGCTTGGCTTCAAAACACGACTACTTTCTTTGAGGTAAACTTCTCGTTCACTGCTTTTGATTGAATTTGAGGCAGTAATATCTAGAATGAGATCAAAGTGATTATCGGGAAAGGGAAGTTTCGCGCCAATACTTTGGTGAAGATATTTCACCTCCTCGCTTAGCCCGGCTTTTTTCGCCCTCTCTGAAGCTATTTGGAGGGCATTAGCGGCGAGATCAATGCCAATCACTTGATTGCCTCGCTCGGCTAAGTAATTGCTGTTACGGCCAGTTCCACAGCCTAAATCAAGAACCAGAAGATCATTCATTGGCATCTTCTTTTCTTTTTTGAGATATTTAAGAAATTGAACAATAAAGTTTTGGGGACCTTCTTTTTTGGTCACTAGTAGCGGTTTTTCGTATTCATGTTCCCAAGCTGATTTTTTTTGCATATTTGTAGTTAAGGCTAAGTTATTTTTGAAAAAGATTTTTCTGTTCCTCGTTGTATTTATTGATAGTAATATTAGATGCATCAATTTTTGCTTGGTAAGCAGTTAATTCGTCATTATATTGCTTCACCGCTGTGTTGTAAACAGGGACAAGGTTATTATAATTTTGCAAGTTATTAGCAATTTGATATTCTTCAAGTTGTTTTTTTAAATTTTTCATTTTTTCTTCTGCTTTGCTGAGTTTTTCTTGAATGGCTGTTAATTCTTTTTTTTCCTGCTCTATTTTAATTTCTAGAGATTGGATAGAGCTAATTTTTGTTTTTGTTTTTGTAACGCCGTTATAAGTTTTTCCACTATTTTTTTGGTAATATTCGATTTGGCCAAGATGACCAGGATTAAAGGCTTGATCAATTTTACTACTGCCAGCAACGCCAGCATTAATTGATTGGGGGATGAGGCCAATTGGCAGATAATTAGTAGTTTCTATAAAGCAGTAGCCAGAATTTTTAGTAGAATCGTTAACTGGACATTGAATACCGACCGCGCTATGATTCGCTTCTGGAAAATCTAGAATTATTGATCCGTAGCCAAGTCGCCTGAGAAAAAGAGCAGCTAAAAAACTTTTATCAGAACAAATACCAGCTTTTTTATAGAGAGTTTCGTAGGGGTAATTAGCTTGTATTTTGGTTTCGTTTGCTTTGTTTTGATCATATGGCAAGTATTGAACAAAAGCCATTACAAACTCAATTAACTCATCATTTTGATAGCCTTCGTTTTTCCCGAGGGTCACCAAGTGATTTAAGAGACCATCAAATGCACGATCATTTTCTTTAGTTTTAATAATCATCTGATAAAAACTATCTCGGGGGTTTAGTGGTGGTTTGTTCTCTGGATATACTAATTGTCTTGGCAGGGAAAGGTACTCTTGATATAAATTATTGCTTAAAGATTCTTGAAGATAATAATCTTTATTCTGATATTTCCAATTGTAGGTTAATTCTTTAACATCTGAAGAAGCGGTTTGTTTTGGTTTTAGATTTTTAATTTCACTATTTTTTAAGAGATTCTTTTCAATTTCAATTTTTTCTAAATCAGCATTTTTAATTCCTAGTCCGCGAGTTTTGATTAACTTCAAAACATCGTCTGAATTTTTTAAACTGAATAATGTTTTATTTTCAGGGTCGAGATAGAAGGCTTGTCCGCGGTCTTCAACTTTAATTAAAACTCTTCCTAGTAATTTGCTAGGAATTTTATTGGATAGATTCGCAAAATCACGATTAGAAATCCCTACTCCTAATTGGATTAGTTTTTGAAAAGCTTCGTCCTTGTTTTTTAAGAAATATCTTTGGTTGTTTGGTGGGAAAATATACCAAGCCTGCCCCTTGTCTTGGACTTGAAGAACAATTCTTCCAGATAAACGAGAAGCGGCTTGAGCGGTTTGTCCAAA
>CAINDR010000009.1 GCA_903847415.1 Candidatus Falkowiibacteriota bacterium
ATGTTCATTTAGTTCAGAACTCAAATTGGGAATAAATATAAAAGCCAAATTTTTGCCATAAGAAATCATTTCTAAAAATGGATGAGTGAAAACAAAAAATAAACCATAAACTCCTAGAAAAATATGAATCTTAATCAAGGCTACATAGTCTTTACTCAATCTTTTTGCGATAAAACGATTTCCCAAAATTACTTGCCACAGCATTAATACAATACCTAACAAACCAGCAATATTGGCAAAAGCTGAAGTAAAATCACCAATAATTTGAATCTTCGTAAACAACCAAAGAAAGGGGAGCGTGGAAAGAAAAATAGCAGTAAAAAGCAACATGTTAGATCTGACCAATTTGATAATTTTTTAATAAATCCCAAGCAAAATTTGAATGAATTGAAGCAAAAACTCCAGTTACTTCTTGCCCACAAACACTGATTATTTTACCTTTTCCGCCAGGATGAGAGGAAATGTAGGAAGAAACATCATAAACTTTATTTTGAATCGCTAGATAACAATCATTTTTCTTATTATGCTTAGCTACGTTAGCCATAGTCATAGCACCACTATTATTGTTTGTGTTGATCGCTGAAGTAGTTGAAGTAGCAGGCTGTTGGTTATTATTCTGGAATGGCGTTGGATATGAAGGAGAAGAAACTTTATTTCTGTTTGCCTTGTTATTAAATGAATAAAAGCCAGCCAATATAAAAAAAGTGAAAATTAAAATAAAAACAGCTGACTTTTTCATAGATATCTTAAATTCTACATTCCATATTTTATAAAAGCACTACTCAATACAGCCGCTGATTTTCACATTACTAGCTTAGAAAAAGCTGAGGTTTAAATAAGTAATTAAAAAATTACTCTTTTGACAGATTCTGCTAAATGGACAAGCAGTTCATAAGAAATTGTCTCTGCTAGAGCAGCTGAATTAACAAAAGAGTTTTTATCTAAATCATTTGCTGAATAAATTTTGACTTCTTCACCAATTCTTGGATGCTTGAGCAGAGAAATATCAATAACAGTCATATTCATGGAAACTCTACCAACTATTGGAAAAAAATTTTCTCTTATTTTAACAAAACCTTTATTAGAAAGTCTTCTATCAACTCCTTCGTAATAGCCTGCTGGAAGCAAAGCTAAAGTCATATTTTTCTTAGCAGTAAAAGTGTAACCATAACCTATAGCCGATCCTTTAGAAATGGATTTGATTTGAGCCAAAGTCGAATAAAATTCCAAGGCTGGCTTCAATGAAATTTTGTCGTTGTATTTATCTTTTCTATCAAGCGGATTAATACCATAGTGAGCAATCCCCGCACGGATCATGTTGAAGATTTTATCGTGAGATTTAAAAGCTCCACTAGAAGCAGAGATGTGACGCCATTTAGGAAAAATGTTATTATCTGCCATAATTTGCAAAGCTTTTTTGAATTGCTCAATTTGCCTAATAGTAAATTCTTGTGAGTATTTGTTGTCTGCATCAGCAAAGTGAGAACACAGACCGACAATCTTCAAGTTTTTTAATTTTTTGACAACAGATAAAAACTTCTGCAAATCGTTTACTTTTATCCCTTCGCGACTCATGCCGGTATCAACAAAAATATGAACTCGACACCCTGGTTGATATTTATTTAAAATTTTAGCTAAAGATAAATCAAAAATCGCTATTTCAAAAGGAACTTTTTTAACTGTAAGATTAATAGGGTTGATGTATCCAAGAATAAGAATTGGTGTTTTTACTTTTATTTTTTTTAGTTCATAGGCCTCAAATAAACTATCCACGATTAGAAATGGACAATTCATGGCATCAAAAATTGGTGAGACCAACTTCAATCCATGCCCATAAGCATTGCTTTTAAGTACAGGACAAATAGCGCTTTCTTGATGAAAAGCTTGCAAAATTTTATGATTTTCAAGAAGAGTTGTTTTAGAAACAAGAATTTTATTGAGATGTTTGTATGAATTCTTTTTTAGAAATGAAAACATATTGAAAAAATTTTATGAGCGAGAGACGGGATTCGAACCCGCGACCTCTTCCTTGGCAAGGAAGCATTCTAGCCACTGAACTACTCTCGCTTGTTAATTTACCCTTGAGGGTTTTATAATCGCATCATGCCAAATTACTCAGAATTTCAAAATCAACGTAACAAAGCCTTTGCTAAAACAGCA
>CAINDR010000010.1 GCA_903847415.1 Candidatus Falkowiibacteriota bacterium
ATACCATTGGCTAAGTGCGCCCCGACCAAGCGCCAAACCAACGCTCTGTCCTGAGGTAGATGCTAAGGATCGGATATAGGCATCAGCAGTATCAGTCATAACATCAAAGCGAGTACCAGGATTAGTGGTGTTGATACCGACATTACCTCCGTTAGTGATTCGTAATCTTTCCGTTGCACTATTCCCAGTTTTTAAAACTATACCACCAGAACTAAATGTACTAACAAGATTTAGAAATCCACTACCATCGTAAGGAATTAAGTACCCGTCATGAACTGCATCTGCCTCCCAATAACCTATTTTCCTACTAGCCGAATCGACTTTAATATCCCCACCAACAACATTTAATTTTGAAACTGGATTCGTAGTCCCAATCCCGACATTGCCGGTCGCTTTTTGTATATACAATGATGCACCTGATGAACCGACCTGTACATTAGGATTTAAATAAAAATCAGCTGTTGTTGGCACAATACCCATCTCAAATTTACCAGTACTTCCTTGATAAAAAGTTTGATAGACGTAATTACTAGCACTCAAACCCTTAATAGCCAGGGCGGCATTTCCCCCTGTCGATTCAACAATAAAAGCACTGAGTGGTCCAATCCCTGTCGTAGCTACATGCAATTTACTTAATGGAGTAGTCGTCCCAATCCCCACATTCCCAGTATTATTGCTATAAATATTGCCAGTCAAACTTCCTTGCCACAAACTACTGGTTGCGATTTGCGTGATTACTGAAGCGGAAGTGCTTGCTAAAGAAGCAATTAAATAATCTCGGTTGATAACATCTTCCCCACTAGTGATTAAAGATGATCTCATTTTAATCAGGCCATTAACATCAAGAGTCGCTGCTGGAGCATTAGTCCCGATTCCAACATTACCAGTATATTTAATAGACAAAGCATTGGTCGTGGTCACCAAAGTGTTAGCACCGGCTCCAGATGCCCCTGTGTTTACTAAAAAATTTGTATCACCACCCCTAAATTCTATTCCACTAAAACGCTCATAATATCCTTGATAAAAATCTGGAGTTGTTCCGGTTGCATATCCGTTATAGAGAATATACTGACGAGATGATGATAAATCTGTCCAATTCTGAAAATGCAAGCCACGATTAGCAGCTCCCCAATCGTCAATTCCTAATTTTAATAAATTATACACCCCGGCCACAGAAGTGGTTTGTTTCACATCTATTCCTGGAGTAGCTAAATTACTTGATACTGCCAATCTAGCAGATGGGTTAGTTAAACCGATCCCGACGTTGCCTGCTGAGTTAATTCTCATTCTCTCAGTGCCTAATGTAGTAGTGTTATTAGCGGCTGTAAAAAACTGTAATATTGTGGCCGCATTGCCGACACTTGTTCCCCCTCCAAATTGAATAGTATTATCTATAGCCGTAGAATATCCAACAAAAACTGTCGCTGGTTCTTCGGCGTTTGTATAATGTGGAATTGCCATTCTTCCATATTTTGTTGTTACATCTGTCCTTGTATATAAACTATTATCACCTCCAAGAATTAAACCATTTCCATACCCAGATGAAATATCTAATTTAGCTCCCGGATTCGTTGTTCCTATCCCCACATTCCCCGCCCCAGTAATCCTCATCGCCTCAACTTCTCTTGGATTAAAAGTAATTGCGTTTTCTATTGTCGTTGGCGCTGTTCCCGCTCCAGTATTAGCGCCTGTGCTAAAAACAAAATTTGTTGCATTGTGAGTAATTCCTCCCCATTGGTTATTACTAACATCTGGACTAAGAGCTGACTGAATATAGAGAGATGGATTTGTTGGCGAAGCGTGATCAAAATTAAGATGGCGATTTGCCATGGTTGTGAATATGGCATTAAAATCGCTGGCATACTTCAAGCCAAAATTTTCTTCTGACAAATACAAATTTGGCATTGCCTGAAAATCTCCACCAGACATATAAACCGCTCCATCAAAAAAAGTGGAACCATCAAATTCATTAACCAAGCCACCAGCTTGATAAATCCCTGTTGCCGAATGACCTGTGTTTCCAGCTCCAACCTGAAGTTTTGTTCCTGGAGTACTAGTAGTCCCCACTCCCAAGCTCCCCAAAAAACTATAATTTCCACCACCAGTATTCTCGCCAAAGATTCCACTAGAAATATAATTGGCACTAAGGTTTCCAACAAAAGAAATATTGGTTTTAATTGTCCCGCTAGTTAAGATACTATTAACATCTGGTGTAATACCAATACCAATCGTTCCTGGAGTCGAAGATCCCCAAGTATTCACAAAATCTAATCTCAACTTATCCCACTCTGAAGAAGTCAAAGTCCCCGCCGCTCCCAACTTCTCCTTATCGTAAGTAACAGCCGGATCATTACCAAAATAAGCCTCCGCAACTGGAGTTTGAATAACAAAAAAGACCGCCAAGAGCGAACAAAAAAGTGTGCAGCCAAAATATTTTTTAGGGGTGGTAAGCACGAGCGAAAAAATAATATTTTAAAATTTTTTGATAACTAAATTATACCACAAAATAAAAAACGATAAAAGGATTTTTATGAGTTATTTAGAAACTAATTTCAACACTTCTTTTCACTCCCTGATAATTCCCAATTGCCGAAAAAGTAATGTCATTTCCAAAGCCAGCCGACTGATCATAATCAACAAAATAATTGCTGTTATTATCTAAAGTGCTAGAATAAATCGAACGCAAAGGAGTGAAGTGGTCCGAATTACTAGAAGTAGCCAAATCAAAAATTCCGCTACGCACTTCAAATAACAAGCGTTCCGCCCCAGCCTCGGCACTATAATAAGCTAGGGTTGATTTAGAAGATAAGTCACTATTTCGTAAACCAGAAATAACCATTGACGCCCCACCAAAAGCAACCGCAATAATTCCAAAAAGAATTAACATTGTCATTAGCAAAGCTGAGCCTTTTTTCTGTTGTTTTTTAATACCAATCATACAAGTGAGTCTCCAAAATATAAGAATTTTCCTGTTCCCGCTCTGTCCAATAAACAAAACTGCTGACTTTCAAAAAACTATTATTACCATCATTCCCGTCGCTTAAAATAATCTTTCTACGAAAGATTGTATCTTCACCAGCCGGACAACTATTAAAATCATCATAGAAACCTTCGCTATTCAAACAAACAACCATTCCCTCATCCGAAGACAAAGCATTTAGGCCCTTATTGTAACTATAAAAATAACTACCCATTGGATATCTTTCTACGAAACCCAGATGATCATTATTCACGGCATAATTATCTCTAATCGCTCGAGTCAGCTCAATTCCCTCTTGAGCCATTTGGTAGGCAATAAAACGATTTTTATTAATCGACTGCGCTTTCAAATTTTGAAGCAACAAAGACATTACCCCAATCATCCCAACCAAAACAATTGAGGTGATCACCATAATTTCAATCAAAGAAAAGGCGGATTTATTTTTTAAAAAAAATATTTTCATAACTAACGATAAAAACGAGAAGTGAGTGAAGTTTGCATTTCAATATCTGCTAATTCACGATAATTCCCTCCGCTAAAAGAGCCTGAATAAGCCTGGGCAGAAACTTTCATCACCACCACTGGTCGCGTTTTTGGAGTAGAAAAATCATAATTTTCTAGTCGAAACTTTAATTCGCTAATATTCACCTTTACTGGTGAAATTGGCGCTGAGGCACTATTTCGGACAATCACAAAGCGCCCATCATCCAAATAATATATCACGCATTCATTATAAAAATTACGAAAAAATAAAGCCTCACCTTGACCACCTGGCGCCTCAGAAACTGCATAAACTTGATCTGCCCCTAAAACATTAAACAAGGGATTACTAGAACAAAAGTTTTCATTTTTTTTAGCCATTCTAATCTCTTTGGAAGTCGCCTCTAGAAAATACTTCAAACTTTCCTGAACATTCTGCGAAGCGACTGCTTTTCTTTGTCCGGAAATAACAAGACGAAAAATTTCCGTTGTCGACATAATAATCACCACGAAAAGAGTCACTGAAACAATAATTTCAATGAGTGAAAATCCGGCTTTTTGTTGTTTGTGATGACAAAAATTAATCTTCATAAAACTATTCAAGCACATCGATTAAACCAACAAAATTAACTAGTAAAGTTGAAGTAGTATTGTCCCTAGTATTTTCCAAAATAATTTTAACCTCATCTCCCCGACCCGGAGTTAAATAATCGTTAATTGCCGTTTGCGGATTCGGAGGAATAAACGTGACAGCCAAATGGTTGGGCTTATAGGTTGAGCCATCTTTTTTCATTTCAATTTCTTTAATCTTAATTGTTGGCGGCAAAAGAATGGTGCGCCCTCCAAACTCAGACAAAATCTCATTATCTTGTTTTTGTTGATCTGATTGCTGGTCATAACCATCAGCAAAAAAATAGTAACGATCATTCTGCGAGAGATCAAAATCAATTCCCCAGCCACCATC
>CAINDR010000011.1 GCA_903847415.1 Candidatus Falkowiibacteriota bacterium
AGACAAAGCAATTAACGAAAATAATAATTTTGAGATTTTTTTCATAATTTCACCACCTCTCTAGATTTAATTTTGTGACGATTTTTTAAACAAAGATCGTTGCTCTAAAAACAAAATTTATTTTCAGAGCAACGATCCTCACAAAAAGTGAGGATCTGTTATTTTGATAGTTAACTAGGCGCCAGCGTTGATGAGTTTACCAAGAACAAACGTGGTAATACCCCAAGCAGACAAAATGATGACTAAGCCGATAATACCAGCAACCATCAATTCTTTTGCTTTTTTGACGTTCTCCTCGTTACCCATAGCAGTCATCCATTTGAAACCACCAACCAAGAAGATTACAACAGCAATCAAGCCTAAAAAGGACATGGCAGTGTTAATCAAGCCAGTAGCAACTGCAACTGGATCTTTTGTGGAAAGCTTTAAATCGGAAGTTGAACTAACTCCGAAATCTTCCATGGTTGAAGAAGCAGCACTAACTGCCATTGGTAAAACCATTAAAGACAAAGCAATTAACGAAAATAATAATTTTGAGATTTTTTTCATAATTTCACCACCTCTCTAGATTTGAATTTTTATTATGTATTTATTGTAGCATATCGCAAAAAACTAGACAAACCTTTAAACCCCTAAATTTTTAAAGTGTTCAAGGCTGGCAATACCTTCTTTTGGAATAATAATAATGAGATCAAAACGGGTTATTTCTGGTGAAACTTGATATTTCTGACAATATTTTTCGTGAGCCTTTTTTAAGTTTTTTTGTTGGCTCGCCTTTAGAGGCAAATCATGTTTTGTGTAATTTCCAGTTTTTATTTCAAAAAAGATAATTAATTTTAATTTTTTAGCAATTAAGTCAATTTCTTGATTTCCTAAACGAAGATTTCTTTCGATAATCTGGTAACCTTGATTAATAAGCCAATTTGCAGCCATTTCTTCTCCTCGTTTGCCAAGATTAATTTTATTGGTCATATTAATAAAAATAGGCATTCCAGATGGTTTGCCTATTTTTTAGTGAAGTATTTTTTTCTTAATTTATGGTAAATATTTTTCAAATTCTTTCTGACGTTTGTTTTTTTCTAAATTATTTGGCACTTTTCTGAATTCTTTAATACTCAAAAATATCCAGATTAATAAGCCAATTGCCCAAAGCGCTAGAAAGAAACGGGCAGTAAAAAATGGGATAATTTCATAGTTAAAAAATAACAACATTACTCCGAGGAGGCTATTGGTAAAAGAAAAATTAAAAATTTTTAACCAAAGCCCATTTTTGAGCCCACTGCGACTTTTTGAGTAGTATGAGCAAATACTAAGGATAATTAAAACTATTAAAAAAACAATAAAAATCTTAAAAGTAAAGTCGGTAAGTGGCTCTGGGCGTAAATTGAACCAATAACGCCAAGAAAGAAATCGTTCCATATATTTTATATTTTTTTGAAGATAAGAGCGTAATGCATTGATCCAGCTTCAAATTCTTCAATTAATTTTAAACCAATTTTATTGGCAAGGTTTTTTAAGTCTTCTCGATTAATTCTTTTTTCTACTTTTGGACCGAATAATAAATCATGTTCTTTCCACTCAACGATGAGAAATTTTCCGCCTCTTTTTAGGATTCTTGTTAATTCTTGAAGGGAATTACTCCTTTTTTTGGTTTGATTGAGAGTATTGACCAATAAAATAGCATCAAGAGTATTGGATTCTAGTTTGTTTCTTTGCCAAGATTCAATATCAGTCCAAATTGTTTTAATTTGGGGTAGATTCTCAATTTTTTGATGACGATCAATTTCTTCGAGATGACTTTTAATGATATCTACTGCAAAAACTTGGCCGCTTTTTCCGGTTAATTTTGCTAAAGGAAAAACGAGGTGACCATATTGACCACAACCAGCTTCCAAAACCTGATAACCCTCAGTGATTCCTATTTTATTCAAAATAAGATTTATGTCAAACATTTTACTCATATATTTATTCAACCAAAATTTGGCGGATGATTATTTTTTCTTGGCTATATTTTTTTTTCGCCTTGATAATAATTTGGTTTATTCCTTTTTTTAGGCTAACTTTTTGAGAAAAATTATTTTCCTGATCTTTCGGGATGCTTTCATCGTTAATTTTTAAATCAGTTTCTGGGGCGACCTTTCCGGAGACAATAATTGTTTGTTCGTGGGTGATTAGATTTTTTTCTGGATAGTAAATTGTTATTTTTGGCGGAAAAAACATTTTTTTGAAATAGAAGAACAGATAAAGAGAACAAAGAACAATAATTAAAATTAGAAAAAATCTGCGAATAATTTTGGGAAATGAAAGGAGTTGCTTTCGACTAACTATTTTTTTTTGAAAAGGGTTATTGTTATCAGGGTCTAATTCATTAACCATCTCAGTTAAAGAAATATTTAAAACCTTAGTATATTTTGCTAAATATTTTTTAGCATATAAACCGCTAGGGATTTGTTGAAATTTTTCTTCTTCTAATGCCTCCAAATAAACTACTTTAATACCTGTTCTCTTGGCGGCCTCGTTTAAATGCCAACCTCGCTCCTCTCTAGCTAGTTTTAATTGTTTTCCAATATTGCCAACTTGACCGTCGCGGAGAATCGAATAATTCATGAATTTTTTAAAATTGTTTAGAATTAAATTGTTATGTTGTTCAGAGCTTGTCCAGTGATACTGCTAATAAAAAACTGGACAAGAGCATAACTAACAAACACAATAATTAAACCGATAACGGCAGCGATAATAATTTTTTTGGCGGTTTCAACTGTTTTTGGATTACCAGCAGAAATTAAAAATAAAAATCCCCCATAAATAAACATCGCAAAAGTCAAAACACCAACAATTTGCAAGATAATACCAGCGATTTTAACCATCATTGCTGTGGCGCTGTCTAAAGTGTAGTCGCCATGTTTATAGGCTGTGTCGTTTGGATCAATAATACTAAATTCTGGCGTTGCAGTTTCCGCAGAAACGCTAAGAGGAGCTAGGACACAAATTGACAGAGAAAACAGGAAAATAGCTGCTTTGATAAATTTCATATTATTGAATGGTTTGTTGGACCTGATTAGCACCAAATTCCAAAACTTCTTGAATTTGTTCATAGTTTTTGACGGCGTTATCAATCATTTCTCCAATCGCTTTTTCAGCAGCTTGTGGATTTTTGCCTTGATACCAACTTTTTGCAGTTAAAATTTGCTCAGCAAAATGAATTAGATTTGGGTCCTTTTTTTGTTCTTCAATTAAAGAACGTAAAGCGGTTGGTTTATTGGTTTTTGCTAAATAAAGCTTAGCTTGCTCTTCTTTGGTGGCAAATTGAATAAAATCCCAGGCCTCATTTGGATATTTACTTTTTTTAGATACAGTTTCTAGCCAGTAATTAGCAAAATTTACTTCTGGGTTATTAGCGATTTGTGGTATTTTTGCAACTCCAAAGTTCATTTTTGGCGCCCTTGCTTGAATAGTTGCTAGATCATATGAATAAGCAAAGGTCATTGCTAAATTTCCGCTAATAAACATATCTAAAGAATCTGACAAGGTGTCGTTCCAAGAGTAAACATATTTAGTGGGATTGCTAAAATCAGTAAAGAAAACCAAAGCTCCTAATCCTGGGTTGTAACCAGTGGCGCTAAGATTTTCAGGAATAGCGTGAAAAACAATTCGGCCATCTTCCAAAATTTTGCTGCCGTTTTGCATCATTAAAAGAGTTAAAACGTCGCTATATCTTTGTATGTTTTTACTAGCACCAAGAGCTACTCCAGATTTAATAATTTCTCTTTTTGGGTTTTGTTTGCTTAATTTTTTGACATTATCTTGAAATACTTGGTCCCAAAATTGAGGAGGAGTGGCAATGCCCGCGGCATTAAATAAATCTTTATTATAAAATAAAGCCAAGGTATCCACAGACAAAGGGAGTCCGAGAATTTGGTTTTTTACTATTTCGTCTTTTACTGTAATGTCATGGACAACATCTTTCGCGACAACATCTGGAAATAGGCGTTGTATGTCTCCAGCAGTGATACTTGCAGTAGTCTTCATTTCAGGGACTGGAGTATCGGAGCCAGCTTTTTTGACCTGGTAAGCCATTGAAATCTCGGCAGGGAGAGGACTTATTTTGTTTTCATATTTTTTAACCCAAGTATTATGAACTGCAAATAAATCCGGACCGCGATCTTCAGCCATTGCTTCAATTAATTCTTTTTCGTATTCTTCAATTCGGAATTTGCGGTAATTAATTGAAATATTTGGGTGGATTTGTTTGTATTTTTCAATAATTTCTTGGAAAGCATCACCATCATCAAAAACTCGCCAATATTCCAGAGTGATTGGCTCCATGGCTTTTTGAGTTTTTGTGCTCACGGTTTTACAACCAAAACCAGAGGTAATTAAAAAAGTAAATAGCAAAAAAAAGGCGACAATTTTTTTATTCATATGATTAGCAGCTTTTTAATAGTTGTTGCTAAATCAATTATAGCAAATTGTGTCGTCGCTTCGCAAACTTATCGCCTCTGTTAAATGAAAAATAGTAATTTCCTCGATTCCATCTAGGTCAGCAATTGTTCTGGCAATTTTAATAATTTTCTTTTTTGATCTTTCAGAGCAAAGTAGTTTGCTAACTGCTTGCTGAAAAAACAGTTTTTCTGGTTCCTTTTTTGGGGTAATTGTTGCTAACAAGTTTTCCGGACAACGACCATTTAAAAATCCTCTTTTTTCTTGAATTTCTCTAGCTCTTTCGATTCTCTCAATTGATGGAAGGTAATTTTCGGGACAACTTGAATTATTGCTGGTGAGATGAATTTGGAAATCAAAACGATCTAAAATTGGCCCAGAAATTTTATGTTGGTAATTATTAATTTGGCTGGGTCGACAATGGCAAGATTTTTTTTCATCACCGAAATAACCACATGGGCAGGGATTTGTGGCGGCTACTAAAATAAAAGAACAAGGAAAATAATATGATTCTTCGGCGTGAGAAACCAAAATTTTTTCTTCTTCCATTGGTTGTCTGAGGGCATTAATTGTTTTCTTGGAAAATTCAGAAAATTCATCAAGAAATAAGAGACCATAATGACAAAGAGATATTTCTCCTGGGCGCATTTTTTTACCACCACCTAAAATTGCTAATTCTGAAGATGAGTGATGCACAGAGCGAAATACTCCTTGGAAGAAAGAGGGTTCTTGGTTGTTTGTAAAACCACAAATACTTTTAATACTGGCTATTTCTAATGATTTTTGAATAGTATTGTTTGGTAGTGATAGTGACATTGCTTTTGCAATCATAGTTTTTCCTGTTCCGGGCGGACCAATCATCAGGAGATGATGTCCGCCAGCCAGGGAAATTTCAGCCGCTCTTTTTGCTTGATTTTGACCATGAATTTTTTGCCAGACTTCTTGATTTGCTAATTTTTTTTCCAGTTTTGGTCCAAGAGATTTTTTGCTCACCAAGGTTTTTTCTTTAAAGAGAAAATCAGCTAATTGTTTTAAAGAAGATATTGGAAAAATTTTTAATCCTTTCACTAAAGAGGCTTCTTCAAAATTTTTTTCAGGAATAAATATTTCTGTAAATCCAGATTTTGCAGCCAAAATTACTAAAGGAAGAATACTTTGAATACTTTTTGTGTCGCCAGATAACGATAGTTCACCAATTGCAAATATTTTTCTTGGTTTAATTTTAATTTTGTTTTTTAAACCCAAAATAGCGAGCGCAATTGGTAAGTCATATTGAGTGCCTCTTTTTTTGAGGTTTGATGGTGCCAAGTTCACTGTAATTTTGCGGCGGGGAGCTTCATAGCCACTATTTTTGATTGCACTTCTTACCCTTTCTTGTGATTCGCTAATTGCAATATCTGGCAGACCAACAATTTTGATTTGTCCAAATTCCCCACACCCTTGATCAGCCTCTATTTCTACTAAAAAAGCGTTTAATCCAATAATTGAGGCGCTAAAAATTTTATGAACCATATATTTGTTAATTAAATAAGACTGTCTTTTTTTGACAGTCCTATTTTAACAAAAAGTCTTTAAAATAATTGTAAATAAAAAATAATTATTTCATTGGCGCTTCTTCAAGTCTAATACTTAATAATTTGCTGACACCATCAGATTGCATGGTTACACCATAAAGAATATTTGCTTTTTTCATCAAAGCGCGATTATGAGTGATAGTGATAAACTGAGTTTTATGCGAGAGATCATCTAAAATTTGTGCTAGTCGTTCGGAATTAGCCTCATCTAAAGCAGCATCAACTTCATCTAAAACGACAAAAGGCGAGGGGTTAGCGCTAATGATTGCACAAATCAAAGCAATAGCGGTGAGAGCGCGCTCTCCACCGGAAAGCATTGCGACATTTTGAATTTTTTTCCCAGGAGGAATTGCTTGGATTTCAATTCCGTTTGAACCAGTGGCGTTTAGTTTTCTCAGGCTTTTAATCGTATTTAATTTTTCGGTGACAATTCCTAATTCTCCTGATTGATCTGACGACTTTTCGTCTTCGGAATTTTCTATTTTCATTATTTTTGCTTCACCACCGTTAAATAAAATTTTAAAGTATTCGCTAAACTTCAAAGAAATCATTTTAAATTCTTCTTCAAAACGATTTTTGATACTCGTGTCTAACTCGTTGATTATTTTTTCTAAAGACTTAATTGCCTCATTAAGATCATTAGTTTGCTCGCTTAAAAAGTCGAAACGGGATTTAGTTTCTTCATATTCTTTTTCAGTTTCTGGGTCTAGCCCGCCGATTTGCTCTAAATTGTTTTTTAAATCGCTAATTTTCTTAATGCTTTTTTCTCGATCGATATTTTCAGTGATTTCATAACTTTTTATCTCTGCTAATTGCAATTCATCTGCGCGGATATTATTTTCCAAGTCTTCCAACTTAGTTTCTTGACGGGCGGCATTGATTTTAATTTCGTTTAATTCTTCATTTAAAGTATTTACTTCAATTTGGAGGGATTGAATTCCTTTTTGGGCAGCAATTAGCTTATCCTTTTCTCCTTGGCGGGCATTTTCTAAAAGATTGGCTTGTTCTTTGATTGTTCTGATTTTTTCATCAACAGCGCTTAATTTTTGGTTTAGATTCTTTTTTTCTAAATCAATTTTTTCTGAATCAAATTTAGTGTTTGCTTTCGATATTTTAGAAGTAATATCTTCTCCCTCGCGATCGATAGTGGTGATTTGGGCTTTTAAAAGACGAACTCGTTCCCGTTTTGCCGATAAGTTTAAACGAGCTTCATTTATTTCGCTGATTACGTTTTGTTTTTCCGGGTAGCTTTTGAGGGAGTGAATGTTTTTTTCTAATTCTGCAATTTCTTGTAAAATAATTTCTGCTCTTTTATTTAATTCAGCTTTTTCTTGGTTATTTTTTTCAATATCAAACTTAACCTCAGCTTTTAGAATTTTAGAAGTGATATCATTTATTTCCCGTTCGATATTTATTTTTTGCTCACTTAACAAGCGAAGCCGCTCTAAACTGGCTGAGGCTCGTAATTTTTCTTCATTAATTTTATTAATTAGAATTTGCTTATCGGTTGTCAGTGCTATGATTTCGTTTTGATAATTTTTTATTTCTGATAACTTTTCGGCATTTTGTCCGGTAATTAATTCGGTGATTGATTTTTCAAAATCATCTTTAAGTTTCTTGAGCTCCTTTTTAATGAGGTTTAAATCACTTTCTTTCTCTAGTTTTTCTAGACCAGAAAGAAAATCATTGATAACGCGACTAATTTCTTCTTTGTTATCTTTATTCTTGTTTTGTTCTAAAAAGCGATTAATTTCCCTAATTAAATTGTTTAATTCATTGATCTTCTTTTCAACGGCACTTAATTCTTGGTTTAATTCACTTTCTTTATTACTAGAGAGGCTTTCTTTGAGGGTTGAAATTTCTTGTTCAATTTTAGTTTTTTGTTGAAGCAGTTCTTCTTGTTTGTTATTTAACCAACTAACATCATATTGCCCCTGAGCTTCTAAATTGGCTTCAATTACGGCATCAATTCGATCAATTTGTTTTAATAATTTTTCTCGTTCTTCTTTTTTTGAGTAACTGAGATTTTTCAGTGAAGAAGATTTTTTGATATCTTGTTCAATTTCAATTAATTTATTTTGTAGATTTTTTTCGTTTGGATTTTCTAAATCAAGTTCTAGGCTACTGATTTCTGATAAAATTTGATTCTTTTGTTCAGACAATTCTCCTTGTTTTTTATTTAACCAACTAACATCAAATTGCCCTTGGGATTCTAAATGAACCTCAAGTTCAGCTTGAAGGCGAGCGAGTTGTCCAATTAAGTTGTTTCTTTCATTTCTCTGTTCTTCCAGGGCTATTTCAACAGCTCTTAAATCCGCCGAATGATCATCAGTTTTAATTTTATTTAATTCTTGATTTAATTTTTCTAAGCGTTGAGTTTTTTCGATTTGAATTTTTTCGAGCTCAAGAAATCGATGGTTAAAATTGTTTAAACGTTGATCAATTTCTCGCCAAATAAAACTATAATATTTTAGTTGTTGAGTTTTAAGTTCGCTTTCTAATTCACTTCGTTTTTTTAGTTTTTCAACTTGGCGAGTGAGAATTTTTAAGCGCGGTCGTATTTCGGTCAGCAACATATCAACCTGCTGAAGATTTTCATAGCTACTTTGCAATTTACTTAAAGATAATTCTCTTTTGATTTGAAACTGTTTTACGCCAGTGGCTTCGTCAAAGAAATCTTTTCTTTCTGAGGCATTAGTGTTTAAGAATCCTTCAACCATTCCCTGTCCAATAACACTATAAGTTCTTTGACCAAAATTGGCTTTTGCTAAAAGGAGTTGAACGTCTGAAAGTCTGACTCGTTGCCCATTGATGAGATATTCACTTTCCCCACTTCTAAAAAGACGTCGAGTAATAATAATTTGGGAATATTCTAAAAAGGAAAAACCTTTTTCATCACGGATATCTTCGCCAAGATCTTCTTTCGGAGATTTTAAAGCGCTTTTATCTTCATTGTTCAAAAAAAGAGAAACTTCAGCCATGCTGAGTTTATTTTTTTGATCTGATCCAGAAAAAATCACATCTTCTCCTTTTTTTCCGCGCAAGGTTTTCAAGCTTTGTTCACCCAAAACCCAACGAACAGCGTCCGCAACATTTGATTTTCCTGATCCGTTAGGGCCAACAATAGAAGTTATTCCTCTTCTTTCGCCGCTGATAATACCAGGAAATAGAAGTGAGTTTTTGATAGCGAAAGATTTAAATCCTTGAATTTCTAATTTTTCTAAATACATAGTCAAAAAATAAAGGCAAAAGTTTGCCGTCTGCTTATCTTACCATTATAATATAATATATGATAATTTCAATCAGCGGTGCTCATGGTTCAGGAAAAAGCACTTTAGCGAAAAAACTAGCAGAAAAATTGGGGTGGCCACGTTATTACATGGGCGGAATGCGACGAGAAGCTGCTCAAAAAAGAGGACTTACCTTGGCTGAATATAACAAACTTGGCGAAAGTGACCCGCAAACCGATTTAGAGGTTGATGAATATCAAAAGTTTTTAGGTGAAACCAGTGATAATTTTGTTATTGAGGGAAGAACATCTTGGCATTTTATTCCTCATTCGTTAAAAATTTACTTAGATGTCCAAGAGGAAGAAGCTGTTAAAAGGATTTTTCATGACTTGAAAAGTCGACCCGAAGAAGCACAATTAGGGGCTACTATAGAGGATGTTAGGCGAATATTAGCCGAAAGAAAGCTGAGTGATGATTTGCGTTATCGTCAATATTTTAATATTGAAGTTTATAACCCAAAAAACTATGATTTTTATTTAGATACTACCGATTTAACAATTGATGAGTCTTTTCAAGCGGTATGTGAATTTATTGCTCAGCATTAACTAGTGGTTTTTACCCTTGACATTCATTATTATTCATTATAATATGAAAAAAGACTACAAGACCTTAAGCATTTGGCTGGTGGTTTTATTGTTTAAATAAATAAAATTTCAATAATATGGCCGAGAAAATTATTGCCGCTTCATCCGGCATCAAGAGAGACAAGACCGTGACCCAGGATTCAGAATTGAAGCCAGGCATGACCGTGCGTATTCATCAAAAAATCAAAGAATTAAATTCAAAAGGTGAAGAGAAAGAAAGAATTCAATATTTTGAAGGAATGATTATTGCTCATAAGCACGGGAAAGAAAAAGGTTCAACAATCACAGTTCGCAAGGTTTCTGACGGTATTGGTGTTGAAAAGATTTTTCCAATGAATTTGCCAACAATCACCAAAATTGAAATTAAAAAGGTGGCCGAGGTTCGTCGTGCCAAATTAAACTATTTGAAAGGCAAATATAAGAAGCGCCTAAAAGAAACTGTGGTAAAAGCTGTTAAATAAGCTTTTCCCGTTTTTGGGCGAATGGTGAAACTGGTAGACACGCAAGCTTGAGGGGCTTGTGGCCGCAAGGCTGTGGAGGTTCGAGTCCTCTTTCGCCCACCTTCCGCAGTCATTTATTAAAATTTTTAGATTATCTCAATAAAAAGCTTTCGCGCTTTTTAAAGAGGGCGTATAGCTCAGCTGGTTAGAGCACTTCGTTTACACCGAAGGGGTCCGGGGTTCGAATCCTCGTGCGCCCACATTAAAAAACCTAATGTGGTTTTTTTGTTTTTTATTTTTTTAAAAATTTAATAAAAAAAGGTTTGTGATGGAAAAAATTAAATTATCTCGGTATGCATATGACCGTTTTCTTGAAGATTTATCTAATTTAAGAAAGGATCTTGGAAAAGTTAAGAGTTTGGCTTGGGAAAATCCAGAAGAACACAGAGAAGAAATTGATAGATTGTCTCTTAAAATTTTTAAAATGGAAACTCTGGAAAGTAAATTTCAAGTGATTCCAGTTAATGACGGTGAAAAAACTTTGCAGATTGGTTATTCAGTTCGCCTCGCAATTAGTGGTCAAATAAGAGAAAGAGTTCTAGATGGCTATGCTTACAACAAAAGAGTTTGTTTGGTTGATAGCCCTATTGGAAAGGAAATTATTAATCAGCCTCAGGGTTACATGTGCGGACATGTAAAAATATTAACATTTTTCATTCAAAAAGAAGAACTTGTTAATGTTTAAAGAAAGTAAGGGAAGTCGTTAAAGACTTTCCTTTTTTAATATCTTAGATTAAAATAGTTTTATGATTGAAAATAGTAAAAACGAAGAAGAAACAATTAAAATTGCTTTCAAAATTGGGGCCTCTTTGCGAGGTGGCGATATTTTGTCGTTAGTTGGAAATCTTGGTGTTGGCAAAACAGTTTTTACTAAAGGATTAAGCAAATGTCTTGGAGTTAAGTCTGGAGTAAAAAGCCCAACCTTTACTTTAATGAATGTTTATCGGGCAAAGAATGATCAGGGGATTAAAACGATTTGCCATATTGATGCCTATCGTTTAAATTCTGCTAGCGACTTACTAAACATTGGTGCTCAAGATTTTTTTGATGACCAAGAGACTCTCACAGTGATTGAGTGGGGAGATAAAGTGCGGGATATTTTACCAAGAAGATCGAAAATGGTTGTTATTGAGGCCCTGAGTGAAAATAACAGAAAAATTTGTTTTAAAAAATGAGATTACCAAAATTAAAAAGACTAATTTGTATTAGTCTTTTGTTTTTTTAAATTAAAAAATTTTTTGTGTATTTAATAATTTTTTCACCGTCATGGCAATTAACATTGCAATGACTAGAAATAAAGAATACGTCACGATATTCTTTATCAGGCAAAGGAAAAATTTGCCTTGCTCTTTCTAGGTCAATTTCATAAATTGTTCCACATCCAGAACAAAATATTTTTGTGACAAATTCAAGAGATGATAGTGGTTTTTTTATTTCACTTTCGTTAACAAGCAACGATTTCTCTCTTTTTCTCTGGAAACTTTTTTCTGTTTTCCCCATTTCTCATTTTTGTATTTAATTCTTTGATTATATTATTTATTTCTTGATCTGTTCTTTCTTCAAAAGCCTGTTTGTCAAAATATTTATTAGTGACTGAATGATCATAAAGATCTTTTTCCTCTTTTGTAACTACCCACAACAAGTCAGCTTTTTGATTTCCTTTATCCATTTGCGATAGATCGATAGTGACTATAAATTCTAACCCACTGTCTAAATGAGTTATTTTAAAATAGGCATCAATACCATGAAGAACATCTAGGTGAGTCCCAACAGCTGTAAAATATTCAATATCGAAATCTGGTTCAGCGTATTCAGCTAATTTTTTTCTAATTGTTCCGGCAAAAAACACCAGAGGTTTGTGTCCATCTTCGGAATTTTCAATAGCCGTCATTGCTTCTCGACGAGTAAGATAAGAATCTTTTAAATTTTCATAGGAAGATGTTAGGTCGTCTGTGTACTCTCTAATTTTGCATGATAATTCAAATTTCTCTTCGGGGTTTAATTTTTTTAAATTTTCTTCGGATAAACGATGTTTAATTTTGTAAACTTCTTCGCCGTATTTTCTTTTTGGAACATCACCAAGTAGCTCGTGCTCAAAAGTAGAGCCCATTCTCTCGATATAACTAGTGCTGCTTTCGAATTTATTAGAATTAAACATTTTTTCTTTTTTTTCTAAAATTAATTAAGATAATTCCCGCTGCGCCAAGACAAATCATTGTGTCGGCAAAATTAAATACAGTGAAGTTTTGAAGGTCAATGTAGTCAATAACAAAGCCATAAAACACTCGATCTGTGTAATTACTTATAGCACCAAATAAAATAGTTGTCAATAGCACTACTTCCAGTGTTTCAGATTTTTTGTTTATTATTAGATAAATTATTGCTAAAACAATTATAGTTATCATGAGACCAGCAATAATCATTAATGGGGTCCCAGAGAGAGGGAGAGAAAAGGAAATAAAATGGTTAGGGATAAAGGATAATTTTAAAAATTGGCCGGCATGAATATTTGGCAGAATACTGTTAATGGCTAAATATTTAAAAATTCGATCAACAATAAAAAACATAGCCATGACAATCGCTATGTTTTTTGGATTTTTATAAAAAATAGATTTATTCATTTTCTTGGAGTTCGGTTTTACATTCAACACAAGAGCTGGCCGTTGGTCTGGCAATTAGTCTTTTTGGCGCAATTGGTTTTGCGCAGTATTTGCACACTCCATAAGACCCTTTTTTAATCCTCTCCAGGGTGCTATTAATGTCTTTTAGAGCGCTTTCTAGGACCTTTTCGGTGGCAAGATTTGTTGAATAATCAGAAATTTCTTGAGCATTCTCGTCCATTTTATCACCGTATTCAGGAAATTTTGCACCGATATTATCAGCTTCATGGGCATCTTTACCGGAAATATTTTTCAAATCATTTTCAATTTGTTTTTTCTGTTGATTTAATTCTTTTTCAATTTTTGCAATATCTTGAGAACTAATCATTGTCAGATTTTCTTTATTTTCTTTCATATTTTTAGATAAAAATAATGACCCACAAAAAAGGTCTCCTAATGACAATAATAGCTGATTTTTCTGTTTTTAGCAAGTATTTTTGTTTTGTGAGAGTTATATTTTTTTTGGAAGGACTTTGATGGTTAATTGGTTTTCTTCGCTTTTGACAAGCAAAAATCTTTTTGCTATTATTCCAATGACCACTTTAGGTTGTTTTAATCTTTTTGGATCGGTAGCTCAGTTGGTTAGAGCGCTGCCCTGTCACGGCAGAGGTCGCGGGTTCGAGTCCCGTCCGTTCCGCAAATAAAAGCATCCAATAAAAGTTTGGGTGTTTTTTATTTAACTTGACAATAAATTTAAGATTCAGTAGTATAAAAAGAATGGAAAAATAGTTCTGTAATTTAAAAATTTATAAATCAATGAAAAAAATAGTGTTTTTTTTGTCTTTAATCTCTTTAAGTATTTTCTCTCAAGCAGAGATAGTAAGAGGTAGTGGTTATATTTTTTATCTGGAAGAAGGCCTGCAAATCGATAGAGATTTGTTGATTCGCAAAATTGAAGCCGTTTTTCCGGATACGGGAGTTTTAGTTAATATAAGTGACAAAAAACTTAACGAACTTTGTCTTGGTAAAGATACTTTAGAAATTTCTAAAAGATTTTATTTAGAGAAAGGGGTAATTTTTGTTAGCAGTAAGTATCTAAAAATAAGTGGTGTTCAGGTCGATATTTTAGAAGATAAAAAATCTTCAGTTTGGATCAGTATTATGGTTTGGCTTGTAGGCTCAATGATCTTATTTTTTTTAGGAGGATTGGCGGCGGTGTTTGGGAAATTTATAAAAATTTTAGTAGTTTTAATTATTTTCTTCTTTCTGTTGTTTTTTCTTTTTAATTCTTTTTGGATGATTTTGTGGCTAGGAATTGCCCCCTTATCTTTTTTTATGGTTCGTAGTTTGCAAAAAAAACAAAAGAAACTTAATTTACAAAAAGCCGTTGAATAATCAACGGCTTTTCTATTTTTATCAATTTTACCAATTAATTTTTGTTTTGTGGTATTTTTCTAAATATCGATTACTTTGAGAAAAATGTTTGCAACCAAAAAAACCAGAATAAGCAGAAAGGGGCGAGGGGTGTGGGGCTTCAAGAATTAAATGTTTTTTGGAGTTAATTAAAAATTTTTTACTGCGAGCATAATTTCCCCACAAGATAAAAACCAAATTTTCTTTTTGGTTAGAAAGAGTTTTAATTACCTGGTCAGTAAATTCTTCCCAGCCTTTTTTGCGATGTGACGCTGCTTGGTTGTCAATAACAGTTAAGATTGTATTAAGAAGCAAAACACCTTGTTTTGCCCAAGACTCAAGATTTCCATGAGAAAAATCTTTTTTTATTTTTAAATCGCTTTCTATTTCTTGATAAATATTTCTTAATGATGGTGGTAGAGCAGTGTTGTCTGGGACTGAAAAGCTAAGCCCATGTGCTTGATTTTTTTGATGATATGGATCTTGTCCGAGAATAATTATTTTTACTTTTGAAAATGGTGTTAACTGAAAAGCTTTAAATATTTCCGTTGATTTCGGATATATTATTTTGGTAGAATATTCTTTTTTGAGAAAATCAGTGAGGGCAATAAATTTTTTGGTTATTAAAAAATCACCGAGGATTTGATCCCATTCTGTTTCAATTATTATTTTTTTCATATCAGCAGAATGATTATTTTAGTGTTTTAAATCGTAATTTTTTCAGCTTGATAAACGATTCTTTTTTCTACCTCTAATCCTTTTTCTAATAAAATAATTTCAGAGTTACTGAAATTAAATTCCGTTAAAGCTTCTTGCCAGCTTAAATTATAAAAGGCTCCATAAATCATTTTTCCAATATCACCATGACAAACGAGAAGAATATTTTGGTATTTATTATTTTTATCCAACCAAGATAATAGTTTGTTCGCTCTTTCCATTAGTTGGGGAAAGGTTTCTGCGCCCTGAACTTCCAAAAAATAAGCGATTGGTCCAACTTGGATGATATTATCTTTTTTGGCGGTGTCGATACTTGTGATTGGTTGTCCGGTGAGAACACCAAAATCACGTTCGATGAGTAAGTTTATTTTTTCTGGATCATTTAGATTTAAAATTTTTGTAGCAGCAAGGGCCGTTTCATATGCTCTTCGAAGGGGGGAACTATAAACTTTCTCGATACCCAATTTTGCTTCTTTTATTTTTTTGGCGAAATTAAGTGCTTGTTCTTTGCCAAGTTTACTTAGTTTTCGATCGCGATGACCATTGAAAATTCCAGCAGCATTATCTTCGTCTTGGCCATGGCGCGCTAAATATATTTTTTTCATATAGCTAATCTATTGATTGAAAAAAATCACAATGAGCATTATAGGGGACGGGGGCTTGAGCTTCGCTACAAAAGCCAGTCTCACCGTCATATTGAAAACTAGTGCAGTTTTGACATTGAGTGCGCTCATCGTGCCAATCTTCTTTGTAATCAGATTCAATTTCGTGTGACATATAGAATAATTAAGTTAATATAAAGCTTATTATAACAATAATTATCGAATAAAAAAAGCTAGTAATAGCTTGTTTTTATTGGTGCGGAGATGGGGCACACTTGGAACGGTTTTAGTTAAATATTCTCAGATTTGATAATTTTCTTTGTAACAGAACCCTGAAACAATCTAAAGGCAAAACGCTTTTCTTTCTCATAAATAACAGGAACCCCTAAATGACGCTTGCACTTCTTACATATTAACTGTGGCAATTCATTAAACAGCTTATTTGATAAATCACTATAATCATCAGATTTATAAATTCTATCTAAATACATTCTTTTAAGTATTCCTGGACCATCTTTCTGGTAATAACCAAGCGCAGCACCACAACCCTCGCAACTAATTTCTAATAACCTTGAATAGCCACCTCTATTTTTCTTATACTTATCATTTTTCAGTTTATTTTTCATTTCTACATTATATCACAGTCCGTTTTTTTTGCTTAATCCCTATCAAAAAATAGTACTAATATTAGTACTATTTTTACTTGCGGAGAGCTTGGTACTATATTGGAAAAACAATAAAAAATGAAACTGGTCTTTAGATAAATAAAAAAGGTGGCTATTTGTTACCACCCTTTTATAATTTTTATTTCATTTCACTTAAATATAGCTCTGAAATCATATTTATTGTTTTAAGACAATTAAGATAACGTTCAAAATTAACTTTATCATTACTTTCTAATAATTCAGCCCGCCTTTCATCGCTATTTTTCTTAATATATCCCAGAGAAATAATCGAATATTCT
Organism: Candidatus Falkowiibacteriota bacterium; assembly: GCA_903847415.1. Taxonomy (GTDB): domain Bacteria; phylum Patescibacteriota; class Patescibacteriia; order Patescibacteriales; family UBA12465; genus CAINDR01. Next base: position 16,685 of record CAINDR010000011.1, read on the forward strand.
TTTGCTGATTTTCGCCAATCGTTATCATGCAAGAATAAATCTAGCTTTCTGCCAATAAACTTATCTTCGCTATCTTTACAATACAATATTCTTCTTACCAAATTAAAGTCATAAAGTTCTTTATCTTGGCGTTCTCGCTTATAAATAAGACTGTCAAAAGTATTAAAATCGTCTTGATTAAATATGTCAAACCCTTTTCTCCACCAAGACTTTTCCCATACTAAAGATTTTGGAATCCATATCTTTTCTATCATTTCTCTTATATCAACATTAAGACCACAGCCTTCCTTCTCTGAAGGTCTAACAAAATACTTAAAAATTGTATTATCCGGACATTCTTCGTACTCTTTGAGCAATTCATAAGCGCTTCTTGCGTGAACAGCTCGATGAGCGCTCATTAAAAGCTGGTATGGAATTGGTACATTTCCATTTATATAATACTCCTTTATTTCTTGCGATAAAACATTTTCAATATCTTTTTTTATCTTATCTATATTTTTCATGACTACATTTTTTTTAAGATTAATATATTTGATTAATTACTAAACTTGTCTATTTTTAGACAAACTTGGTAATTAATCAAACCTAATCTTGTTTGTAAATGTCCTATTTTTAATAACCATATTATAACAGAACAGTCAATATTTGTCAATTAGCTGATATTTTAGACCTTTAGACAAACCTTTAGCTAAACTTTGTCTAACTCTGTTTTGATAAATTATTAAGAGTTAAGAGAAATGGCCAATAACTTTTCTTAACTCTCTTCTGCTATGTTAATTGAAGATTGACCGGCCGCCGTTGTTTTTCTTTTTTTGGCGGTATCCCTCTGGGTAGCCGAAAAAAGAAAATGGCCGGTAAATGAGATTTTAGACAAGACGTCCCCTTCTATATATATTAACTTGACTATACGCACACACCGGGACGTTTTGTTAGAACGATATTTTAAACTAATTAATAAATTTAGCTAAAATAATATGAAATACATTCTTTATGCTCGTAAGTCCAGCGAAGACAAAAGCAAACAAATTTTGTCCTTGGAGAGCCAAGTAACTGAAATGAAAAAACTAGCTATGAGTCTTGGGCTAGACATTGAAATGGTCTACACCGAAAGCAAGTCGGCTAAGTTGCCAAACAATCGGCCTATATTTTTAGAGATGTTAAAAGTAATAGAAAATAACTCGGAAGACTATGGGATTATCTGCTGGAAGATAGATAGATTAAGTCGCAATCCCATTGATAGCGGAAAAATCCAATGGCTTCTGCAACAAGGCAAGATTAAAGCCATTCAAACTAGTGATAGGCAATATTTACCTAGTGATAATGTGCTGTTATTAAACATTGAGGGGTCGATGGCTAATCAATACATTTTAGATTTAAGTAAGAATGTAAAACGTGGCATACAGACTAAGCTAGAAAAAGGAGTGTGGCCAAACTATGCTCCGATCGGCTATCTAAATGACGGTAAAGGCGGAATAGTAGTTGATAGGGTTCGAGCTCGGTATATCAAGAAGATATTTAAACTATACTCAACTGGTAATTATACAATGAAAGAATTAGCTAATTTGATGTATGAGTCTGGTTTTAGAAGTCGGACTAATTTAAAATATCATAAGAGCAAAATATATAAATTAATTGGTGATTCTTTTTATTGTGGTCTTATGCAGTTTCACGGCAAAGAGTATGAGGGTAAGCACGAAACATTAATATCTAGAAAATTATTTTCTGACTGCCAAAAAGTAATGGAGTTAAAACAACACCCGAAAAAGAAAATAGAGCACTTTCCTTTTAGAGGGTTAATGACTTGTGAAAAATGTGGCTGTTTACTAACTGCAACCAGAAAGAAAAATAAGTATGTTTATTATTACTGCACTAATGGCAAAGGTAATTGCTCTGAACATAATCATTATTTAAAAGAGGAAGAAGTGATTAAACAGATGGCTAAAGTTTTTGATTATATGAAAGTTGATGAAGATGAAATAGAAATGATGCATCAAAATTCTTTGGAGTTACTGGTTAACAATAACCCTGACAGACGTGAGTATCTAGAAGCTAAGCGTGGGCTAGAAAATGAGCTTAAGCGATTTAAAAACAGAAAAGACGAACTCTTTAACGTGTTGCTTGATAAATCTATCTCTAAAGAAGAATTTGAAACTAAAGAATTAGTAATTAAAAATGAGATAAATAATTTTACCAAGGCTCTAAAAAAGTTAGAAGATGAGCAAGAAGTAGTGCTAACTGCCGAAACTTTGGAACTCACTAAAAAATTCTTTTTAAGCCCTAAATTAATGAAAAAATCTTTTTTTCAAGTTAGTTTAGATGACAAGAGAAAGATGCTCTCAAAGATACTTTGGAACTCAACGATAGACAACAAAAAATTAGCTAAGATTAGTTTCAAAGAACCCTTTGAAACCCTAGCTAATTGTTGCGTCAATGATGATATTGACAATCTGCGGAGAGACAGGGATTTGAACCCTGGATACCATTGCTGGTATACCGCATTTCGAGTGCGGCGCTTTCGACCACTCAGCCATCTCTCCAATCGTCCTTGCGGACGTTTATTTCTTTAATCTTTTAATTTCTTCTTCGGTTAATGGTCGCCATTTTCCTTCAGCGAGTGAGCCGAGATCAATGCCAGCAAGATTGATTCGAATTAAGTCTTTCACAGCATAACCAAGGACATCAAACATCCGGCGAATTTGTCTCTTGCGACCTTCGTTTAAGGTTATTATAAATATGCCGTTTTGTAAATATTTAATTCGGACTGCTCGCATCGGTCGGTCTTCTTCTGGAACATTAACGCCCTGCAATAGCTCGTTCTCAATCATCGACATATCGCGAGGATTCCATTCAACGTTACGAGGGCTAGCAAGATTGACCCGATAAGTTTTTTCGTGCTCATAACGAGGATGGCTCAAGTGTTGAGCGAAATCACCGTCGTTAGTGAGAATTAATAAACCACGACTATCTTTATCAAGACGGCCAATTGCAAATAGCTTTTCTTTAAAAGGAACCAATTCAAAAATATTTCTTTCATTTTCAAATTGAGCGCTAGTGCAAGTGTAACCAGCAGGCTTATTAAGAGCAATATAGGTGAAATTAGCTGGCGCTTGAGCTAGGCGACGACCCTTAATGTGGATTTCAGCATCAGCAGGGACACGACAGCCAGCTTCAGCAATTATTCTATTAACTTCAACCTTGCCGTCTTTAATTAAAGATTCGGCATCACGACGGGATAAACCGCTACGTGAAGCAATTACTTTTTGAAGAGGAAAATCATTCATATATTTATTCTTTTTCGTTTTGTTTAATTAAAATAACAGTGAGAGCGATGATGACCCAAAAAATTATCGCTAAATCATTTTTAAAATAAGGAACATCAACTAAGCCATGGATAATGATCGCAGTCATTGCTGTTCCAACTCCGAGAGTTAAGAACCGATCGCGCTCTTTGTTTTTGGTTGCAGATTTAAATGATAAAAATAATTGTTTAGCAATTAACCACATAAAAATCAATAAGCCAAAGAAACCAACTTCGCTCCAGAAGTTTAAAATAATATTATGAGGATAGAAATAGATTTCAACGGGTTGCCAAACACTATCACGGTATTCTTTATTCCAGAGCACTTTACGAAGCCAGTTTGGGTCATCGTTTTTAACAAATATTCCGGCTTGGTGAAATGGTTTAACGGCATTTTGGTAGCCGCTTAATCCAGCGCCAGTTAGTAGTTTTCCGTCGTTTAGCATTTGCCAAGTTTCGGTCCATTGCTGACGACGAATTTGACCAGACAAATCCATTAAGGTCGCTTTTTCGGTGGCGTAGTTTTTAATTGGTGAAAAACTAAAAATTCCAACCAGACCAATCACTGCGAGAGTAATTGCTAGGTAGCGAGGTTTTTTGCCAGTAAAGAATAAAAACAACCAACTACTTCCCATGATTGCGATTAAAGCTCCCTCGGAATGAGCAAAAAAAGCAGCGAGTAGAGAAAGAATAATAACCGCTAAATAGAATAATTTTTTTAGTGAATCACGGAATGTTGTTTTGTTTGGAAAGGTGAAAAATCTTCCAGCAGCTATCATTGTTAATGGCGCTAGAAATAAACCAACAGCATTGGGGTAGGAAAACCAAGAAACAACTCGGCGAGTTTCTTCAGCTGCCCAGAAAGGATTACTAATAAAATCACCGCTAATTTTTTGGTAGACCGCGAATAAGGCAGTGAAAAAAGCAGAAACACTGAGGGCAGAGATAATTTTTTTTGCATCTTCTTTCCCTTTAAAAGTAGAAGTGAGAACAAAAAGAAATAGAATCGGCTCGAGAAAATAAGCTTTCCAAATACCAAGAGAAGTGCTACCAAAATTTACAAACACAGCAAGACTAGCAGTGATAATTACCAACAAAGCTTCGCGCCAGAAAAGAGGTGCCTTCCAAGTTTTTGGTTGAGAGATTTTTTGCCAATTTTTTACCAACCAAACACTAAGAATTATTAAAATCATTAATTCTAAGATGGTCAGGGGAAGTCCTAATAATTCAAAGCGAATCAAATATGATGGCAAAAAAATTAAAGTCAAAATAATTGCTTTTTTGAGATTCAAAAAAGACAAAATAATAAATAAAATTGTGAAGCCAATAATTAATAGTGACATATTAATAATTATAGCACAGGTGCTAAAAAACCGGATTGCACCGGTTTTTTAGAAAGTATTGCGAGATTAAGCGCGTTCAACGTATTCACCAGAGTCAGTATTGATGCGGACAATATCACCTTCATTGATGAACAAAGGAACATTTAGCAGAGCGCCGGTTTCTAGTTCAACTTGTTTATTAACATTGCCAGCAGAATTTCCACGAACACTAGGTGGAGCTGAAACAACTTTGAAATCCATTTTAATTGGCAATTCAATTGATACCGGTTTGTCATTAAAATATAAAACGTTAACGTCAGTTCCTTCTTTTAAGTAGTTTTCTTTTTCACCAATTGATTCTAAAGAAAGACTAAATTGTTCAAAATCGGTATTATCCATGAAGTAAGCTTCTTCTTTGTCTTTGTACATGAAGTTAGCTTTTTTTACCTCAGTTTCCGCTTCATCAGCTTTTTCAGCGCCTTGGAAAGTTTTTTCTAAAGTATTTCCATCGATTAAATTTCGGCATTTTACTTTGAGGACGGCACCGCCGCGACCCATTTTGTGGTGATCGGTTTTAACGATAACATACGGCAAGTTGTTAACCTTAATCACTTTGCCGGTTTTGATTTGGTTAAAATCTAACATAGTTTCGGTGAAGTTAAGAATTATTTGTGAGTGTGGGATAACAATGCCATAATTCTAGCACGTTTGATAGACATCGAAAGCTTTCTTTGGTGCCAAGCACAAACGCCAGTGCGGCTCCCTGGAAGCATTTTCATGTAGAAGTTTACGAAACGACGCAAAGTGCGGGTGTCTTTATAGTCAACATCCAGTTGGTTTGCGCAGAAATAACAATCTTTGTGTTTTTTGATAGCCATAGTTTTATTTTTAGAATGGAATATTTTCAACGCGGATTTCTTCCTCAGAATCATCAATGATATCTTGAGCAGAAGACATTTGAGGGGCACGTGGAGCACCACCTTCAAAACCGCCTTTACTATCCAGCATAATTAAATTTTCAGCAACGATTTCCGTTCGATAGCGTTTAACGCCATCTTGTCCGGTCCAATCGGTTGTTTGTAAGCGACCTTCAACGTAAATTTTTGAACCTTTGTGCAAGTATTGTCCGCAAATTTCTGCTAAACGACGCCAAGCAATAATATTGTGAAATTCAACTTTTTCGTTTTTCTTGCCAGCTTGGTCATTCCAAACGAAGTTAGTGGCAACGGAGAATGAGGCAACTTGTTGGCCAGATGGAGTATTTCTAATTTCTGGCTCACGAGTCAAGTTACCAATGATCATCGCTTTGTTTAAGTTCATATGTTTTGTTAAGAAATATGTTAAAAGTGCATGACTCTTAAAAAATTTCTAATTAAAGCAAGTCTTTTGCACTCAAGATCCCTTCCATTTTTTCATCCAATTCCTTGGAAGAATTTATTGCTTCTTCAGTACTTGTTGAATTTTTCTTCACTTCCTCTTCGTTGGTTTTTACTTTCTTTTCGTTATCTTCTTTTTTGACTGCTAATTTTTCGCTTAAAGATTTTTGGCGAGCACGAGTCTCATTGGAGAGAACTGGTGCAACCACAATCTGGTGGCGCAAAACGTCGTTAGACAAGCGAAGATCATTATCGATTTTGGCAATTGCGGCGCGGTCGATATCGAATTCGCAAAGAGAATAATAACCATAGTGGTTGTGCTTAATTTCATAAGCCAAGCGCTTCTTTCCCCAATATTCACGGTAAGTAATTGCTCCTCCTTGGGCGGCAACTAGTTCTTCAACCTTAGTCACTTGGACTTTGGCTTCATCTTCGGTGAATTTGTTTGGAATGATGAAGAGCATCTCATAATGATTTTGCTCAGACTTTTTTGTTTTTGACATAATTATGATAGAACAACTCGGATAAATTTTTTACTAATTACTTATCAACGAGACATCCTATTTTATTTTTTATTTTTTTAAAATAAAAACCCCAGTATTCCAGAAAAAGGCCTTGGGGCAAATTGGAATACCTTTGATTCCAAAATTGAATTTAGGAATCATCGCCTTTGAGAGCGACATGGAAAAGATATAATCTTTAATTACTTAGACTCTAGCACAAATTTTTAAAAATTGCAATACCTGAATTAATGTTATATAGTATTTTTATGTCAAACTCAAACAAACACTTATATTTCTTTATTCTTGGCTCCAATCCAGAGCTTTCTTTTGCAGAAATTGCCACTGTTTTAGGAATTAAGGAAAAAAGATTGATTACAAAAGAACTTTTAGTTCTAGAAACGGAGAATGAAATAGTCCCAGAAAACCTTATCAAAAAACTTGGTGGGATTATTAAGATTGGTATTTTTCACGAGGAATTAGATAACCCAGATCAATTAGAGTTACAGCTTTCTTTAGCTAAAATTGCTTCAAAAGCGAAGGGTGCAAGTGGCGAGGGAAAATTTTGTTTTGGTATTTCAGCTTATGGAGAATCAATTCAAAAACCATTAGCCCTTGGGCTTGAAGTAAAAAAATATTTCCGTGACCAAGGTCTTTCTTGTCGCTTAGTCACTAGTCGTGAGCCACAGCTCTCTAGTGTGGTGGTAACGCAGAATAAGTTAATTGGCAGGGGAATTGAGCTAGTTATTGTAAAAAAAGATGGAAAAGTATTGGTTGGCCAGACTTTGGCAGTTCAGGATTTTAAGGATTTATCCAAACGTGATTTTGGGCGTCCTTCACGTGATGACGAATCGGGGATGCTTCCGCCAAAATTAGCTCAAATAATGATTAATTTGGCTGGGCAGAAGAGTCTCGAGGCCACTATTTTAGATCCTTTTTGTGGTTCTGGCACGGTAGTTACTGAGGCGATGTTGATGGGTTTTCAAAACTTAATTGGTGCTGATTTATCGCCAAAAGCCGTTAGTGACACCAGAGAAAACGTGAATTGGATGCGCAAGCGCTATGACCTTGAACGAGCTAATATTAAAATAATTAACCGAAATGTGGTTAATCTTTCAAAAGTTATTAAAGCCAGCTCTGTGGATGCGATTGTGACTGAGCCTTATCTTGGGCCACAAAGGGGATTGAAAAATATTCCCCTGGTTATTACTGAGCTAGAAGATCTTTATACTCAAGCTTTAAGACAATTTGATTTGATTTTAAAACCAGGCGGAAGAGTTGTGATGATTTGGCCAGTGTTTTATGGTGAAAATCATATTGAGCCAAGATTAGGCAATTTCACAAAAGTTTATTCAGTCTTATATGGTCGTTCTGGACAAAAGGTTTTTCGGGAGGTAGTGGTTTTGGATAAGAAATAAGAGTAATTAAAATATCTTAGAAAGCCCGACTAGAAATGGTCGGGTTTTTGCTTGACAAATTTATCTAAATATTTTAATATTTATAGTTAACCGAATAAGTTAGCAAATGAATTTTAACAATATAAATAATCCAAAAAATCAAAAAATGAAAAAAGTGAGTTTAGTTGTAGTTTTTGTTATTTTTTCTTTGTTTTTTAGTGGCTTAGTAGCCCAAGGTACATCAGTAAGAGATAAGTATGGTGTGTTTCGTGTTCATTCCAATGGTGGAATGCTCAGGGTATTAAAAGAATATCAACCCATGGTTTTGAGTGGTTTTTGGAAGAAATTTTCAGATACCACTAAAATTATTGTTTATAAGTTAGAAGGACAATCTATTATTGTTTATAAGTCAGGAGAGCGATTTGTTGAATACTCTCTTAAGTCAAAAGGCGATAATTATGTTTTTCTAAAGAGCGACAGTTCATCTATGGGAATTATTTTTCCCCGCGGAAAAGATAATTCTTACGAGATAATTTATTCGGTTCAAGGCCAGAAATTTATTTTTTATTTAGATGAGGGATTGGGAATGTACCTTGCCGAGGATAAGTCTGGTGCAATTTTTATTGACAATATGCCCTGTAGATTAATGGCAAAGACCGAAGTAGATATTTTTACTTTAGACTTCCTCTCGTTAATTATGAACATGGAACGTCTATTTTATTCTTGGTAATAAAAACAAAAAAGGCTTTACTAATCAGTAAAGCCTTTTCTAATATCCAAACTCCTATTTATTAATCCAAAAATTAGAATATAATACTTTTTGACAATTAATAAATTTAATGATAAATTTATCTGAAAACATTAGATCTTTAAAAATTAGATTTGGTTGAATTATTTATTAAGTTTACTAAAATTTCAGTCGGCTTATAGATAATTTAATTATAAATCTTTAAAAAATTAATTGATGCAAAATTTCTTCATTGAATTTCAAAATTTTGGCTGGAATGTCAAAACTGTTTCAGCCTTTATCACTGTGGTTTTCACCTTTATTCAGGGTTATGGAGTTTTTTCTCAAAGCAAAAAAATCTGGAAAAAACATTCCGTCGAGACCGTTTCCTCCTATATGTTTATTGTTTCTTTCTTTTATTTCTGCGCTTTCGTTTTTTATGCGCTTGATAAACATAGTTTGGCGATGTTAATAAATAGTTCTTTGCTATTTTTCTATATTCCAATTGTTGTTGGCCTGTTTAAATTTAAAAGGTTAAGTTCTTCGGAAAAGTTATCGATTCCTATTTTTGTTTTAATGATACCAGCAATGATAATCTTACCGATTAAAGACGAAATTCTAACTGTCTTTCTCTTGATTACCGGGATATCAATGTTGGATCAGCCATTAAAAATGGCAAAAGCAGAGACTCGTGGTGCGGTAGAGGTAAAATATGCGGTTACTTTTCTATTTACCGCGATCTTCTGGCTAATATTTGGTCTGGCGATCAATAATTGGATATTTATAATATTTAATATGTACGCAATTATCATTTACGGCTCCGTAGTTTTTCTTTATTTCAAACCGACAAAACTGAAGGTATAATAATAAAAAATGTTCAAACAAAAAAGGCTTTACTAATCAGTAAAGCCTTTTCTAATATCCAAATCTTTATTTATTAATCAAAAAATTGCAAATATCACCATCTTGTACAACATATTCTTTTCCTTCGACACGCAGAGTTCCCAGTTCGCGCGCCTTTGCTTCACTACCAGCAGCAACAAATTGTTCAAAGCTCATAGTTTCAGCCCGGACAAACCCTTTGATAAAGTCAGTATGAATTACTCCTGCAGCTTGAGGTGCCTTTGTTCCCTTTTTAATGGTCCAAGCGCGAGTTTCGTCAGCACCAGTGGTGAAGAAGGTGTCTAAACCTAAAATATTATAAGCACTGCGAATTAATTTATCTAAACCACTTTGCTCTAGCCCCAATTCTTTAATATATTCAGCCTGTTCTTCTTCTGGTAGAGAGGCGATTTCTTCTTCCATTTTGACGTTTACAGCAATTACCTCCTCTTTTTCAGTTTTTAAAATATTTTCTCCACCATAGCCCTCATCAACATTGAGCAGGTAAATCATTGGCTTAATAGTTAAAAGGCACAATGATTTCACAAAAATCATTTCTTCTTCAGTAAATTCCATTTCACGCACTGGCTTCCCAGCTTCTAATTGTTGGAAAATTCTTTCGCTAATTTCATTTTGAAAAACAATTTCTTTATTTCCACTTCGAGCTTCTCGGCGACTTTTTTCTAATCTTTTCTCGATTGTGCCAAGATCAGCTAAAATCAATTC
>CAINDR010000012.1 GCA_903847415.1 Candidatus Falkowiibacteriota bacterium
GGCAATTTGAGCGTCAGTGGATTGGCAAGCAAGAGCTCTTTGCCAAATCAGACGATATAATCTTAATTCGGAACTATCAAATTGATCTTTTAGACTTTCGGGAGTTTTTGTTACTTCTGTTGGGCGAACTGCTTCGTGAGCCTCTTGGGCATTTTTACTTTTATTTTTGTATTTTCTAACTTCTTTTGGTAAATAATTTTTTCCATATTCTTTTTCTAAATATTCTCTAGCATCATCTAAAAATTTTTGCGATAAATTTAGGGAATCGGTTCTCATGTAGGTGATAAATCCTTGCTCATAGAGTTTTTGAGCTACCACCATTGTTTGTTTGGCGCTAAATCCAAGATGACGATTAGCGCTTTGTTGTAGAGTGGCGGTTGTGAAAGGGGCCGCTGGGGATTTTTTGGTAGATTTTTTTTCTATTTTAGAAATAAACCATTTTGCATCTTTAACTTTCTTTTCGATTTCGTTAGCTTTCTCTTCAGTGATGCTTAGCTTATCAAAAGCTTTGTCTTTGATTTTAAACAAGTTCGCTTCAAATTCATTTTTTTTGTTTTCGGGACTGACTTTTAAGGCAATGTTCCAATATTCTGAAGAAATAAATTTTTGGATTTCTCTTTCTCTTTCAACAATAAAACGAATTGCAACACTTTGCACCCGACCAGCAGACAAGCCTTTGGCCACCTTTTTCCAGAGGAATGGCGATAATTCGTAACCAACTAAGCGGTCCAAAACTCTTCGTGCTTGCTGAGCGTTAACCATTCTTAAATCTAGTTCTCGAGGATGAGCAAGTGCTTCTAGGATCGCTGATTTGGTAATTTCATGAAAGGCGATTCTCACTGCTTGGCCGTTTTTTAATTTTAACGCTTCATTGAGGTGCCAGGCAATCGCTTCTCCTTCGCGGTCTTCGTCGCTTGCTAGAATGACGCCATCGCTTTTAGCAACTAAAGCCTTGAGAGTGCTCACCGTTTTTTTTGATTTCAAAGGGACAACATATTTTGGTATGAAACCATTTTCAATATCAATCCCCATTTCTTTTTGAGGAAGGTCGCGAATATGTCCGAAGGATGATTCAACGTAAAAATCTTTGCCAAGAAATTTAGCAATCGTTTTGGCTTTAGTTGGTGATTCTACGATAATTAATTTCATAATTTTAGAGTAAGAAGAATTTTCCACTATTATTTCTTTTGATGATTCCAGATAATTCCAATATTGTTAGTTTACTATGTACGCGGGGGGTGTCAAGCTGACAAATTGCTGATATTTCATTAGTATTGGCAATTTTGTTCAATAATATTAAAGTTTTTACAATTTTACAAGCATCATCACCAGCTAATTCAAAAGCTTTTTTAATTATTTGTTCGTTTTTTTGTTGCTTGTTGTTTTGGCTTAAAGGCTCGATATCAAGACAACGGTAGATGTCCTGTGGCTCACTGACGAGGTCAACATGATCTTTTAATAGATTGTTGGTTCCAACACTTAATTCGCTGTAGATTGAACCAGGGACTGCCATAACAACACGATTAGCGTCTTTGGCATATTCAGCAGTTTTACTTGCTCCTGATTTTTGGCCAGCTTCGATTACTAAAGTCCCAATGGATAGTCCGGCAATAATACGATTTCGACGCAGAAAATTGCTTTTTAAAATTGGTGAAAATGGTGGAAATTCACTAAGAATAAAGCCATCATTTTTTAGGATTTCTTGAGCGAGCCAATAATTTGTTGCTGGACAAGAAATTATTCCTTTTTCGATTGGACCACCAAGAACTGCACCAGTCTTAATTTTTTTTTCAAGAGCTTTTTGGTGTGCATAAGCATCTGTTCCTAGGGCTAGCCCACTGACAATCAAAAATCTTTCATCTAATCCTTCAATGAGATCATTTAAAACTTTTTGTCCATAAGGACTGCTTGCTCGAGAGCCCACAATTGCTAAGGTAAAATTTTTTTGTTTCTCAAGGATGTTAATATTACCGAGATAAAAAATAATTGGTGGTGGAAAGGAAATATTTTTTAAATTTGTTGGGTAATTATTATCATCAAATAAAACATAATTAATTTTATTTTCTTCTAGATATTTTTTGGTATTTTCTAGAGAAAAATTTTTTTTAAAAATAAAAAATTTATTAATTAAAGAATCTTTCATCCCCTGCCATTCTGGTTTTGTGCTAAACCAAGCTGTTTTTAGTGATCCAAATTTTATTCTTATTTCTTCAATTTTTTTAATGCCAAAAAGATTGCAATAAGCAATGGCAAAATAAAAATCAGATTCTTTTTCTATTATTGAAATCATAAAAATAAAAAACCCTTGAAAATGAACAAGGGTTTTTTTATTTATATTTTTTCTTTAATTAGTTCAAAGATTTCTGGTAGCTTTTTTTTCTCTTCACTATTAAAGCGACCAAGAACAAATTTTTCTGCAGGAATTGGATTTCGTAATAATTCATTTTTTACTCCAATTCTCACCCTTTTTATTTTCTGGGTTTTTAAATGACTAATTAATGATTTAATGCCGTTGTGACCAGCGCTGCCTGAGTCATTGGTGATTTTGTGGATACCAAAAGAGAGATCAAGATCATCGTGAATGACGGTTATCACTTCAGACAAGTCACTATCTTTTTTAGTTAATAAACCAAAACTTTTTGGGATTAAGCCATAGTAAGCAAGGATTTTTTGAACCGCTCGACCAGAGTTGTTCATATAAGTTTGCGGTTTGATTAGTAGTCCATCGGGATATTCAGCAATTAGAGACTCAAAACGTTTTTCCTCTTTCCATTTTGCATCAGGGAAGAGCGTGTCGAGTGCTAAAAAGCCGACATTGTGGCGAGTGTTGTCATATTCTGGACCAGGATTTCCTAGTCCGACGATTATCTTCATATTGATTATAAAGAAACGCTGATAAACAGCGCTTCTAGTAGTAATAAATTTATGATTTTGCCGCGCCTTCTCGAACTCCGTGTCTTTTTGGGTTCTTTTCCACGTTTAAATGAACTGGTGTAGCGAGAAAATTATATTTTTCACGTAGTCGATTTTCAATAAAACGAACATAAGAAAAATGGAGGTTATCACGAGATCCAATTCGGATGCCAAATTTTGGTGGTTCAGTTTGGGTTTGTTTTAGTTCGTAAATATGGGGATGTTTCAATCCTTTTCCCTTGGCTGGACGATGGGTTTTTACAATTCTACTCAAGAATTTTGATAACTGAGATTCACTTAAAGTGATTTTTCGACAGGCATCAATTTCAATTGCCATTGATAATAAGTGATTTATTTTTTTGCTTAGCTCTTCTGGGGCAAAAGCACCATTTTTACTTTGGTTTTGTTTTCCGCTACCTGAAAGAGAGGAAATAAACTCAATTGGTGCCCAAGCAGCAAAAGGAAACTTGCTATAAATATCTTCTTTCCATTTTTTCGGGTCACGTTTTTCAATTTTATCCCATTTATTAGCTACAATCACCAAGCTATTTCCACGATCAAAAATTTCTTGAACTAGTTTTGCGTCTTGATGGGTGATTCCTTCGCTGACATCAATCATTAAGAAGGCGATATCGGACTTTTTTAAAATAGTGAGAGTTTTTTCGATTCCATATTTTTCGAGACGTTCCGCTTTGTGTCCTTGTCGACTAATACCAGCAGTATCAACAATCTGAATTTTTCTTCCTTGAAATTCAATCTCAGTGTTTTGTGGTTCTCTAGTGGTGTGAGCAATCTCGGAAACAATCACTCTTTCGTAGCCAAGAACAGAATTCAAAAAAGAGGATTTGCCAACATTTGGTTTTCCAAGAATACAGATTCTAATTGGCTGATCCTCGGTTGTTTCTTCACTGGCCTTTAAATTACGGCTCACTAATTTTGCTTTTTTAAGTCGTTTAATAATTTCTTCTAATAAATCTCCAGTTCCTCCGCCACTGGCAGCAGAAATCACTAATGGCTCTCCAAGTCCTAATTTGTTGAATTCAGCGGTCTCGTTTCGTTGCTTAAAACTATCAGCCTTATTGGCAACTAAAATAATTTTGTTTTTGAGAGCAGGCATTTTTTTAATAATTTTTGCCAACTCTTTATCTTCTGGTAGGAGGCCAGTTTTATTATCAACGATAAAGACTAAGAGGTCTGCTTTTTCTAAGTAAGATTTAGCTTGACGTTGAGTTTTTTCATCAATATCACTTAATAGCCCCTTACTTTTCTTTTCTAAAAATAAGCTATCTAAAATTCCAGCGGTATCAACTACCTCGAAAGAGAAGCCATCCCATTCAACTTTACCAAGGTTGCTATCGCGAGTAGTTCCAGGGATATCTGAAACCAAGGCCTGCCTTCTTTCGGTTAAGCAATTAAAGAGAGTTGATTTTCCGACATTCGTTCTGCCAAAAAGAGCAACGAGCGGTTTTTTTGTTTGTTTTTCCATAATATTATTCATTAACAGTAGCGGTATTATTCTGATCTCCTAAAATTAGAATAAAGTCTGGGCTAGTGCTTGCCTCTTTTTTTTCAACAATTGTTGATGAAGCGCTCATTGTGCTGGTTGCTGATTCGTTAATTTTTTGAGAAGTCGTGCTATTTTTGTTTACTTTTTCTTCGTAAGCAGAAATTTTTTCTTCCAACCACAGAGGCCAAGAAAAAGATACTTCTGCATCATAAGCCGTTTTTAAGGCCTCTAAAGACTCCTTTTTCTCACCGTAACTAAGATCGTAAATGGTATTTTTAGTATAGTTTCTTTCTGGTGAATTTCCTAATTTGAAAATAGTAAATCCTCCAACTTTTAATTCTTCGGAAACCTGAGAAGCTAACCCAGGTAACCAAGTTCCGTTCAAAATTTCGATACTTGCTTTTTCTTTGATCTTTTTAATTTTTATGGTTTTTGTTGTGGGAATTAGGACTTCTGTGGTTTTGGAATTTTCTGAAATTGGATCTCCAAAAATAGTATCAATCATTTCTCGAACTGGGCGAAAACTACCACCACGAGGTAAGAGAATATAAGCACCGTCATCTCCACGGCTATCTGCTAATAGACCAGAAGTGCTGTTATCAAGAACGCGATTAATGATTTGGGCTTTTTGGACATCTTTAAACATATTCCAAAGTTTGATCATCTCAGTCACTTTGAGGTTGGTGGCAATATGAGATTCCAATTGTCCAATAATCTTAGTGATAGTTACTGGGTTGGTCAAGGTGTTTCGGGAAAGAATTTTTTCTTTAGCAGCTTCGAGAACAATTTGTTGTCTTTTGGCTCGAGCAAAATCATTGCCTTCTCCGCCCATAGCATGACGACTGCGAGAATATTTAAGAGCAGTAGCTCCATCCATTTTTTGCCAACCTTTGTCAAAATGAAGGTGTTCAAAGCGAGAATAATAATCAGGATTATCTTCCCGTCCTTTAATTGGATAGGTGTAGTCATCAAAAGTATTTTCAACGTAAACATCAACTCCGCCGACTTCATCAATAATGTTAGTGAAGCCTTCGAAATCAGCGCGGACATAATAAGGGATTGGCTCTTCTAATAAATTAGTTAAAGCTTCAGTCACCGCAAGACCACCACTCCCTGGCTTTGCTTTTTCAGCGTAGGCATGCAGACTGTTTACTTTGCGCCAAACACCATTGCTATTTGGGACTACTAAATCTCGAGGAATAGAAATCATTGCTGCTTGCTTGGTTGACGGTTTCAATGAGAGAAGCATAATTGTGTCGGTTAAGTTGCCTCCGTCATGGTTTTCTCCTCCATTCCCAAGTAAAAGGATGTTAATTCGGTCTTCTTTTTCTCCTTGTAATTCCGCACTAGGATTGATTACTAGATGGGATATGCCACCGAAAAATGTGTTTTTTAGCCAGCTTCCAGAAGAATTTTGACTAGATACTAAGATTTTTCCAGTAAATAAAAGGACGATAACTCCAAAAATACTAAGATAAAGAAAAAGTCTTTTGGCTTTTCGGTTTGGACGTAGAGGTTCTTCTTCTGGATAACGATAGCGCTCCTCTTGTTCTATTTTTTTCTTAAAATCAATCATAATAAAAAAACCCAGTTTAAGGGATTTACGGTCAAAATTACTCTCTAGATTATAACCCAATTCGCGATCTTTGGCAATTTGTCTAATATTGAGCGATAAATGTCGGGCTGCGCGGAATTGAACCGCGGTCGCACGAACCCGAATCGTGCATAATGCCACTATACCACAGCCCGTTTTTTGCTAATGTTAGTGGACTCGGCGAGAATCGGACTCGCGTCTGAGCAATGCGAATGCCCCGTATTACCACTATACTACGAGCCCAATATCAATTTTTTTGGTCGGGGTGCCGGGAATTGAACCCGGGCTACATCCACCCCATGGACGCGTACTACCGCTATACTACACCCCGTCAATTGACATCCTTATCTTAACATAAAATCTTATTTATTCAAGGAAGTAATAAATCGTCGGCTTTGCTTGACATTAGTAAAATATTTATTTAAGATGAATCCTATGTTTGGTAATTAATTTAGCTCAATAGTGGTCATGCCATTTCTACCTGTTTGCCATAAGTTTAAGGAAATGGCTGCCACTTGAGAGTTTTGCTCTTTTAAAATATTGTTTCAAGCTTCGGATAGTGAGTTTTTTAGAAATGAGGTTAAAAAGCCCTTGTTTTTGTCCTAATTTTTTGATGGTAGAGTAATATTAGTTTTTATAATAAAAAAAATTATAATTTGTTTTTTTGATCTGCTGATATTAAAGGGAAATTAAAGAGGGAATGATTTCTAAAAAACGAACCCGAAGTTTACTTGTTCATTCTAAATAAAAACAGAACTTGCTTGATTTATAAAATCATTTGTTTTTCCATATTTGGTTAAGCGAGTCTTGCTGTTTATAGGGGTCTATTTTTTAATTAATTCAATTAAAAATTAAATAGACTCCTTTTTATTTGCTAAAAACGGCTAATTAATTTAAAATATTAGTATAAAAAGCAATTATTAATATTATATGAGTCACAAAAAAACAATCTTTTCGGGCATTAAACCAAGTGGCGATTTAACGATCGGCAACTATATTGGCGCGATTACTCAGTGGGTAGAGATGCAAGAAGAATATAATTGTATTTTCTCGGTTGTTGATTACCATGCCATCACGGTTAAACAGAAACCAGAAGACTTGCGTCGTAGAATTTTGGATATTACAAAAATATATTTAGCTTCCGGGATTGATCCAAAAAAATCGATAGTTTTCCAGCAATCAGCAGTGCCTGCTCATACGGAATTGGGATGGGTTTTGAATTGTTGCGGAACATATATTTCCGATTTAAAAAGAATGATTCAATTTAAAGAAAAGGCAGGAGATAAACAAGACGCTGTTTCTGTTGGTCTCTTTGACTATCCAGTGTTAATGGCTGCCGATATTATTTTGTATGACACACAAATTGTCCCAGTCGGTGAGGATCAAAAACAACACGTTGAATTAGCGCGGGATATCGCTAAGCGTTTTAATAATCAATACGGCCCAGTTTTTGTTATCCCGGAAGCGTTGATTAAAAAAGAGGGAGCAAGAATCATGAGTTTGAGTGATCCAATGAAAAAAATGGCCAAGAGTGACGACAATCCAGTAGGTTTTATTGCATTATTAGATAGCCCAGAGGTGGCTAGAAAAAAAATTATGAAAGCAGTAACCGATTCTGGTAGTGAAATTATTTATGATCCAAAGAATAAGCCAGCACTTGCTAATCTACTGACAATACATTCTTCCTTGAGTGGTGAAAGTATTAAGAGTTTAGAAAAGAAATTCGCTGGTAGAGGTTACGGTGATTTTAAAAAAGAATTAGCAGAGGTGGTCGCAGTATTTCTAACGGATTTTCAAAAGAAGTTTAATAAAATCTCCGATGCCGATGCGAAAAAAATCTTAGAAAATGGTCGTAAACAGGCGACAAAACTTGCTGATGCGAAAATGGAGAAGGTGAGGAAGGTAATTGGAGTTAGATAGATTAATTGAGAAAATAAAAAAGGACTTACGGATAAGTCCTTTTTGTTTGTATTTATTGATAAATTACCACTCCTTATCCCATTCTCTCTCTAATTCTGCGTAAAATATCCGGTCTTTTTTTGGGGCGTTATTGAACGCTGACCAATAAAATCTAACAAACAATTTATTTATATCTGGATAGATTCTTTTTATATTTAATTCCATTCCATCCCCTGAGTCATGGAAAGGGCAGGAATTACGAATTAGTTCTATTTTCCCACTTGGACTAATAAAACTACTTCCCGGTGGCATAAATTTAAAAGCATAATCAATAATTTCTTTTTTGGTTTTTAATTGAGAAATTTTTAATTTAAAATGATTTTCTTTTGTTACTCCATGTAAATCAGCAATTTTTTTAAAGACAGTAAGATAAGCCCCTATTTCTTCTGGGCTTTCTTTTAAGGTTTTTTCAGCTTCTTCAATTGAATCGATTTTTTTGAAAGCTAATAAAAATAATTCAACCCATTTACCAAAAGCGGCTAATCCTTCTTCGGTGTGATGTTGGTTGTTTTTTTCGAGATTTTTATAAATCTCTTTCGCTTCTTCCACTGTTTTTGCCTCACAAGTAGCATCCAAGGGGATGTTTAATAAAAATTTAATTTCTGCTGGTGTCATGTTTAGACGTGCAGCCATTTTTTCGATTTCGAAATTTTGATTTTTTTCCATTTTTTTAATGTTATTTGATTGTTAAGGTAACAAAAAATAATACTAAATAACTTTAATAAAGTCAATCTTTGAAATAAAAAAAAGGACTTACGGATAAATCCTTTTTGTTTTTGATGTAGTTTTTATTACCATTCTTTAATCCATTCTTCGTCTTGTCTTGGATTAATTTTTGGACAATCGTCGAATGATCCCCATTGAGCTGAGGCAAAAAATTTTCGGTCAATCGGATTAACACTTTCCATGATTATCTCTGCAACCATCGGGCTGCCAACGGGGAGTGAGTTTCTAACAAGTTGGATTTTGCCACTAGGGCTAAGAAACTTACTGCCGGTCGGCATAAAATCGAAAGCACCAATAAATATTTCTTTTAATGTTGTCTCCGGGCTAGCTATTTTTAGTCTAAAATGATTTTCTTTTGTTACTCCACAGAAGTCAGCAATTTTTTTGAAAATGGCCTTTTGTGCATCTTCGCATGCAGGACAGTTTCCCAATAAATCTATTGCTTGTCCAAGCGAAATTGCACTTTCAACATCTTTAAGAAATAAATCCACCCAACACTTAAAGGCGGCCATTGTTTCTTCGGGGTCTGAATCCTTATCTAGTGCCGATAGGAGTTTTCTTGCCTCAATTCTTGTTCTCGCGTGACACTTTTTGTCCAAGGGAATGCCAAGGGCAAATTTAATTTCTGCTGGTGTCTTTTTAACTATTAACGCCATTTGCTCGATATTAAATAATTCATTACTTTTCTCCATGTTTTATTCCTCCAATTATTAAATTATTAATGTAACAAAAAATAATACCAAAAAGAACTAAATAATGTCAAGTAAACAAAAAAGACCACGTAAAACGTGATCTTTTTTATATTGAGAAATTGAAATTTGGTGATAATACCGACCAATCGTCTATAACTTGTTTTGCATTTCAATGCAAACAGGCACCAACTCTTCTATCCTTGGAATAAATTCCAAGGTCGACTTAAAACCGGAATACCGTTAGGTATTGGTTTTAAACTCCCTAGAAAGGAGGTGATCCATCCACAGCTTCCGCTACGGATGCCTTGTTACGACTTCGTCCCTGTTACCAGTCTTGCCTTAGTCCCACGAATGTGAGCTTTTGGGCACTACCAGCTCCCTTGACGTGACGGGCGGTGAGTACAAGACCCGAGAACGTATTCACCGTGGCATAGCTGATCCACGATTACTAGCGATTCCAGCTTCATGAAGGCGAATTGCAGCCTTCAATCCGAACTGAGGAAGGTTTTTAGGGATTTGCTCCACCTCGCGGTTTGGCGTCCCTTTGTACCTCCCATTGTAGCACGTGTGTTGCCCAAGGTGTAAGAACCATGCTGATTTGACGTCATCCCACCTTCCTCCCATTTAAAACGGGCAGTCTCCTATGACATATAAAACATAGGATAAGGGTTGCGCTCGTTTCCCGACTTAACGGTACATCTCACGACACGAGCTGACGACAACCATGCAGCATCTGTATAGCACCCTCGAAGGCGGATCTGTTTCCAGACCTTGCAGCTATATGTCAAACCTTGGTGAGGTTCCTCGCTTATCGTCGAATTAAACCACATGCTCCACCGCTTGTGCGGGTCCCCGTCTATTCCTTTGAGTTTTAGCCTTGCGGCCGTA
>CAINDR010000013.1 GCA_903847415.1 Candidatus Falkowiibacteriota bacterium
ATCGGTCATTTCTCCGACAAAGAAGCTAGGAAGTGAACTGCTCGCTAGTTCTTCACCGACACCAGGGTTTAAAGAAACCGGCTCTTTAACCTGCTTATTTAATTCGTTAATTAAGCTATTAATTTTATTTTTAGTCGCTAAGCCACAGAGACCATAGCCATAAATCTTCGCTGAAGTGATTTTGTGTTTAATTTGAAACTTTTCAATTGCTATTCTGGTTTGAGCGCCATAGAAAGAAGTATTCGCATCTTTAGCTAAAAAGTTTTGCGAGATTAAAAAGTCTTGCAGTTTTTTCACTTCTACTCCTTTATTGCCTGGGGAAAGAATGGTTTTGAGTGGTTCTAGTTTTGGGCTTTTAACAATAGTTTGCCCTGGTTTCTTGCCAAATAACTCCTCATCCGTTGTTTCGCCGGCAAAAAAACCAGGAAGCGAACTGCTAGCAATATTTATTGGCTCACTACCACTCACTAAATTAATTTTTGCCATCAAAACTTCAGAAAAATAATTATAATAATTACCAAATTTTAAATAAATATTTTTTTCTCCCAAGCTAGGAGAGCTAGTAAAAAGCGTGGAGGTGCTATAAGAATTAGCAACTGCTCCACTAAAATCTTGTTTTTCAGAAATTAAATAACGATAAACATCTGGACCTCCATCCAGAGAAATATTTAAAATATTAGAAATAGTACTAGCGGCTCCATTGTTAATCAAAAACTTAAATTGACCACTACTTGGCTTACGAAGAAGAGAGTAATTAACTGACGATCCACCACCTCCGCCACCACCTCCAGTTGGAGTTGGAGTTGAAGCAACATAATCACCAAGAAGAGCAAAAACCGAAAAATGAGGAGCTGCGCAAGTGACTTTCTTCAAGGATTTATTCCGAACACAACCAGACAAAACATCCCAAGTACTACTAGCTGAATTCCAATAATAAATTGAAAGGGAGTCTTCATTAATATTCACAATATCGGCGCTGGTATAAAGCATCTCAATTGATCCTGCCTCGCTCAACACTGAAATTGTGCTAGAAGCATCAGCAAAAGCTTTGATATCAAAAATTTTATCTGGTACTAAACGTTGACTAGCACCAATTGGTGCTGCCACCAAAGCTGCTGATCCGTCCAGTTGATTCAATTGCAAGTCAACTGTTGAAGAGGCGAAAGAAGAAGGCAAGCTAACTGATAATTGCCCAGATAAAGCAGCTGAACCACCCGCACTATTGCTCACTGTGCTTTGACCGGTATTTTTAATCGCTGCTCCACCCAAACAACCGCTGGTCATTAAGCTGCGAGTTGATCCTAAATATTCATTACCAAAAACATCAAGCGATCGCACCCGATAATAATATCTGGAACAAGCGACTAAATTGGTAAGATTATCAGAATGACTAGTCACTCGCGAAACATTATCTTTCTCCAAGCTAGCATTTCCATAATTCATTGTTAGGCCATATTCAATCTGTGTAGAAGCAGCTTCATCGGTAGTCCAATTAATCATTGCTGTTTGCGGGGTAATTGAGGCAACAGAAATTGTGCCTAAAACTGGTGCTCGGAAGTCAAAAGTTGAAGAAGCAATCACCGGTGTGCCTGTGCCGGCCAAAGCATTAAAAGGAGTTAAGCGGAAATAAATTGCGCCAGCAAAATTTGGGCTAAGGTCGCTAGCAGAATCCCAGACAAAACGATGACTCACTCCAGCTGGCGAAGAATCGAGGCTAACGATTCCTTCGTGACCCTGGTCATTGGTTTTTGGGGTCATAGTTCTTTTCTCGCCATTAAAAACGCCAGTGCTCGAAAATTCATAGGCAGACAAATTGGTTGGTTCTGAATCACTATTTTTTACTAAATAATTAAGATTCACTGAAGTGGTCGCATTTTGGTTAATACTACCAAACACTAAGCTTGAGGGCTGATAATTCTGCCCAAAAATTGCAAAAATCCCTGGATCACTAACGTTGCAAGAAATAAAATTATTAGTTGCATTTAAACTACAACCAGAAACTTCCTCCCAAGAAGCACCATTCCAAGAAAAAACCGCTAGCGATAATTCATTCAAATGATTCAATTCCCCGTCTTGATAAGACATTTTTAAATTTAGCGGCTGAGCAAAATGATTCAAGGCGAGATTATTTTGATAGGCATTAATCTGAAAAGTATCTCCCAAAATCAAATAATCCGCTGGTGCTGGATGGGCGGTAACGACTGAGCTAGATGCCAATCTAAATACCTGAACCTGAAAATCATCATTAGCACTGCCGGAAGGAAAAGATAAAGTAGTCAAACGACCACTCTCCCAAGTGAAGGCGGTGCTGGTACCAGAGCTAACTGGCACTGTAAAATTAAGATTAGCGATTGGTGTGGCCGCAGCGAAACAACCGGTGGTTGAAAAAGTATTGTCGCCACTGACACTATTATTTCCTAAACTATCATAAGCTGATAATCGATAATGATAAATTGTACAAGGCAATAAATTCTGTAAATTTTCGGAATGATTAAGAACCATCAAATCAAAATCCTTTAAGGTGCTGTCCAGTCCATAATTATCGGTTAATCCATAATTTATTTCCGTGCTGGCAAGTGATCCGGTCGTCCAATTAATTTGAGCGCTAGTTGAGCTACTCACTAAATTTAAATTAGAAAAAACTGAGCCACCTAAAACGGCTGTAGCCGTTTCACTAGGACTTCCTTCGCCCACACTATTTACCGATTTAACTCGAAAGGCATAATTAATTCCACTTGTTAAGCCGCTGACTGCGAAAGAATTATTAGTCGTGCTCGCTAGAGGAAGCCAGGTATAAGGAGAAAATGGATAAGAAAATTGAACATGATATTCTAAATTATAAGAACTCACAGTAGCTCCACCATTATTCGCTGGTGCTTGCCAGCTTAGATTAAAAATATTCTCATTAACTGTTACTCCTAAATTGGTTGGGACACCAGGAGTGGTTGCGGGAACTATTGGTGTGGAAGCTTGGCTACTCACACTATTGCCAATCTGATTACTAGCAAATACTGTAAAAGTATAACTAGTGCCATTACTTAAGCCGCTAATTACAATCGGCGAAGAAGAAGCGCTGGCACGTAAGCTTCCTGGATTAGAAGTCACTGTATAAGAAGTGATTGGTAAGCCACCATTGCTTGCTGGAGCTGAAAAATAAACACTAGCCTGGCCATTTCCTCGAGTCGCGCTAACATTCAACGGTGCTGAAGGAGTATTGCCAGGAGTCATTGAAACTATTTCGCTAGGAGAACTAGTTCCAGTCGCATTAATGGCACTAACTCGAAAATCATAAGCAGATCCATTAACCAAACTACTAATAATCGCAGTAGTACTCTCTCCACCTAAAATTCCCAGCCATTCTCCAGCTGAACTTAATTTGTATTCTAAATAATAATTTGTAATTGGCACACCCCCATTATTTATTGGCTCGGTCCAAGTGAGTGATATTTGCCCATTCCCCATGGTCGCACTAAGATCAGTTGGGGCACCGGAAATGCTCGCTAAGCGAACATCGGAAACGATATTACTTGCCACACTAGCGCCGATTGCATTAATGGCAATTACTCGAAAATCATAAGAGATACCACTAGATAAACCGGTTATCACCGCTGAACTACTCGTTGAGGAAACTAAAGAAAAAACATTCCAAGAGCCGCTTGAGCTTTGTTTGTATTCTAATCGATAATTACTAATATTAGACCCTCCAGTAGTTAAAGGTGCTTCCCAGGAAAGAGTCGCTTCGGAATTACCAGGTGTGACAACCAAATTTCTTGGTGCACTAGGAGTTGTTCCTGGAGTCACCGCCGAAGAAGCTGAGCTAAAAGAAGAATCACCGATTTCATTAGTTGCTTTAACAGTAAAAGTATAAGCAGTGCCATTGCTTAGACCGGTAATTAAAATTGGTGAAGAAGAGGCGCTAGCACTAAATCCACCTGGACTAGAGACAGCGGTGTAGGAAGTGATTGGTAAACCACCGTTACTGTTGGGTGCTAAAAAAGCAATTGTCGCCTGAGCGTTACCGCGCGTGACTTCATCAATAATTGGCGCATTAGGGATTGTGGCTGGAATGATTTGATTAGTAGGTGTGCTAGAACTACTACTGCCAATTGAGTTGTTGGCTACAACAATAAAGGTATAAGCGGTGCCATTATTTAAGCCACTAACGGTGATTGGTGAAGAAGAGCCGGTAAAACTTAAATTTCCTGGACTAGAAATAACGGTATAACCAGTAATTGGTGAACTACCAGCTGAGCTTGATGGATCAAAAGAAATAATTCCCTGCCCATTACCCCGAAGAGCTGAGGTGTTAGTTGGTGGACTTGGCGGCAGACAACCAATAGTCACAAGATTATAATCTGGACTAGCTATTTGATTACCGAGACTATCGGTTCCTAACAAACGAAAATGATAAGTTGTACAAGAAGACAAACCAAGCATCCGATCTTGATGATTCAAAGTTAGAGGTTCAAGGTTTTTCTCCACCGTTGAGGATCCATATGCCGAAGAAAGACCATATTCAATTTTAGTTGTTGAGAAAAAAGTTGTATTCCAAGAAATTGTTGCTTCCGATTCTGCTTTTGAAAGACCAGTAATTAACATCAACTCGTCACTAGCTACTGTTACCGAAACTAAATTACTTGCTGGGCCAACACCAATTGCGTTTACTGCTTTCACAACAAAATCATAAGAGATTCTTGGCGTCAAACGATTAGATGACCAATGAGTGGTTGTCGCATTTTCAGACCAAATATACCAAGTTGAGCTACCAGTCAAACGATATTCAATCTGGTAACCAGTGATTGACGAACCGCCATTATTAGGAGCTAACCATGACAAACTAACTTCCCCATCCGTCGGAATAGAAAATAAACCACTGGGTGCAGCCGGAGTTGCCGCTTCTTCTCCAAATAAAGCAAACTCTGAAAAATGATTAGTTGGACAAGTTACTGTTTTACCCACAGTATCTACTACACAATTATTTAAACCTTCCCAACTAGAAGAAGCTGTATTCCAAAATTTGATTTGTAACGATGAAGGATTAACACCAGTAACATCAGCGTCTTGATATGAAAAAGAGAGGTTTAAATTATTATTAAAATTAGTAACTGGATTATCAATTGCTAAGAACGAACTAAAGCTAAAAATTCCTCCCAATAATCTGGTGCTAGTAGCAATTGGAGCTACTGCTAAGACTGAGCTGGTTGCCAATTCCTTGATTTACATAATTGAATCTCCGCTTGCATAAGAACTAGAGGCATGCAAACTAACTATTTGCCCATTACTAGAAGTAAGTGTTGAACTTCCTCCGCTAACGGTTGAGACGAGACTTGATGAACTAGTCGCAATATTAGCATTTCCCAAGCAATTCGTAGTTGAAAATTGCTGGATAGTGCTGCTTGCCTGCTGACCAAATTCATCATCAGAGATTGTTCGATATTGAAAAACGGAACAAGTTGGTAGATTACTCAAAGTTTCAGTATGACTGGAGACTCGCGAAGCTTCATCTTTTTTGGTGCTAAAATATCCATACCAAGATCCAAGCCCATATTCGACTTGAGTAGAAGCGCTTTTGTTTGTATTCCAGGTAATAACAGTGCTACTTGGAGAACTTGAAGCATTAAAATTACTAACCGATAAAGCTCGTTTATCGATATAAAAAGAATTACTTAAACCAGTCCAGCCTTCGCCAGCATAAGGATCGGTTGGGGTCATTCGAAAATAAACATAACCATAAAAATCATTCGAAAGATCGGCGCCTAAATCCCAAACAAAATTATGAGCAACACCACTGGGGGATGAAGATAAAGAGGAAATACCATTGTGAGCAGGATCACTAACTAAAGGAGTTGCCGTGGCTTGTTCGCCACTCCATGAACCAGACAAGGAGTATTGAAAAGTAGATAAAGAACTAGCATCACTTTCCGGATCAGCTATTGAATAGCTGATTATTGATTTATTCAAAGATGGTTGGGCACCATTATTAATAGTGATACTTGGTTTTTTATTAAACTGTTCCTCAATTTTTAAAGCATTAAGGTGACCACCGCCCAAACTGCCGCCAATCAAATCTTGAGTAACACTAATATTAATATTACCGCTAGCGTCAGGAATTACATTGGCAAAAACAGCAGCGTTGTCCGCATTAAAGTTAACGTTTAACGTGGAAGTGGCACCATTAACCGTATAAAGAGAATTTTTATAAGTATAGCCAGATCGAAATCTAGCACCAAACACCGAAACTTTATATTTATTATTTTGATTTAAACCTGAGATCACAACTGTTCGGCTTGTGGTTGCTGTTGTGAACATTCCTCTCGATACAATGTCGGCTGGATAGACACCACTAGTTGTGGTAGCATCTTGAAAATCTGAGGCGAAAACAACTGGCACCGCAATACCTAAGGAAGTAGAATTTCCATTAGTATCTTTCAATCCGGTAAAAGTAGTGGTGGTGTTCCTTGGTTCAAAGCGATTCCAATTTTCCGAACTACCGACATGAATATAATTTCTGGTATTTCCCCCTTTTCCATTTATAATCAATTGAATATTCCACTTGTTACCCGCCACATCAATATTTTGTAAACGAGACTGCAAACTGCTTCTAGTCGTTTGATCTTGAAGCATGTTCAGGTAGGTGTTTGCTTTATCAATATCTACTTGTAATCTGGTGGTTTCTGCTAAAACGGTTAAATCATTAACTCTAGTAATGTCATTTTTAGCATAACTGTTTTCACCCCATTCCACGTTAATTAAGCCAGTTGTTTTATTTTCACTATGGCCAGTAAAACCGGTTCCATAACTAACACTAGAAATCGCTGTATTTGAAGAAATTAATAAGGACAAGGCATAGTGCCGCAAATTAGCTGGCACATTAGTTGTGTCAATTTCAACCGTTAACTGATTACCAACCAAATTCGTGGTAACTCCAACATTTTGCTTAACAACCTGATATTCATAAACTTCTTGTCCGCCAGCCACCCAAGCATTATCTTCTCCAAAACGTCCATAGGAAGTTTCAATGTGATCCATTAAACTTTTCCATCTTGTCCAGGACATTCCACCAGAAAGCCTAGCTGGATCAGTACTAGTTGTTAATTGGTGAGTAAAAGCGGCGCCAAAAAGATTGGTTCCATTAATGCTCTGGGTCGCCAAACCATCAACATAATCAAAAAGGCCGCCGGAATCAAAAGCACTATCATAATTAAAAAGACGTCCAGGAAAAATACTAGGATTTAAATTAATCGAAGAATTTAAATTAGCATATTTTCCACTAATTTCTGGAATATTGTTATTGCTATTGGAATACATTATCCTTGTCCCATAATCAAGGGCTGGCTGGAAATAATTGGCATCGCCATTGGGGAGAATTACTCCAGTGTGACTAAATGGAGTAGTAGTTGCTCCAGCATTATTTTTTAAAAATATTTTAGCAGCCACCTCAACCTCTTGCTGAGATAATTCATAGGCATAATCAAGAGTACTAGTGCCATGAGCTGGCCAATTGCCATAAAAAAGTTGCCCAGCATAATCCTCCGAAGCTGATGTCCAACCGTGATTAAAAAGATCCCAACCATAATCAACTGTCTCCTGCAAATTACCCCAACCAATATTATAGGCAGTTGGCACATCTGAGGTGTGAAGATCGGAATAAGCTGCTGGAGTGGAAGTTGCTGTTCCTTTAGAGGTTCGCGAATAAAAAGCATGACCCGCTCGGAATGGAACATTATTTCCAGCTCCATCTGTAAAATAAAGACCGCCAAAATCTTGATTCAAACTAGTACTAAAACCGCCGTTTAAATATTTAAAAGCGAAGTCATATGCAGAACCAAGTCCGTCATCAAAGAAATAACTATAGGCAAAGTCTTTGTTATACTTTAACGGTGTCACTGTGGCAGTTGCCGAGCTGGGCGCGCTTGCAAAAGTAATCACAATTGTTTTGTTTGCATCTGCTTTCGCTACA
Organism: Candidatus Falkowiibacteriota bacterium; assembly: GCA_903847415.1. GTDB lineage: Bacteria > Patescibacteriota > Patescibacteriia > Patescibacteriales > UBA12465 > CAINDR01. The sequence goes on from CAINDR010000013.1 coordinate 7,961, forward strand.
AGAATTGAGCTAAAAAAATTGCCAAACAAAAAAACCGGTATTAGCAAAAATACAAAAAAATTAAGAAACTTCTTAGACATTTCAGATTTGATTTTAATTATAATATTATCATTATTATAGCATAAAAAGAGTAAGTAATGCCAGAGAAATAAAATTAAAATAAAAAAGACACAGCCATTGCTGTGCTAATTTATTGTTATCAAAATAATAGACTAAAAGCGAGACGCAGAATTTTAAAAAATTTTTGAAATACTTTCAAACTCGACAAGACCTAAATCCCAAGCATCCCTACCTTTTTTCCATAATCTCCATTTTTGGTAAGGAGTGTCTTCCGTTATAAATCCTTTAACTGGAATATTTTTTCTTGAAACATCAAATAAATACCAACCGTCGGCTAATTTTACTTCGGCAATAGAATGAACAGTTTTATCGTTAAACACTTTCACAAAATTTGTTTCTAATCCAAGTGCTTTAGAGAGGGCAATAAATAAAAGGGTTAAATCAGTGCAAGCTTTTCCGCTATAGACATAAGCATCCTGAATGATTTCCGTAGCAGTCCTTTTCCATCTTATTTTTTGTTCGTGTTCTTTTGTGGCATCGTTATAAGGTCTTATTACTATTACTGAATAGATCAAGTCCCTAAGATCAATCAAAGAATCTATGGTAATTGGAGTCTTAATATCTTGAACTAAATTTTTGATAATAATTGTAGTCTCAATTTGTGAATTCATATCTATATTATATAATTATCTTCGATAGCAATAAACCTCTTTCACAAAATAATCAATATTTAAAACTATTTAAAAACCGAAATATTCCAAAACCGGCTTAATGTTTGGAGCTAATATTTCCCCGTCTAAATCATTTATATCTAGCCAACGCCACTCTTTTATATCCTCACCTGGGGTAATTTCGCCAATTCTTTTGGCTAAAAAATGGGCGAGAATAACGCTAGTAAGTGCTTCCTCTACTTTTTTCTCTGTATAGAAAAAATAAGGAGTATGATTTAGTATCTCCACTTCAACTCCCATTTCTTCCCTAACTTCTCTTTGCGCCGTTTGTTTTAAATTACTTTCACCTTCTTCAACTCTCCCGCCACAAAATTTCCAAAAATTATCATCTCCATGCTTGCTTAATAAAACCTTATTATTCTCAACAATCACTGGCCCTGATGCGATAATTATTTTTGACATATATTTCCTAATTGATCTTTATTATTTATAAATTATATCACATCATTATAATGATGATAAATTGTCTATTAAAAAATAGCTTAAAATGAACTGGATCCCTTTTAGTAGACGCAAAACAAAAAGATATCTATTTGGTGTGAATCAAAAGATAATCCCAGTATTCTGCCAGGAACATCATTTTTGAAAATAAAATTTAATCATATTTTCATGCCATAATGTCACGAAAACAACCTTACAGAGCTAAGGTAATCCATAAACAATCTTGGAAGTCAGTAAACATGTGGAGCAAAAGACCAACGGCAATAACCCTAGTATAAAAATTTGGAATAAATAACAACAAAAAATAAAAACCAATTGCATAATAAGAATGAAGGGGGTGAAATCCGATACTACATCTATTGGGGTCAAATACGGGGTTGGCTAACAAATGGTCGAGGTCAACAATCATGGTCCCAAGAATAATAAACCAAGCAGTTTTCCATCTTTTTCGAAAAAAAAGCCAAACAAAAATACCTGGAGCAAGAAAGTGTAGGCTGTAATGAATTATTGTCTGTAAATCAAGCATAAATAAGTTTTTATCCTAAATATAATAATAGCATGCCACCCCAAAGCGACAAACTCTTTATCAAAAAAATAGTCCTTAATATTGGGACTATTTTATAACTGCGGAGAGAGTGAGATGTAGTTAGAATGATGTTGAATTAAATTATTTTAATTTTTTCTCTAAGGTTAAATCGTAATCATTAAAACCAAGTTTCTTGTAGAATCTAATACCAGATAAATTTTTTGCAGACGCTGTAACGATAATATTCTTTATATTATTAGTTTTGCACCAATTAAAGAATTCCTTAGCTAATTTAGAACCTATTTTCTTTCCTCTAAATTCTTCCGAAATCATCATGTTTTCCAATTCAGCTTTTCTAATAAATTGAATTGGGGAGCGATTAAAACTGCAACAAATATACCCAATCACTTCTTCGTCATAAGTTGCTACTGCCACAAAACTATCTTTGCTTGCTATTCTTTTAGCAAAGTAATTTTTACCTTCTTTGCTTTTTGGCCATTTAACATTTAATGATTTATCAAATTCTTTGAACTCTTTTTTAAATAAGTCTAAATTTAAACTTAGTATTTCATCTAAATCTTTTTTATTAGCTTCTCTGATTAATATATTGTTCATATTATTGATATTTACTTTATATTATCATTGCTCGCTCCAAAGTTCAATTCTCCTCACTAAAAATAGCCCCTATTTAGGGCTATTTACAATCTGCGGAGAGAGTGGGACGCACTTGAAATGGTTATTTCCTGAGTCTCATTCCAGTTTCAAAAAGCTCAAAACCAAACTTATTATAAAAAGGGATTAAAAAATCTTTATTTTCTGGCCAAGCGAATAAACTAACTGAAATATAGTCTTTGTCTTTAGTCTGTTCTAATAAACTATTCATTATCATTTTACCTATTCCTTGACCCTGATAATCATGATGAACCATAATATCATAAAACATACACATTGCCCCATCTTCTAATATTCTACCAAAACCGACCATTTTTTGTCTGTCATAAACGCTATAAACAAAGGACGATTTACTTAAAATCTCTCGCCACTTTTCTTCTCCTCTATTATTAGACCAGCCAACTGAATCCATAAGAGAATCTATTTGTTCTATATTTAAATCTTTTTTTATTGATTCTATAAATTTCATATACTAAAATTATATCATATCGCTCCAAAGGGATAAACTCCTATCAAAAAACAACTCTAATATTAGAGTTGCGTTTAACTGCGGAGAGTAAGGGATTTACCCCTCCGGGGCATAAACCTCGAATCACCTCAGCTTCTTTTCAAGAAGCTAAATTAAAAACCGACTTTTGTCGGTTCTTAATTTATCTCCTGGCGGAGAGGCAGGGATTCGAACCCTGGGTCGGCTTGCACCAACGACAGTTTTCAAGACTGTTCCATTAGACCACTCTGGCACCTCTCCAAATATTAATTTCTGGGATGTCTAATTGAACTATTCTGATCAACCCGATCTCACCTAAAAAACTAAGTGAACACCTCTCCCAAATAACTATTCTTCCATTCTACCTAATTTCCAGGAAAATTCAAGAGCTTGACATCTTTTTGAGAAAGGTATATGATTGATAATAGTTATCAATTGATAATAATTATCAATTAACTTATATGACGATTACTCAACAAGAATTGAGCCAACGCTTAGAAAATTTTCGCAATAAAAGCCGACAAGAGCATCTGCCTCTTACTCCTCAAAAATCTGCGATTTTCCAGGCAATTGCCTCCTCTTGTGAACATCCAAATGTTTCCGAAATCTACCAACAGGTGAAATCAGAATTTCCAAATATTTCTCTCGCTACGGTTTATAATAACCTAAAAAAATTTGAGAGCCTTGGTTTAATTGTTGAAATTCCTGTTCCCGGAGAACCATCTCGTTATGACGCCAAATTAGAAATCCATAGCCATGCAGTTGATTCTGCCGCTGGCCGCGTCTATGATCTGGAAAATCCGCAAAGCTTGTCATTGCCAAAAAAACTTTTCGGCAAAACTGTGAAACACGCGAACCTCATTTATTATTTGTAACTACAATCAAAATGTTAAAACTCAATCAAACTGCTCCTGACTTCCAGAAGCTTACTTCTTTTCATCAAGGTGAATTCAAGGAAATCAGCCTGACCGACTATGCTGGTCGTTGGCTTATCCTATTTTTTTATCCACGAGACTTTACTTTCGTCTGCCCGACGGAGCTCCGTGGTTTCGCCAAACATGAAGAAGAATTCAAAGCTCTAGGCTGCGACATAGTCGCTAGCTCTACCGATTCAGAGTGGTCACACAAAAATTGGTTTGAAAAAGATTTGCCAGAAGTAAAATATCCGATCATTGCCGACACCACCCAAGCGCTTTCGCGCTCCTATGGGGTACTAGACGAAGAAAATGGTGCGGCTGATCGTGGCTTATTTATCATCAATCCAGAAGGAAAGATTAAATACATTGTCGTGTCTGCAGGGTCCGTTGGCCGCTCAGTCACAGAAACTATTCGCGTTCTTAAAGCCTTGCAAAGTGGTGATTTATGCCCAATGGAATGGAACGCCGGCGAACAGACACTGGGAAAAGCTTAAAAAAATAATAAAGTTAATTTGAATATAAAAAAACCAAGCATTGCTTGGTTTTTTGATGTTTAATGTTCTTTCTTTAAATGAACACCAATCGAAGTAAGGTAAATTTCTAATTTTTTCAAAGACCTTTCGCCAAAATTTCTAATCTTCATTAAATAAGTCGCATCTAAACGCAATAACTGATCAAGACTTTCAATTCCCGCAAAGATTAAACAGTTCTTGGTTCTAACATCAAAATCGAGGTCGGCAATTGGAGTTGAAAAAAAACCAGGAGAAAAGTTACTTTTTTGCGATAAGTACTCTTGCGTCGTTTTGTTATCTCCTAATATTTTTAACAAATAAGTATTTTCCTCCTTTAATCGTCGCCAATCTTCAGTAACTTCTTGTAATTTCTTAAAATTACCCACTACTTTTTTTGAGAATTCATCAAAGTGATAATTAAAAACTTTAGTGACGTGCTCGCCAGTCATTTCATATTTTTCTCCCAAAGCATTAATAGTGCTCGATCCCAAAAGTAAACTGGAGATAATATCGAAATACCTTGGAGACAAACGTTTATTATCTCGGGCTTGTTCTAAAATACCAATCACTAGATCTTGATATTTTCTAAAGCGCCAAGAAAGAGCGTGATAGTCCAGTGACCTAATCAAAGGAACTTCAAAAAAAGAACCCTGCTTCAACTCTTCAGAAATAAAAAAGAATTTGCTACCACGAGTATTTTTTAAACGATAATAAGGCAAGAAACCATTGTGACAAAGATATTTAATTTGGGATTCTTGTACCTCAAATAATTGAGAAACATCTTTGACTGTGAGAAATTTCTCAGGCAATTTACTAACCTTCAAAAGCTCACAAAAATCATCTCTCAACCAAAGCGCCTCCACTAGCGGATTATTTTTATCATCAACTCTCACTAATTTTAAACGTTGGTAAAGACTAACGAAAGTTCTCAGATTCTCCATCTGAAACATTGCCATCAACTCTTGTGTTGAGATTGTGACAACTTTCTTATCTTGCTGTGTCATTTTTTTATGTTTTTGTAATTATATTTTTAAAGAAACGTTTAGTTATAGTAACCTAAAAAATTATTTATGTCAATAAAATTACCTGAAAAATGCTTCTTAAAAACAAAAAAAGCGACAAAAGTCGCTTTTTTTCTTTTATTTTCAAACTTAGGCTGAGGCTTTTAAATCTTCAGCCTTCTCTTCTCTTTTGCTCGTCTCTAACATCAAACGAACTGGAGCAATTGCTAGATGATCGCCATTTTTGCTGACAAAAAATTTATCCGGATTGGTTTCAAAGAAATATTCTCCAGCTGGCAAATTATTGGAAAGAAAAATATATTTAATTCTTTTGTTACCAGATCTCTCCACAAAAGTAAGTTGTCTTTGCCCATGAAAAACTTCTTCCGAAAAGCTTGCTTTTGGCCATTTTTCTTCAATCGCCTCTTCCCTAGCCATCTCCAAAACCTGCTCTTTGCTTAGAACCTGTCCATCAGCAAAAGTTGGTCGTGGATTAATGCGATCACGCAAATGATTAATGCATGATTTTCGTAAAGAAATTTCTGCTTCTGAATATTTTGGGATCTCTTTCCATGGATTCTGCTCTTTTCTGTTGCTTGGAGTAGGAATTAACTTTTCAAGTTCAACAATTCTTTTTTCAACATTTCGCAAATCATACTTATATTGAGCGCCCATTTTCGGAGTGAAAGTTTTTTCTTCAGTCGAAAACACCAGCTCTGAATTTGCATTAATCTGTTTTTCATCAACAATCTTGGAATCATCGACAGTCTCATTGAGGTTAGCAATTTTAAAAGCAATCTCACCTCGCTGACGATAAAGATCAAGTAATTCTTGCTGATCTTTTTCAGAGATTGATTTCAATTCCTCATCACTAAAAGGTAGGCCATTTTCATTTTTTGCTGCTAAATATTCTCGATAAAAAAGTGCTAATTCATGAGATTCTTTTGGACTAGCTAATGGTCGAACTTTATTTTTCCCATCATCCTCACTGTTTTTCAGTAAATCCACTAATTCCCATTCATTCTCCAAACCATATTTTTCCATTAACTCACCAACTTCTCCTCCAATCACGGAATCATCAACAACGTCATTATAAATTTTTCGGTCTTCAAATCCTGGTTCATTATAAAAATTTTCCAAATCCAAAACTTCTTCAGCCTTATTCAGAGAAAGCCCTTCTAAAGGGTTAGCGTGTGGATCATGCTCGCGATAATCTTTTTCGGAATAATTTTTTCCTTGATACTCAGGGCCTTTGCCACCAGGCATTTTTGCGCCAAATAATAAATTCATACTTTTATTATTAGTTTAGATTAATTAGTTTTTAATATTATAGCATATTTAGCGAAAAAACTAAAAAAGCTATTTGACAAAATTTAATATTATATGTAATATAAACAAAAAGTTTGATCATGAGAATGGTTTATCAAAAAAAACCACCGTCTGAAAAATCCAAACGGTTGGTTAGCAATCCTATCAGTTTTCTAAATACTGATATTAACAAGCTTAATTTTGGTCCTCGAGCCATGGAAGCTTTAAAAAGCAGTGGCTTTAAAAATTTAGGAGAATTAATCGCAAGTATTCAAAACGGTTTAGACCTTCCAAATATTGGAAAAATATCTCGACTGGAAATCCAAAAAAAATTTAAGGAAGAAAAAATCAAATTACCAAAAAACTGGTAATAAACCAAACAAAAAGCCGCTAACTATAATGGGCGGCTTTTTTAAAAAATAAACAATTGAAGTAAAATATCTAAACCACTTTTGAGCTTAATACTTGAACTTAAAAAAACAACAAATAGAGCATAAGCTCTGTTTTTCTTAAATTGAGGAGAGGTTAGTGTTGTATTGAAAAAGCAATTAAAGAGAAAAATTGTCTTTAAAAAATAAAAAGGAAGCCGGATGAGAGCTTCCTAAAAATTGTTAAAATCCTGTCTCCGTAAAGTCAAAGATAATTCTAAAAACAAGAAATAATACTGACAAGCCCATTGAAATAAATGCTATTATTCCAAAAATCAAGCCAAGCTTAAAACTAAAAGAACTAATAACAAAACAAGCGGCAAGCATTATAATTGCAAACAACAGTAATGTAACAATTATTAATAAAAAAACATTTTCGATCTTCTTGCGAAGAGTAAGTCGTTTTTTTACGACTAAGTCAATTACAAATAAATCCATTGTTAAACCTCCCTTAAAATAACGTTATTGAACAATACTAGCCCTATCCACAATCATCTGCTTAATTTCTAAAGAATTATCTAATAAATAAAACAAAGTTGGTTTTGCGCAACCTATGGTAGGGTATAACTTTAATTGCGCATATACAACATTTTCTAAGGTTTTTTTAATTGTAGTGGTATCACTACTAATCACTTCATAGACAAATGTTTCAATTTTTAAATTACCACCGTGTGGTTTAAATAAGTTGGATGAAATTTTTTCTTCAATTCGTTGTTCTTCTGAACACCTACTTATAAACCCACCAATTACAGCAAAAAATAAACATGCTACAAAAACGAACATAACAAAGCTAAAATGCTCTTTCATGGCTATATAATTTTAAAGATTAATATTTGATTAATTACTAAACACACCTTTTTATAGATGAGCTTGGTAATTAACCAAATTTAACCTTATTTTTTAATGTTCAATTTTAATAATTAAATTCTGGAACATATTTTATATATTGTCAACTAAATTTTAAAGAGTCAGGAATTTCGAACCGAGCTACTTTGTTTAAAATAAGCTAATTAATAGCAAAATAATGCCAAAAATCAGCATTTTTAAGCCGAGGTTAGAACTACTTTGGAACTCAAAATATTTACTTATATTAAAACAAAAACAGAGCTATATGAACTGTACCCCAAAAAGTGGACACGCAAGTGTCTGCTTTTTTTGTGGGCAAAATAAGATATAATAAATAACAAACTAAGATAAATAATATGAGTAACAGGAGATGGACCGATGTCCAAATAAAAGACTTGCGAGCTA
>CAINDR010000014.1 GCA_903847415.1 Candidatus Falkowiibacteriota bacterium
AACAATTGAACCGATAATAATCGGCCAAGAGATAATGATTAAATAATTAAGCGCTCTTTCAAAAGTAATCGACAATTGAGATCGATTATTTTGCCAATAAGCACTCATTGCTGGATAAAGCGAAGCTGTAAAGGCGGATGGCAAGAATTGGAGAGCAAAGATAATTTTAAAAGCCACTTGATACAAGCCCACTTGCACATCACCAGCTAAAACCGAAAGCAAAACCGAGTCTAGATAGGTATAAAGCCTCTGGAAAATCGCAAAGACTGCGAAAGGCCAGCTAATAAAAAGCATTTCATAAATTGTTTTTCGATTAAAAGAAAGGTGAAGCTTAACACCAATACGCCACCGCAAAATAAACCAAGAAAAGAAAAAATTATAAACACTAGCTAAAGCGAGAGCGACCATTGCCGCCAAAACACCATAATGAAAATATAAAGCCAAACCACCAAAGAACAAAACGATTAATTGGAAAATAACTGAAGAAATACTTTCATATTTAAGATTATGAAAACCACGTGAAACCGCAAAAAAAGTATAAGTAAAAGAATCTAGAATCATGGAAACCGCAGAAATCAAGGTTAACTGAAAAGTTAAAGAATCATAACCAAAAACTTTTAGAGTCACCACCACTGCCGTCAAAGCCAAAAGTGCCAAGGGGATTTTGATCGCAGTGACATTTCCAAGTAGTCTTTTGGCGTCTTCTGGGCGCTTGGCAATTTCTCTAGTCAAAACATTAGCAAAACCAAGGTCAATAATAATTGCAAAAATAGTAGTCAAAGAAATTGCCAGATAATACTTACCCAATAAAGCCGGCCCGAAAGAGCGAGCCAAAAGCGCAAAATAGGAAAAAGAAATTATTTTCTGTAATATTAGAGCAACTGTCAGATATGAGGTGTTTTTGGCAATATTATTTACTTTATTCATATTACTTCCCTTTGTTTAAACTTTTTTTATTATAACAGCTATTGATTCTTTTTAAAAGTTATGATATTATCATCATTAGCGCCTTTTAAGGTCTGCTTTTTTTATTAAAACATTGATCATAAATTAGTTATGAAAAAAGACATCCACCCAAAATACAGCGACGACTGTCAGGTTACCTGCGTTTGTGGCGACACAATGACTACTGGTTCAGTAGAGAAGGAAATTAAAGTTGAACTTTGTTCAAGTTGTCATCCTTTTTATACCGGCAAACAGAAACTTGTTGATAGTGCCCGTCGTGTTGAAAAATTTGAAACCAAATCTGGCTTACAAGAACAACTTGGCAAAGAAAGAAAAGGTAAAAAAGTAAAAACTGCTGCTCGTTCCGCTGAAAGAGCAAAAAAAGAAGTAAAAGTAAAAGCAGACAGTTTTGCAAAAATTGCCCAAGTTAAACTCGGAAAATAGCTACTCTATATTAAACGAAAAGCAATCGGCTCATTTTATGATATAATAATCATAAAGACCGGTTGCTTTTTGTTTATCATTTATTTTAACCAATAAAAAAACCGCCAAGATGATGAATGAATGATAAAGAGAAAGGATGGAAACATAACTTTATCAAATTCAAAACATCAGGGCTGTGGCGGTTAACAACTAATAACTAATTGCATCATTGATCGATGCAATCAAATAATAACACAATTCTAAAAATAAAGCAATATGTTTGAAAGTACTAAAGAAAAGTTTGCTAAAATCGAACAAGAGCTCTCAAATCCTCAGCTTGCTAGCCAAGCCAGTGAAATGATTAAAATTTCCCGCGAACATGCTTCCCTTCGAGAAGTAATGGAGATGATTACTGCTCTTGAGAAGAATCAGGCTCAGCTAGCTGATAGCCGAGAAATGGTCGAAAACGAAAAAGACCCAGAGCTGAAAGCAATGGCCAGTGAGGATCTGGAATTATTAGAAAAAGAAGGTGCTAGACTAATTGAAGCTATTGAAGATGAGCTGCACCCAGCCAATCCAAATGATAAAAAAAATGCAATCATGGAAATCCGGGGTGGCGCTGGTGGTGATGAATCTGCCCTTTTCGCTGGCGATCTCTTGAGAATGTATTCTCGTTTTTGCGAAAGACAAAATTTAAAAATGGAATTACTAGATTCCAGTCTAATTGGAATTGGTGGTGTTAAAGAAGCGATCTTTTCAGTCACGGGGAAAAATGCCTATGGCCTACTTAAATATGAAGCTGGCACTCATCGCGTTCAAAGAGTTCCGGAAACCGAAAAACAAGGACGCGTTCACACTTCAACGGCCACGGTTGTAGTTTTACCAGAAGCTGAAGAAATCGATATTGAAATTAAAGCTGGAGATATCAGAGTGGATACTTTTTGTTCTAGCGGACCAGGCGGTCAAAGTGTGAACACCACCTATTCTGCCATTCGAATTCTTCACATCCCGACTGGCACCATTGTGAGTTGCCAAGACCAAAAATCTCAACACCAAAACAAAGAAAAAGCAATGCAAGTTCTAAGGTCAAGATTGCTAGCGAAGCAAGAAGAGGAACGACAAGCCTCAGAAACCGCCCTACGCAAAACTCAAGTTGGTGGTGGCGATCGTAGCGAAAAGATCCGAACCTACAATTTTCCCCAAGACCGCATCACCGATCACCGCATTAGTCAAAGCTGGCACAGTATTAATCGAATTATGGACGGCGAACTAGATGAAATTTTGGCCGCCCTCAAACAAGCAGAACGTGATGAATTAAAGAAGCAATAAAAATGACCATCGGCGAAGCTCTCAAAAACACATCTCAAAAAACGGGTTCCGACAGAAACAAAAAATTAGAGTTAGAATTACTCCTCTCTTTTGTTTTAAAAAAGGAACGCGTTTTTTTATTTATCAATCACCAGCAAGAGTTAAGCTCAAATGATTATCAAAAATATCAAAAATTGAGTAAAAAACTTTTTTCTGGTTGGCCACTCGCTTATCTTATTGGCGAGAGAGAGTTTTATGGTCGATCATTTTTAGTTAATCAAAGCACTTTAATTCCCCGCCCAGAATCAGAAATGATTATTGACTTAGTAAAAGAAGAAAGTAAAAAATATCCGAAAGCAACTATAATCGATATTGGAACTGGGTCTGGTTGTTTAATTATTTCCCTCGCCAAAGAACTAGGAACTGATTATAATTATTATGGTCTGGATATTTCCAGTAAAGCCCTGGCAGTTGCTAAAAAAAATACCAAAAAACACGAAGTCAAAATTAATTTCAAAACCAGTAATCTTCTCTCTGACCTGCCAAAGCAAGCTGGCAAAGTATTTTTCCTTGCCAATCTTCCCTACCTAACCAAAGAACAAGTAAAAAATGAGCTTAGTATTAAAAAAGAACCCAAGAGCGCTCTGATTTCGGGAAAAGATGGCTTTAAAGACTATCGCTGCTTATTTAAACAACTATCAAAAAGGAGTGATTTAAAAGATTTTTATTTAATCATTGAAATTGACCCTAGCCAAAAAGAATTAGCAATCAAAGAGCTGCGAAAATATTTACCAGAAAAAAAAGTAAAGATTATTAAAGATCTTAGAAAAAAAAATCGCTTTGTGATTATTAATTAATAATTTGACAAAATACTTATTTAGTATTAATTTAATAAAATCAATTATATGTCTAGAGAATTAGAAATCGAAAAAACTTATCTTGCTAAATATTTACCAGAAGGCTTACGCCAGAATAAATCTTTAGAAATTTTAGATATCTACCTGCCAGAAAATTCACCGCACCCAAAATTAAGAATTCGTAAAAGTGGTGATTCCTATACTATTACTAAAAAATCCCCCATCAGCACTGAAACTTGTTCAATCCAAAATGAAGATAGCATTAAAATAACGGCTGAAGAATTTAATGCTCTTTCAAATGTTAGTAATCGTAAAATCCATAAAATTAGATACTTTTATCCTTATCAAGAATACACTGCCGAATTTGACGTCTTTTTAGATCAACTAGCCGGCCTAGTTTTAATAGATTTTGAATTCCCTAGCCCAGAAAAACTAGAGCAATTCACGACACCAGATTTCTGTTTAGCAGATGCTACTGAGGAAGAGATTATTGCTGGCGGTGTGCTCAGTGGACACAATTTACAGTCAATAAAAAATACTCTCAATAAATTTTCCTACCAGGAAATATGAACTCTCAAAAAATTAAAAAAGGTGGTCATAATGATCACCTTTTAAAAAATTCAAAATTTTTCTAAAATAAAAAAACCTAATAATTCAACTTGGCACTAATTGCAATATTCTCAATAATACCCGCCAAAATAAAACTAGCAATAATCGATGAGCCGCCATAGCTCACAAAAGGTAAGGCAATGCCCACAACTGGCATGATTCCCAGATTCATACCGATATTGATAAACATTTGCACAAAAATCAAGCCAGAAATTCCAATAATTATATAGGCTTCAAAATCATTACGAACCTTTTTTAAAATTGCTAAAGAGCGAAACAGAAAAACTGCAAAAAAGAGAATAATTAAAGAAACTCCAAAAAAACCTAACTCCTCAGAAATAACAGCAAAAATAAAATCAGTATGTGCTTCTGGTAAGAATTTTAATTGTGACTGTGAACCAAAACCAACCCCCTTCCCCATAATTCCTCCTGAGCCAACAGCAATCATTGCTTGAGAAACGTTGTATCCTTGCTCCAAAGAATTTTCGCCCGGATTAAAAAAAGTTAAAATTCTTTCTTTTTGATAAGTTTTAAAAAATAAAAACCAGGCAACAGTAAAAACAATAGCAAAAATTGCAAAAATAACAGCAAAATATTTTCTCTTAAATCCGGACAATAAAATCATAATAAACCAGATTGAAAACAGCATTAAGGTTGATCCAAAATCTGGCTGCAAAAGAATTAAACCACCCAAAAGAAGAGTATAACCAGCAGAAACAACCAAATGTTTAATGGTTTTTACTCTTGTTGAAAGACGAGCAAAATAATCAGATAAAAAAATAATTAAAACTATTTTTACAAATTCAACCGGCTGCAAATTAAAACCACCGATCGAAAACCAGCCCTTAGTCCCTCTAATCGTTTCCCCGAAAATCAAAACCGCCAAGAGAACCAAAACCGCTAATATATAGAGATAACGACTCACACTTTTTAAGGAATGAAAACTAGAAATGGAAAAAAATAAAAAACCAAGCAAACCAATCAAAATAAATAATACTTGCTTGCGAAAGTTTAAAAGATCAACCATTTCTTGTCCCAAGGCAACGCTATAAATCTCTACTAAACCAAATACTGACAGAAAAAACACTGGCAAAAAAATTAACCAGTCAAAATTCTTTAAATAATTCTGAAGCTTACCAAACATAAACTAATAGCGACGAAAAACACTCTTATTAAAAACATCGAGATCGGAAACAACCTGAGCTTGAATGCCGGAAGAATCGCCGGCCGGCCAAGAGATGTTTACCGCTCTATTTTCAAGGGATTTGAAATTACTTAACACAAAATGATTAACACCAACGACTGTTTCTCCTCTTTTCAGAATAATATTCAAAGGAACTTCCCAAAAACTATAGGGAGATCGATTGGTGATATTAAAACTTAAAGTACTAATTCCCTGCCCAACAGGAGAAAAATTCAAATCATTAATCAAAAAATTATTACTTGAGGCATAAAAATTTGGCCAGTCTGGATATTCACGAGAATTAATTTTTTGCCAAGCAGTTTTTTTGATAACAAATTGATACTGACCCTCTTGTTTATTTTGAGCAAGGGCTAAAATATATTTTTCAGTATTTGGTAAAATAAAGGCGTTCCCACAAGAAACCTCTTGATTCCCAGCCATAAAACAATAATCTATTGAAGAATAGTATTTTTCATTTTTATTCTTTAAATTAACAGCTAAATCAAGTTTATCACCGTGATAAAAACTTAATAAATTGGAAAATTCGATTGGTGCAACCTGAGTCCGAGAATGAATAGCTTGAATATCCAAGCCAATCTCAGAAAAATTCTCTGTCAATGATCGATCCTGATTACGACCTACTAAAAAATAATAAAGAAAGCCATAAGTAGAATAAACAAAAAAACCAATAATGCTAAAAATTAATAAAGAGATAAAAATTTTAAAAATTCGTCGACGATTCTCAGCAATCCACAAACCAAAATTCATCATCTTCACACTCAACTGAGAATCATCATGATAATCTTCGATTTTAAACTTTTTATTTTTGGAATCTTTCTCCATATTATGATATAATAAAAAATGTTTATAATAGTTATTTCTTACTATATCATAATACCATAAATATGGATAAATTACAGATTCCCCTAATAGTCCCCCAAAATAAAATTTCTGAATATCGAAAAAATTGGCAAAGGGCAACTGGCAAGTCCGGAAAATTATTATTATTTGCCGGAGATCAGAAACTTGAACATTTAAACGATGATTTCAGTGGTTTAGGAATCTCCAAGGAAGATGGAAACCCTCGTCACCTTTTTGAAATTGCAAAAACTATGAAAAATGGCGTTTTTGCTTCTCATTTAGGCTTGATTGCGCGCTACGGAAAAATGTTTAAAGAGGTGAATTATTTAATCAAACTAAACGGCAGAACAAATCTTTTTGAAAATAAAGATAAATTACGCTCACCAGCCTGGCACAGTGTTAGAAACATTTGTGATTTCGCCAAACAAAGTGACTTAAAAATTATTGGAGTTGGATATACTGTTTATTTAGGAGGAGAAAACGAAAGCGAAATGATCAAAGAGGCCGCTCAGATTTGCTTTGAGGCTCATCAAAATGGACTTCTTGCTGTCATTTGGATGTATCCACGTAGCAGTAAAATTAAAAACGAAGACAATCCTCATCTAATTGCTGGTGGCGCGGGAGTTGCCTCCGCTCTCGGTGCAGATTTTGTTAAAGTAAAATACCCCTATAAAAACCTTAAAGCTGCTAATAATTTTCAAGAAGTAACTGAAGCTTCTGGAAATTGCGGAGTTGTTTGTGTTGGTGGCTCCAAAATAAGTCTCAAAGAATTATTTAGCTCCCTAACTGTTCAAGCTAAAGCTGGGACTAGAGGGCTAGCAATTGGCCGCAATCTTCATCAACGACCACTAAAAGAGGCGACTTTATTAATAGAAGCTTTAAACGGTTTTCTTCAAGGATATTACACCGAAAAAGAAGCTTTAACTATCGCTGAAGGAAAAAAACTGCCAAAAAAAGAAAAAAAAGGAAAGTTATTATTCTTCTTTTAATCCTTAAACTCTTAAACACAAAAAAACAGCCAGAGGCTGTTTTTTTAATTACTAAAAATAAATGCTTATTCCGAAAGATTTTCTTGATTAGATTTTTCCGGACTAACTAGTTCAACTTTAATTCGATCAGACAAACTTGGTGCTTTATTAATAAATGATGGCGTAAATTCTAATTTATAAGCACTAATCCCCTCGATAGTTTTTAAGTAATCATTAATCTGATTGCGGTTCAAATCAACAATTTTGTTGCGATCAACGATTTCCACTCCAGGAGCAAAAACTGTTCTTCCGGAAAATACTGCTTTAACTGAAGCAATTTTTGACGCTTCATCAGTATTTTCTAGAGAATAAGAAATTGAACTTTCATTCAATCCCGAAAGAACTCGTCCTTCAGGGATTGAGACCTTTAATCTCCCTTCAATTAAGTTTAATACCTCCGATTGGGAAAAAGCAACCACCTGAACACTGCCTCTAGCCTTCATGCGAAACTCTTCCTTTTCATCACCAGGTTTCACATCAGTTGCTGTCACTATCTTGGTGATATCAACGTTGTAAATAATTTTATCGTACTGCTGAAACTTTTCGTTAGCTTCAAGTTTAGCCTTTTCAAGAAGTGCAAGACTCAAATCTTTCTTCGCGTTGCTCAAGTCTTCGGCACTAATATAAGCGGTGGTGCCAGAGCCAAAAGTAAAAGCTTCTCTACTCTCTGCATAAATTTTTTCTTGAAGAGCTTGATTAAGTCCGGGAATAGTAAAATTTGTTGGACTGATTGCCATTTCCGGCGCAGACTGATCAGGGTAAACATCAACCTCAACTTCTCCGCCAGCCGGAACACTCACTGCTTTTTTGATTCTAAATAACTTACCATCAGCAGCTAATAAACGAGTAGTGGCGATTAAGGTTTGGGCTGCATTGTTTTTATTAATGATCACCGCTTTACCAACAAAATCTTGGCTAGCAGCACCCTCTCCAGTCGCTCGATAAATTTTTTCATCTTCAATAATTAATGAGCGGACAATTCCTTTCACGGTATTGCCAACACTAGTGGTGGAAGAAGCATTGAGATCATTTACTGACATCACCAAACTTTCATTAACTAAATCCTCACCAGGAACGACTGAAATTGTTAGCTTTGAAAAAGAAAAGAAAGCGACCACAATGATTAACACTGCAACCGCGGCAGTGAAGCGAAGAGCAAATTTTCGATAAAAATTAACCGAACGGCAACGAGAATGATTACTAAGCTCCTCATCTCCACGTTCTTTAGCTTCTTTGGCTAAATTATTATAAAACTTTTTTTGAAAATCATAATCATCACGATTATATATTTTTTCTTCGTTTTTATTTTCATTGTCTACAAATTCTTCCTGCTCAACCTCCTCTTGGTCAATTATTTCTTGATCAACTTCATCGGAATCATTTTCACTCACTGGCTCAAAAGAATCTTGCAACTGATAATTATCAGACTCTGCCACAAATTTCTTAAAATCACTTTCCTTAATGTGTGATAAAATTTCTTTGGGCTTAGTTGATTTTTTAATAGTTTTTTTAGAAGAAGGTTTTGGTGTCGAGGTTTTTTTAACCACTGTTTTTTTAACAGTTTTCTTGATCACCGAAGAAGATTTTTTTTGCACTGGCATAGAGGCGTAAAATAATATATGAGCTAAATAAAAACTACTCAACAGTATAACAAATTTTTTATACTGCGACAATTTTTATTTTATCGTCAAGTGCAACGATTAACTCTTTTTTTAATTTATCAGAATTATTAATTAAAAAACCTGATTTTATAATCTGATCCTTGCCATTATTATTTATTTTAAAATAAACCGGATCATTCCCTGGATAATTTATCATGATTGATTTTAAAATTTCTGTTTCCTCTAAAGATAATTCATTTAATAAAATTATTTTTAAGGGCTTGCCAATTTCCGGCGGAGAAACTACTGGTGATTCTGCAACAATAATTTTATTTGGTTTTTCTGCTGGCTTAGAATAAGAATTATTTCCTCCTCGGTCACGATAACTTTTTGGCGCATGAGCTTTGTAATCCATCACCGCTCTTTTAACCGAGTCAACTGATGATTGCGGATCATTGATGGTCAAAGGCACGGCAACACTAACTAGCATCTTCATTTCACCATCTTTGTTTGATAAACGACCATAAATTCCCAACATCATTCCCTCTTTCCATAATTCAGGGTTCACCTTAAGAACACTAGGAAAAACTAAAACCTCAGCATTGCCAGAAACATCTTCAATTTTCACAAAAAGCATCGTCTCTCCTTTTTTAGTAATAATCTTTTTAATTGTTGTCACCACACCAGCAACAACCATCATCTCGTCGTTCACCCGAGAATTAAGCATTTTTAATGGAAGAGCATAATCGCCAAAGAAATTTCGAAAAATAGAAAATGGATGTTCTGAAATATACAAACCCAGCAACTCTTTCTCCCAGGATAATTGTTCGGCCTTATCAATTGGTTTTCCAGGATCAAGAGTTAAGCGAAGTGCGTCCGTATTTGGCAAAGCACCGAAGAGACTACTTTGACGACTATCTTTTCTTTTTGAAGCTTCCTTGTTGACCGATAAAATCTTTTCCGAATTAAAAAGCAATTGACCTCTTTCTCCATAACTATCAAGAGCTCCGCACTTAATCAAACTTTCTAAAGATTTTTTATTTAAATCTTTATCCGTAATTCTTTCTAAAAAATCTAACAAACTTTGATATGGACCATTTTCCTTGCGCTCATTAATAATCACCTCAACAATATGCTCACCAACATTTTTAATGGCATTTAAACCGAACCTAATTGTTTTAATTTTTTCATTCTCAGAAACGATTTCATTTTTTGCGGTACCAGGAGTAACAACCGTAAAAGAAGCAAAAGACTCATTAATATCTGGGGCCATAATTTTCATCCCCATATTTTTACACTCATCAATTTCAATAGAAATTCGATCGGTATCGTGTTGATCGGAGGTTAGAAGAGCGGCCATAAATTCAACTGGCCAATGAGCTTTCAAATAAGCAGTTTGGTAGCCAATCATCGCATAACAAGCAGCGTGACTGCGATTAAAACCATATCCAGCAAAAGGTTCAATAAATGAAAAAACTTTTTCTGCTAATTCCAAATGAATCCCATTTTTGACACAACCTTCTTTAAATTTTTCTTTTTGCTCAGCAAGAAGCGCTGGAATTTTCTTTCCCATCGCTTTTCGTAGGACATCCGCCTGGCCCATGGTGAATCCAGCTAAATCACGAGCAATTTGCATTACTTGCTCTTGATAAATTGCCACACCATAAGTTTTATCCAGAATTGACTCTAGTTTCGGGTGGAGATAAATAACTTGCTTGATTTTATGCTTGCCAGCAATATAGTCTGGAATCCATTCCATTGGCCCTGGCCGATACAAAGCAACCATCGCAATGATATCTTCAAATACTGATGGTTTTAAATCACGAAGATAACGCTTCATACCCGAAGATTCAAATTGAAAAACACCAGTAGTTTCGCCGCGCTGGAATAATTCAAAAGCCGCTTTATCATCAAGGGGGATTTCATCAATATCAACTTCTATTCCTCTCGTATTCTTAATAATTCGCAAAGCAGCCTCAATGATCGTTAAATTCTTTAAACCTAAAAAGTCCATCTTCAATAGACCAAGGTCTTCAACTGGATGAAGCGAGTACTGCGAGATAATACTTTTATCAGAAGACGAGGCGTACTGAATTGGCACATACTCAGTCAGTGGTTTATCGGTAATTAAAACTCCGCAGGCATGGGTCGATGAATGTCTTGCGACGCCTTCTAAACGTTTTGCATAATCAATAACTCGTTTAGCTGCCAAGTCATTTTCATAAATTTCTCGAAACTCAGGAACGGATTTAATCGAGCTCGCGATATTAAATTTCAGTGGAGGAATTGCTTTGGAAATTCGATCACATAGTTCATATGGTTCTCCTAAAACTCTACCCGCATCACGAACCGCAGCTCGTGAAGCCATAGTTCCAAAAGTAATAATCTGAGCAACGTGATCGGCGCCATATTTTTTGGCAACATATTCCAAAACTTCGCCGCGACGAGCATCGGCAAAGTCCATATCAATATCAGGCATGGAAATACGTTCGGGATTCAAAAAGCGCTCAAAGAGCAAATCATATTTGATTGGATCAAGGTTAGTAATACCGGTTAAATAACAAACAATGGACCCGGCAGCGCTACCACGGCCTGGCCCAACAACAATGCCCTGGTCTTTTGCCCAGTTCACAAAGTCAGCCACAATCAAAAAGTAGGATGGCCAACCCATCTTCTCAACAACCGATAACTCAAAATCCATGCGGTCACGCACAATTTTTTCCTGTCCATCAGTGAAGCCATGACGATAACGTTTTTTGATTCCCTCTTCACAAAGAAAGCGTAAATATGAATTACCATCATAACCTTCTGGCACTTCAAAGTGAGGTAATTGGATATTGCCAAGATCGATCTCAACATTACACATTTCGGCAATTTTCAAGGTGTTTTCCAGGGCCTCCGGAACGTGTGCAAAAATTTCCTCCATCTCTTTGGCGAGACGATAAGAATAGTTACCACCCATCATGCTCATTCGATCGGTATCGGTTTTTTTCTTTTTTTGTTGGATACAAAGTAAAATGTCTTGAGCCTCGTCATCGTCTTTCTTTAAGTAATGAACATCATTAGTTGCAACGAGAGGAACGCCAAGTTCTTTTGAAAGTTCAATCAGTTTTTTGTTTACCAAAATCTGTCCTGGTAATTCTGGGTGATCCATGATTTCCAAAAAGTAATGACCGACGCCAAATAATTCCTGATATTCTAAAATTCTTTTTTTAGCCTGATCAATCTTTTCTGCCAAAATTAATTGAGAAATTTCGCCACCCAAACAAGCCGAGCAAGCGATTAGTCCTTCGTGATGTTGCTGTAATAATTCCCAATCGATTCTTGGTTTATAATAAAAACCCTCGAGGTGAGCAAATGAGGTCAGTTTGATTAAGTTGCGATAACCATCATTGTTACGTGCTAATAAGATCAAATGATAACTTCGACCATCGGCTCTGGTATTTTTGTCATGGCGAGAAGCTGGTGCTAAATAGGCTTCTAAACCAATAATTGGTTTAATTCCCGCCTTCTTACATTTTTGATAAAACTCAATCGCACCATACATCACCCCGTGATCAGTAATTGCGACCGCTGGCGCACCATCCTCCTTCGCCAAATTAACAAGCTCGTCGATCTTGGTAAGACCGTCGAGCAAAGAATAGTGAGTATGATTATGGAGGTGAACAAAAGGCATATTTTATTGAGGAGAATACATATATTTACTATAAGAGCCACACCAGGATCCACCGAGATTAACAGCACCCTTAAAACGATATTGTTTAATTTCGCAACGATCGGGGTCGGAAGTATTTTCTAGTTGACCAACTAAATCAAAACCTTGACCATCAAGAGAAACGTTACCATAAGAATAACTATAACGGTCATAGAGCCAAGGGCCAGAATTATTATTTTTTGGATCAATTGGTTGCTTGGGTATCCACGGACTTAAAGCGGCAAACCAAGAATCACCAGTAGTGCTATAAATATAGCAATTGGAGCCATAAGCACAAGCGCCTGCCTGAGGATAAACACCATTTTCATTATGATACAGATCCAAGGACATTTTGATCTGTCTCAAGTCAGCTTTTCTTTTTGAATCTCGCGCTTTGATTCGAGCAGAGTTCAAGGCAACTACTGATAATGTTGCTAAAAGACCAATAATTGCAATCACAACTAATAATTCAATTAAAGTAAAGCCGGAATATTCTTTTTTACTTAATTTGACCATTAATTTTCCTAGGCTTTTAACTTTGCCACGAAATCCCTTAACTCTTCATCACTATAGAAATAGATCATCACTTGACCACCTCGACCGTGACGGCGAATATCAACCTTGGTACCAAGGACACTACGAAGTTCAGCTTCAATTTCTTGATCATTATTAGTTTTAATCTTGGCCGCTTTTGTGCCGCCAAGCTGTTTAATTGCTCGATCAGTTTCACTAACTGTCCAGTTCTGACGCAAAATTTTCTTGAACAAATTTAATTGCTGCACTTCATCCTCAATTCCCAATAAGTACTTTGCGTGCCCCTCAGATACTCTCCCATCAGCCAAGGCGCGTTGAATTTCTTCCGGTAAAGATAAGAACCGTAAAGAGTTTGCAACGCTAGAACGAGCCTTACCAACTCGTTTAGAAAGCTCTTCTTGGGTTAAATTAAATTGATCAATCAAGGCCCGATAAGCGATTGCAGTTTCAACTGAATTCAAATTCTCACGTTGTAAATTTTCAATCAAAGCCCATTCTAATTTTTTTTGCTCATCAGCTTCCCGAACAATTGCTGGAATTTCGCTTAGCCCCAAAGCTTTCACGCTGCGCAAACGACGTTCACCGGCAATTAATTCGTATTTATCGCCTGACTTAGTGACGACAATCGGTTGCAAAATTCCATGTTGTCTGATTGATTCCATTAAATCTCGTAGAGATTCATCAGAAAAATGACGACGAGGTTGGTGAGGATTGGCAGAAATCAAATTTGGATCAAGACGACGGATACGATCCTTATCGCTTAAAATGGCGAGTGGCTCTTCCGAAAAAGAAGAGTTTGAATTGAAATTTTCTTGATCAGTAAAAGTTTTTTTGGGAATTAAAGAACTTAATCCCCTCCCTAAACCTTGTGGCATATATTTTAATTATTAGTTTCCGTTATTTTTCTAGACTAAGTAACTCACGTGCTAAATTTTCATAAGCTTTTCCCCCACGTGAACGAGGGTCGTATTGCAAAATAGTTCTTCCATAACTAGGTGCTTCTGCTAAACGAACTGAGCGAGGAATAATTGATCGAAAGATCCGATTAGGAAAAAACTTATACAAATCCTCCATAACCGCTTCCGATAATTTGTTACGTTTATCAAACATCGTGATCACTGCTCCCAATATTTCTAATTCCGGTTTGAGATTTTCTTTGACCAAAGTAATGGTTTCTAGAAGTTGCCCTAGACCTTCTAAAGCAAAATATTCACTCTGGATAGGAATTAAAATTTCATCAGCGGCCACCATTGTATTCACTGTTAATAATCCTAAAGAAGGGGGGCCGTCAATAATAATAAAATCATAGTCATCCTTAATTTCGGCTAAAATGTTTGCCAAACGAAATTCACGATCTTCAAGAGCAATCATCTCTACTCCAGCTCCTGCCAAAGAAAGGGTTGCTGGAGCAATAAAATAACGTTCCTGTAAAGTTCGTTTAATTACTTTGTGAATAGTTTGCTGACCCAAAAGAGCCTCATAAATACCTGCTTCTAGTTTCCGGTGTTCAATCCCTAGGCCAGAAGTAGCATTGGCCTGGGGATCAGTGTCGATCAAAAGAACATTTTTGCCAAAATTAGCCAAATAAGCCCCAAGATTAACCGCCGTCGTCGTTTTTCCGACGCCACCTTTTTGATTAACAACAGTAATGATTTTTCCCATATTTGATAAAGTTTTTATGACTACATTATAAACGATAAATAAGTCTTTGACAATTTAATTTTTAATCCTTATAATAAAAATGTTTTAAAAGTCCATCTATTGCCGCGATGGCGGAACTGGTAGACGCGCACGACTCAAACTCGTGTAAGAGAAATCTTGTGAGGGTTCGATTCCCTCTCGCGGCACATAAAACAAAAAGGAGACCGAGCAGGTCTTCTTTTTTAATAAAAAACAGACCCTTAAGAAATAAAGGGTCTGGAAATTAAATTTACTCTTTTAACTTTTAATGAGTTATAATCAGTTTTTCTCCATTCAGAGAATAAATTCCTGAAGGAAAGCTAGAGATATCAATTGTTTCTTCACCGGGAGACAACACTTTGCTAAAAAGTACTTGCCCCAACGAATTACACAGTTTTACTAAAGTTTTTTCAACCACCTTCACTTTCACAAGTGATTTAGAGGGGTTAGGATAGAAAGTTAATTCTTCTTCAATCAAATTTTCTTTAGCAGTAGTAGCAATGGTAGTTATTAGAGGCGGACCATGCTTCAAAATATATACCCCTCCATTGTTTGTTATTGCCACAGCCAGGTTCGTTTTATTACTACTAATTTTTAGAACGGTGCCATCCACAAAGGTTAATGATCCCAATGCACCATCGGCCATCAAGATTCCGCTAACAAAATTAGTGGGCTGCCAAAAAGTAAATCCACCCATCCAATAATGACCAGCAAAATAATGGACAGCTATCAATATGCCCGAAGGATAACGAAAATCATACTGACCAATAGAAATTAATTTATCTGATTCATTGATCCCAACCACATTGTATTGTCCGTTAGCCACATCGGCATCGCAAGCAATAATATCCATTGTGCCAACTGTGTCCCAGGAATTACCATTATCATAGGACTGAATAACATTAGTAATGGGCAAGATACCGTTACCGATATAATCAAATACTGTCACCACATTATCGGACACCACGGAAACATTAGTATTAGTAGCCAAAGGAAAATTGGAAATATTACTCCAATTCAACCCATCGGTCGTTTTTATTCTAATACTAAATCCAAAAGCGAATAAAGTGTTAGCATTAGAAGATAGCGTCCAAGCGGCACCTGGCGAAGACATCGTCCAATTCAAATTTCCATAAGGAGCCACCAGAGAAGAATAAATTCCGTTGCCCGTGGCCAAATAAATTCGTCCTTTAAAAATTTTTGAAGACAAAATAGATTGACCAGAAAAATATGGAATGGCATAAACATTCCAAGTTATCCCCTGGTCCAAGGAAATAGCGCACTGTGCCTCGGAAAATAAATAAATATTTCCTAAACTATCTACGCAAATTTGCTGTGCAATTGTGTAATCGCCCGTTATAGGGTTTTCCATAATTGGACTACTTACCTTTTTCCATTGTGGTTCTGGAATTGGAATCTGCGCCAAAACATTGCCACCTAAATTAATAATCACAAAAAGTGCTACCAGCACTAGTGATTTTCCTGTTAAAAAACTTTTCTTTCTCATTTTAAATTTATTTTATTAATAACCTATTTAATTGGTCTTTCCAGGGATCAAAAAAATTAATCTCTTAAAAGACCAATTAAACTAAATAATTATCAACAAATAAAAATGCTTATTTTTAAATAGCTTTCTTTAAATTGAAATAATATATTACAATATATTTAGTTATTTGTCAATGTTAAAAGGTAATGTGCACACACATATTGCACTTTTTGCTAATCTAGAGGCATATGTCAAAAACTATGCCTAAATCAACTAGAGATGAGAAATATCGCTGGATAAAGCCCATTCTAGATAAAGAGATTAGTATCCAACAGCTAGCCAA
>CAINDR010000015.1 GCA_903847415.1 Candidatus Falkowiibacteriota bacterium
AGTCCCCAGGAATTGAATTGGAATTTTACGGTCAATGGTCTCTTGGACCTCACTCCACCAAAAATTATTACTAGTGGCGTTTTTCCGCCAGCAGACAATACTAAAGATTTAGTTGCTTCAACTACTGGATCTTCTGCGCAAGGAAAAATAAAGGTTCTTTTACCTCTTCACGCAGAAAGTGACGCCTCCTTTTTGATTACTAGTAAAACTCCAGCAAATATCCAAAATTTGGAAAAATTTGCTTTAAGCAGTTCTTACCAAGAGATATCAGCTTCTTCAACTGATGTTTTTGTGATTACTATCGATCCGGAGAAAAATTTTGTTTTAGCCGGCGGTAGTAAAATTAGGGGGTCGGCCCAGATAACAATGCAAAATAACAAAAAAATAGTAGTTTTCCCAAATTATTTTAGTTTTGAAGTTCCTGATTTTGCAGCTGGAAATTCTTGGCAAATTAATCTCAAAAAACCATTAAGTGCTGATAAATTATTTGTTGATCAAAATGAACTGGTATTTTCATCAAATTCAACGACTACCGCCAGGACAAGAATTACAAGTTTTTTGCTGGGTTTAAAAGATAAAAGCAGTGAAAATAATCTTTTTTCACAGGTGAGTGTAAACAATGATGAAGTTTTAGTTGTGGCTGCTCCTGGAGTAGCAGGGAATAATATTCTGTTATCATCATCAAGACCGGAAGCAATTTTAATCACTCCTCTTTCTGGTGGAAGTGATGGGGGTGTTAATTTGAGTGTCAAAGATTTGCCTGATCAGCCGATGAATTCAGCAATTCAGATTAATTTTAGTAAAGAGATCAACCCTTTATCAATAATTGGTCCCGCAGATTATGTTTCGAGCACAATTAGAGTTATTAATGCTAATGAATCAGCTAAATTAGCTGAGAAAAGTTGTGTAAATAATTCTGATTGTTCGTCTTATAAATGCTTAGCCAATAAGTGTGTCGGAGATTATGTTTTTGGAAAGTTTTTGCTTTCTAGCGACTATAAAACTCTAGAATTTTTATCCGATAACGAATGCGGAATTAATGGTTGTGGTGAAAAAATTTATTGTTTGCCAGCAAATGCTAATTTAAAAGTAAGATTAATTGCTGCTGAGCTAGAAGAGTGCACAGATAATTCTAGTTGTGCTGCAAAATCGCCATTTATAAACTGTGCGAGCAGTGGTATTGCTAGCAAGAAAGCTTGTAAAAATTCTTCTGCAAAATTTTATCCTAGCGCCAACATTTTACTTTTGAAGGGAGTTTTTGATTCGTCTGGGAATTCTTTTGATGGTAATCGTGACTCTTTCTCAGTTGGTCCAGTTAATATTTTTAATCAAAATGTCGGAGATGTTTCTGTGGGGGATAATTTTAAGTGGTCGTTTTTTACTAGCGATAAAATAATGGCCGATGCTCCAAAAATTAGTTCCTTGGTACCAAACAATAATGATCCGAATGTGAATTCCACCACCCCAATTACTATTAAATTTTCTCCTTTGATGCTCAACTCCAGTTTACTTACCGGCACTAGAGAGCAAAATAATGGGGCGGAAGTGGTGGTTCATAAGTTATTAAATTTAAAAAGTTTTAGTAATCCGGTTGGGTATTGGATTAGCTCCAATAATAATTCAATTCAAAACAATGGAGTGTTTGATCAGACAATTGTGAAGATTAACCATTCTCCATTTATGACCAACAATAGTTTTAATGCTCAAGCTGGGTCAGGGATTAGAGATATTTATCAAAACTGTTTCAAGCCAAGTGGTAGTAATAATTGTGCGGCAACTGCTAGTCAGTCTTCTTGTTGCTTTGGTACTCCAACAGCTAGTTTGAATGAAAACGGTGATTGTCAATAAATTTAGAGTTTTTATTTTTTATGAAGAAATTTAAGAGAATTTTAATCATTACTGTTGCTTTGAGCCTCTTCCTTTTGGGAGCCAAAGCAGTTTTAGCGGCAACTGCTTCTGACCTTGGTGTTGATCAGGTCAGTTCAACTATTAATTTGGTAGATACTGGTCCTCAGGAAATAATTACGAGGATTATTAATATTGGGCTTGGTTTTCTAGGCTTCATTGCAGTTTGTATTATTTTGTGGGGCGGTTTTGTTTGGATGAAGAGTGGCGGCAGCGCTGATCAAATTTCAAAGGCCCAGAATATTCTAAAGGCCGGAATAGTTGGTCTTTTGATTATTGTTTCTGCTTGGGGGATCACTACTTTTATTATTAACAAAGTTATTAATGGCAACAATGGCAGTGGTGGAAGTAGTCAAACTGATCCAACGCTTTGTACTAACGGCCTTTCTTGTTTATGTGGTGGTCATATTGTCTGCACTAATAATATTGGCTCTTGTGTCGGTTCCCAATCTCCTTGTACTAATCCGCAAACTAGTTGTAGTTCAGTTTTGGGTAGTTGTGTTAAAAACGACAGTCTTTGTAATTCGCCAGATAAATTTTGCAACAATAGTTGTGTTTGTGAAAACAAATCTCAGGGTGGTGAATCTTGCGGCTTAAAATCTGATGGTTCTTGTGATATTTCTGGCAACAAATGTGCCGATGGCTTGGTTTGTAATCCAAATTCTTGTCTTTGTGAAGGGCCAATCACGATTTCCGGAGTAAGTCCAGTTGGTGGTTTTTGTAAGAATGATGTTAATAAAGTTTGTAATACAGACGCCGACTGTCCAAGCTCTACTTGTGATACTGAAACCCCAAATGGGAAGACCGGGAATTTATTAACCATCTTTGGTAGTAACTTTAATAAGAATTCTAGTCTCACATATATTTTTCAAGAAAATTTTGAAAGTTATCCAGTAAATCAAGCTCCTAGTGGACCGGCCTTTAGTTCTTTAATTAAGGGAGCTAATGCTGATATTCAAATTAAGAATAGCCCTTTCAATTCAAAGTCTTTGTACTTCAAACAAAATCCTGGAAATACTGATAGTTCAGGAACAGCAGCGGAGATTACTTATCAATTAGCGAGTTCTACTTTTGAAGAAGGCCACTCTTATCAATTGATGATCAATAGAATTACTGGCCGCCTGGGAAATGGTTTAGAGATTTATCTTGGTGATCAAAAAATATCCACACTAGCACCAAAAGAAGGTGAATATAATATTGGCTTAGGAATTCCAATTGGTTTTACTAATTTTAACAACAAAAAAATTCGTTTTTCCTTGCTCGCTGGTCCAACTGGCTTAGGAACAGATCTTTATTTGGATGATATCAAGATTCTTGATCAGACTGTGCTTTCTTCGGTGACAATTGGTGGTGTTTTAGCTAAACCGAGTTGGTATGCTAATCCAAGTTGCATGGGAAATACTGCTAGCCAAATGGTTGTAACGGTTCCAGAAGGGGTGCAAAATGGTGAAATAAAGATAGTGCGTGGACAAGAGATTGAGTCCACTAATGATGACAATGGACCAAAGATTAAAGATTTCGTCGTTAACAATATTGATCGCCCAGGTCTTTGTTCTCTCAGTCCTCAGGAAGCAAGAACTAATCAATCTCTCAATTTTTATGGTGCCAAATTAAATGGCACAACGCCTTATTTTGGTGATTTTCAGGCTAATGTTTCTAGCAACAAAAGCGTCCTTAATCCAAGCTCAGGGTCAGTGTCTGTGCCTCTTTTAGTTGCCGGGCAAAGTGGTTTTTTTGTGATGGATGGTTTAAAGAAAAGTAATTTTCTCTTCTTTAATAAGTTAAATGATCTTCCGCCAGCACCAGTTATTACAGCAATCACCCCAAAGTCTGGGACAAGTGAGCAATATGTCACAATTAATGGTCGCAATTTTGGCAATAATCGGGGTAATGGTAAAGTATTTTTTGGTAATCAGGAGGCAAAATACACCTTTCCCGATGAATGTAAGTTTGCGGCTTGGTCAGATAATGAAATCTTAGTTAAAGTTCCTAGTGGTCTAATTACAACCTCTACTAATATCACCGTTCAGACTGACAGTTGGGTTGCTTATTCTTCGAGTAGTAATTTATTTTTTGATTACCAAGCTAACGCGCCTTTGAAGCCAGGGATTTGTAAGATTGATCCAAATCGTGGACCAAATAATTCTAAAACTGCTCTTTTGGGGGAAAATTTTGGCAATAGTCCAGTGGAAGTTTATTTTAATGCAGTGCTGGCGAATAGTTTAGCGCCAACTTTTATTGGTTTATTAAATAAAGTAGAGGTTACTGTCCCAGAAAATGCTTTTTCTGGGCCAGTAAAATTAAAAAATAATCAAGGAGAAAGTAACCCGGTCAATTTTGAAGTGGGTGCTTGTCAAAAAAATACTGATTGCACTTCTGGGCTTTGTTGTCCTACATCCTCTTTCCGAAAGGGAGAGTGTGTTAATGATTTGAATGACTGCTTTTCTGGTTCTAAAAATTCAGTATTTGAATGGACCTTTGGAACTGGTGCTGGACTAGGAACAACAACCAATCCTTTTGGTAGTTGTTTAGGGAATTCCAAGAATGTTGGTTCTTGTCAGACAGATAGTCTTTGTCCAAACACACCAGGACAATGCTCTTCAGCCTCTATGCCGATCACCGTATCTAAAGGTGATTGCTGTCCAGCTGGTTATGTTTTTGAGGATGGTTATTGTTGGGAGCAGACTGAATGTCCGTCAGGGTATCGTTTGGATAATAATAAGTGTGAAAGAGAGGGTCAGGAGCTTGGTTGTGGCAAGGGTGATGGTATTATGCTTTGTGCTACCTTAGAAGATTTTGCTAATAAAAATCGTTTAGTTTATAAAACTAAAGAAAAATGTAAAGATGGTTGGCTAAAAATTAAAGGAGATTTTTGCGCTGCAGCTGGATCCTTTGCTGAACTAAAAGAAAGTGATAATTGCACTCCTTGCGATCGAAAGGGTGAAACTTGTTTTGAGGATCGTTGTGTAATTAATTTACCAAACAAAGACAACGGTCTTACTTGTGGAGATAATTTTGATCGTAGTGGCGGCACTTATTGCAAAACATTAACTTCTTACGGTAATAAAAATCGTTTAGTTTATTCTTCTTCTCAAACTTGTAAGGTTGGTTGGATAAAAATTGATAATAATCTTTGTGCTCAAGGCGAGAACTATGAAGAGCTAAAAGGTCACGACAACTGCTCTCCTTGTAATCAGTCGGGAGAGAAATGTTTTAAGGGTCGCTGTATCATTGATCTTCAATGTAAAGGAATGGAAAAGTGTACTAATGGTTCATGTACAGTTGAGGAAGCACCATCTTGCGAATGTTGTTGTGATAAGAATAACGGAGCAGCTGATTGTTGTGCTCCTTTGACGTGTAGTGGTACCTGTGGATCAAGCACCAAGGACGATGGACAATTTGGTAAATGTTCTGGTTGTATGGCGGTAGGTGAAAAAACTGAAACCAGAGATGCAGCTTGTAATTGTTCTGGACACAATGGACAGTTTTGTTCTGATAATAACGGCAAAAATCCAGCAGGGGCTTGCGTTGATTGCGCAACTTTGGACGCTAACGAATGTTTAGCACACGCTTCGGTTTGTTGTTTAGATGCTCAAAATTTGGAAAACGGTGAGCCAGTTTGTCGTGGTGGTGCTGGGGATTTGATTTCCAAGGATCCTAAAAAAGTAAATGAGTTTGGTTATTGTGCTTATTATAATTGTGCCGGTGGCCCTAGTAATAAATGTGCTTCCAGTTCACCTGTGGTTAATGGCGCTTTTTCTTTAATTACTGATTGTGAAAGCGGTTGCAAGCCAACTAGCACAAGCACAGGTCTTGGTTTGAATTGTGGCGGAACAAGTAATCAGACCACCCCAGGAAAATGCCAGCCATCTGTTTGTTCTGGTGCTTTTGGGGGCACACCATTTTCTTGTTTGAGTGCTACTGGTTCTACTATTTCTTCATCTACTCCTTCGGCTAATGGTGATTGTGGAATTTGTTGCTGTACACCAGGAAATAATGATTCTTGTAAGGCGCTTAATTCAAAATTATTCTGTTCAGCAAACAAAGGTTCTTGCACTGGCGGATCACGTGGTCTTTGTTGTGGTTGCTCAAGTGATTCGGAGTGCGGAATTGATGCTGGTTGTGGTTCTGATACTTGTTGTCACCCAAAACCAACAGTTTCCACAATTAATCCACCAGCTAATACTGAAAATGTTTGTCGAAATTCGGTAATTAAAATTACCTTTAATCAGGAAATGAGTGGAGATAGTTTGCATAATGAAAATATTAAACTTCTTGAGGAATTACCATTTGGCTCAACTTGTCCAACGGGAACTATTTTAGCTGTTGATAATTCGAAGACAAACTTTTTGGCCAAGATTTATCAGCAGTTTGAAAAAATATTAGTAGTGGTTGCTAAAATTTTTAATCGTGATTTGGTTTCGGCTGATAGTACTGGTAATTATCGTTATTGCCAGGTGCCAACGATTATTAATCTCGATTATTCCAATAAAAATGCTACCGTGGTGACGATAAAACCAAAAACAATTTTAGGAAAAGAACAAAATTATCTTGTTTTTGTGAAAGGTAATGGAAAAGAAATTGCTCCAGCGGAGGGAGTATTGAGTATTGATGGTGTTGGAATGGCTGCTCCAGGCGGATTGGCTATCGATTCTATTTCTTTTCAGGCTCTTCAGGCTAATTTAGAGAGTTATTACCAGAAGATCGAAGATATTAATCAGAAAATCGTTTACCTCATTAATGAAAATCAAAAAAATAAGAATGATGAAAAAATCCTCAACTTAACTCGTGAACTAGAAGGATTGGAGCGCCAGAAAAATCAAACTGGATTAGAAATTATTGCTAACGTTGGCTTGGAAGGAGATGAATTAGTTGAGCTAAAAGATAAAATTAATTATTCAGAGAGCCGAAGAAGGGACTTTGTTATTTTAAGAAGCAAGCTTTTTGAAGCGATGTTGAAAGGTGATCAGAAGTTTATTGATCAAAATATAGATAAGCTTAACGTTCTTAATGACGAGCTGCGTGATTTGTTAGAATCAGTAGATCCGGTAATTAAAGAATATGCCAGTTGGTCGCCAGTCAAAGATTTTTATCAAGGAGCGATTAGTGCAAAGATCAATAACAACACCTATAAAGCTTATATTAGTCGTTTTAAGACTAAGAAAGAGAATGATATTTGTGAAATTAACTACACAACCCTAACCCCTCATTCTTATTTGTTCTCAACTCTCACTAATGACGCCGGCGATGATGTGTTAGCAACATCTTCTTTCGATAAGATGCCAGATCGAGACAAAGTTTTTCAGGCGAAGGCCTTTAGCGTTGATGATCAAGAGCTTACTCCAGTTCCTGGCTATGACTGGTCCTGGGATTATCAATTAGAAGATTCCAAAATTATGTTCTTAGCTAGCTCCACAAATTCTGAACAGCCACTTCTAGCTAATCAAGTGTTAGTCACTGCATCTTCAACCACTAATGACGCCAAATCACTGCTTTATGCCAGTGTGAAAATGGCCAGCAATAATCAGTATAAGGGCGGAGATGGAAAAAAGACTAGCTCCGAATTGTTTGTCTTTATTTGTGCCAATCCTTGGCCAGCAATTAAGAGTGATGGAACTTGGTCGCCTTGGACAGACAGTGATGGCGGTAGTTATAATTATGGTTTTCATTATTGTCGTGATGCTGGTGAGCCTGGACAAGCAGATGATTTACCAGAATTAAAAACCGATGCTGTTAATAATAATCCTGGTCAAATTTGTAGCAATAAACCAAGTCAAACTTGTACTTCGACCGCTTCTTGTCCTTCTGGGGGAACTTGTGTTTGGGATATTTTGAAAGAATCTTATTTTTTTCAGAATAATTAATTTGTGTTATAATTAGTTTATCTAAAACTCATTTCGATTATATGGAATTATTAAATTACCAAAAAACTGGCAAAGCACTTTTTTATTCAACTGCCATTTTTTTGTTTTTAACTAGTTTCTTCTTCAAAAATCCGGGAACTGCTCAAGCAGTTGAAGCCACCTCCACTAGTCCTGATGCAATTGCCATTAGAATTTTACCAAACTCCGAACATTACGGAATTGAGCGTTGGTACAAAGAGAAAGGTTTTTCTGGCGCACCGCAATTTCTAATGGTTGATGGTTATGAGGCGGTTCGCGACGGTCGCACAGTCTATGTTAACGCGACTAATGTGATTAATTTCACAGGCGCCACCTCTACAATTCATACTAATATTTATTTGATTTCTTATAATCAAGAAATTAAGCCGGGCACTACTGATGTCTTGGGACAGATTATTGCCAATTGGAAGTTTAATAAAAATATTAATAGTTCAGGGAAGTGCTTTACTCCGCCAACAACGCCAACAACAGTGAGCACTAGCACTTGTTCGATTGATGGAGATTGTCTCGCTGGTACTTTTTGTAATAGCGATAAGGCCAAAATTATTCGTGATGTTTCGCGCCTCGCAATTTTAGCAGAAATCAAGTCGGCACTGGAAAATTATAAAAATAAAAATAATAAATATCCTGATTTACCATCCGGAACTTATGTTCCTCATTTAACAATTTCCACTTGGCCTAGTTGGCAAAGCACTTTTGCGGTTCAATTGGGGGTTGAAAAATCATTAACTGATCCAATCAATAAATTGGGTAGTTGTGGTGATGCCCGTTTTGAAGCTAAAACTTGTTGGGATAAAAATACCAATGAATATTCTTCTTCATTGAATCCTTTGGCATTCCCGGCGGAGAGTAGGGTGATGGCTTATTATTCGAAAAATAATGGTAATTCTTTTTCTCTTTGCGCTTCAATGGAAGCTGGATCATCCTATGACACTAGCGATCAAGCGCTTAGCAAGCAAGCTTGTGATGTCGACTTTTCGACAATCACTCCAAAGAGTATTAAG
This sequence comes from Candidatus Falkowiibacteriota bacterium, assembly GCA_903847415.1. Lineage (GTDB taxonomy): Bacteria > Patescibacteriota > Patescibacteriia > Patescibacteriales > UBA12465 > CAINDR01. The sequence goes on from CAINDR010000015.1 coordinate 8,813, forward strand.
TTTAAAGTTTTTAGTTTGCAAGGAGAACTTGGTCAAGCTTTTTCCGGTTTTGTGCAGGTGGAAAATCCTGGCGGGAATCCACTGAATTGGACGGTTGAAGATTTGAGTATTACGCAAGTTAATTCTAGTAATATTGCTCTTTGGAAAACAGCACTACAAAATCAGCAAAACCAGATGACGGTTTTAAATAATGGGAAAAATCAATTAGAGTCAGAGATCTCTTTGATTACTAACGAAATTACCGCAAAACAAACAACTCTAACCAATTTTCAAAATAAGTTAGCAAGTTCAACCGCTACTTTAAATCTTTTTACAAGTAAGATGGTAACAGTGGATAGTTATACCGCTTTAATTAAAGAAGCCGAAAAAAATAATAATGAGTTAGCAGTTTTAGGACATAAAAATTCTTTTGATGCTGCTGAGTACTCAAAAAATCAAGTCGGCGTCACAATCGCTAATAGCGAAGAGGCGGATGCCAGTGTTCTTTTGGAATTCAAAACCAAAGTTTCTGATTTGGAAACCTTAAGATTGAAATTAAAGAGTTTGCGTGACAACATGATAGCAGCAAAACAAAATAACGATATTGCATACATCAACAATAATCAAGGTGTCTTAAGTAATTTTGAGTCAGACAAAGACAAGCTAGCTACTAACTTGAATAAAGATTTGCAGAAATATGTCACCTCAATGCAGACTTTCAAGAATGGAGCTAATTCGCAAATTAATCCTTTGCAAAATAGTTTGAATCAGTTAAATAATCAATTGATCACTAAGAATCAGGAGTTAGATGCTCAAATTTATGACATTAACACACTTCAGGCTCAGATTAATGACAAAATCGCTCTAATTAATTCGGCGAGTGAAAATTTTGAAGGTGGCGTTCAGTTTCAGGCTACCAATAATCCTAATCAGATAAAAATTTATGCCAAAAAATCTCTCAAAGCAACATCTTCTTTAATCAAAATTACGGTTAGTGATGGAGTTTCTTCCAATTCTACTACCACAAAAATTGTTGTTAGTAAAAAAAAGGCAAAGATTGAGGCTGATAACTATGAATATCTTTTAAATAAAAATAATCAATTATCTTATGTTTTTTATTTAAACGATGATTCGGTCACCAGTACCACGGCGATTCCTTCTTATTCTTTAAAGGTAGCGGCTTCGAACGCCTTTCCCGTTGTTACTGCTCTTGATCAATGGAAGACGATTAATAATGGTTTGCAATATAAAATTAATCGTGAGGAACGTGGTCGCTTTAAGGTAACAATTTCTCAATCTGGCTCTACTATCACCGGCTTAAATGGTCTCGACAAAAAAATCGATTACGAAGTTGTTCTTAACCCAACCTCTCCTAATCAAACTAAAAAGAACTTCTCTTTAATTTTAAAACAAGATAAACCAATTTTTGATTATCAATGTGAAGATAGTGTAAGAAGACATGGTAATTATAATTGTCAGGTAAAACTATTAAATTCAGATAATCATGACATTATCTACACGGTCAATGGTTTAAACGGTCTTGGTCTTTCAACTGCAAGTCCAACACATCCTGGACAATTAAAAATTAGTGGCCAAGCTTTCGGTCCAGTACCAACTCCTTCCTCAACTATGCTGGATTTACTTGAAGAAGTCGTGATGTGTGACACCAAAACAACTAAACTCGATACCTTTCAAAAAGATAGCGCAAATCAAACTTCTACGGTAACCACTCTTCTTGGTGCTTATAATGATATTTTTAGCACAAAAAAAGTTTTATTTTCAATTTTTTCTGGTGGAAAAATGAAACTTCTTGATGCCAACTCCTATGAATCTCAAGCACCAGAAAATTTAAATATCAATCAATCTCTTCCTGGGGCCTTACTATCGCCAGTACTTAGAACCTTCAGTTGGTTGAATAGTCTTTTGACAATCAGTAATGTTTTAGCTGGTGATACTGATAATAATTTCTCTGATGATATTTGTGTTTTAAAGCCAGGTGGAACAAACAGCTCTTCGACTGTTGGTTTCCTTTCAGAAGAACAAAAGCAGTCTTTAGTTGAAGAAATGCAAAAATTTGATCAGGTTCTATATCCACCAACAACCACTATTCCTAGCGCTTTTCCGATTACAATTATTGCTCAAAATGAATATGGAGCTAGTAGCACCAATTCTTTCGTCTTAAAGGTTAATAGCTATTGTGGCGATGGCGTGAAGCAGTCACCAAACCAAGAGAGAAGGGGTGGTTTCTATAATGACGGAGCTGAGGAGTGTGATGGCATTGGAGGAACAGCACTTAGTGCTGCTAGCAGTTCAGCTGCTGTTCAATATTCTTGCTCTACTCTTGCCTCGAGCACAGTGAATACTCCTAACCCAATCACTACCAACAATTTTTGTCGAGCAACTGGTGGCTATTGCGGTGATGGTAAATGCGGTTCAGATGACAGCACTTATTCAACTGATGATCAGTTTGAAGCTTATGATCCTGGAAATGTAGCAGGAAATTATTGTCACAAAGATTGTGCCTATTGCGGTGATGGAATTGTTCAAACAGGAAAAGGTGAAGAATGTGATCCTGGTAATCCTTATTCTTTTGAAACAGATCTCGGTGAACATTGCACAGCAAGTTGTCGGATTAATCGTCATTTAAGAATTCTTCAGGTTTATCCATTTGCGAGTTCAACCAACACAATTAATGTTGAAACCGCTTTAAACACACTAGGAAATACTTATCCAGAGTTCCGGGGAATGGTTAGCGTTGGTGTTAAAGATCAATCAAAAGATCAAGTTGCTTATTCCACTGATAACGTGCCAATGAATAATTTTAACTCAAGTACTGAGCAGTATCTTCCTGTTGGAAATATCTTAGAAAAGTATAACCTAATTATTTTTGGAATGTCTGCCACAACATCACCCGATCTTAGTGCTATCTCAGCTGTGCGACTTAAAAGTTTTGTTAAAAATGGTGGTATGGTAATTTTTGGCAAAAATACAATTACTAGTGCTAATAATAATTTTTGGAGTTTTAGCGATTTTGCTAATTTTGAGGCACTTGGCAACAGTGGGGGCGGGGCAATCGCTTATAATTTGGGAATCGGACAAGCTATTAGTGCAGATTTTGCTAAAAATCAAGCTTTCTTGATTTCTACAAGCACTTTTATTGTTGGTGATTCTAAGACAAATTATAAACCAAAAACGACAGGAACTAGTTGCGGAGGCCAATGTCTTGGAAATGTTTGCACTGGGCCAAACTCTAGTTTTGTTAACTTGGTTCATTCAACGAGTAGTGTTAGTGCTACGGAGCCATCATTTGCTAGTATTTGCAATCGTGTTGCCTTGATTGAGGCGGATAATATTGGGTACCCCTTTAATTTAAAAATTTTTGGTAATTTAATTACTCATTTTTCATCTCTTCTTTCCTATAAATAATTTTTATTAAGCATATGATTAATTGGCAAAATCGTCAGCATCGAATAATAATTATTAGTGTTATTTCTTTGATTGTCATTGTGATGGGAATTATTTTCTGGCTTTTTAGTCGGCAATCAGATAACAACAAGAGTCTAGTTGTTCAAAGTAATCTTCAAACTGAAGAAGTAGCAATTAATTTGCCAATTTCAGTAACTCAACGGCGAGAACAAGAAAGAAGTCGTCTCAAGAAGGCCGATCACGACAAAGCCCTCTATCAAGAGTTGCTAACCTCTAAAGATAGTAATCGTTGCGTGGAAATGGAGGGATTAGAAGGACGAGAAATTTGCTTGTTAAGTTTGGCAAAAGAATTTAATGACTCATCTTTGTGTGAGAAAATTGATATTTTAGAATGGAAAAAAGCTTGTCAAAGTGAATTTTTAGTAAATACAAAAAAATAAAATTAAAATAATTAATAAGTAAGAATAATCTAATTTCTATGTTTAACGATTCAAACAATTCTTCCCAAGGGGGGGCAAAAGAGATTGATGATATTTTTTCCGATATCGATCAACCAACCACCCCTCAAGCACCAACTCCACCAGTTAATCCTGGTTTTCAAGGGTCTGTTCCAGTTGCCCCAACTCCTCAAGTTAATCAAGCCTCACCGCAAAGCCCTTTTCCAGGATCAGGAAAAGAAACTTTTTTGAGGATGGAGGACAATATGCCCGCAGCTGGTGAGAGAGGCACAAAAGCTTTAAAGATTTTTCTCATTTTATTGATAGTAGTTGCTATTCTTTCTTTTGCTGGTTATTTTGTTTACACCAAATTTGTTCAACCAAAAGCACAGGTGGTCAGTCAGATTAATGCCGACGAAGTATCAACTCCAAGCGACGAGGAGCAGGCACTAATTGAGCAAAATATTAAAAACCAAGAACAGCAAGCAAGCAATATTCCTAGCGAAGCAACGACAACTAGTTTAGCAGAAGAGACTCCTCTTTCTACTCCTAGCTCATCAGAATTAATTGTTCCAGAAGTTGTTAATGTTGATACCGATGGCGATGGTTTGAATGATCAAGAAGAAACAATGTTGGGAACAGATATTACTAAAGTTGACTCCGATGGTGACGAGCTTAGTGATTATGAAGAAGTAAAAACATATTTAACAAATCCTTTAATTGTTGATACCGATGGCGATACTTATTCGGATGGAGGGGAAGTTAAAGGTGGCTACAATCCTAATGGAACTGGCAAATTAACCACCAGTCCTGCTAATTAATTATGCAAAGTATTAAAGATTATTCTCAAGAATTAGAAGGAAAAAGCCAGCGGTCAGTTAGCAAGCAATCAGTTTGGACGCGACCAATTGTGATTCACGTGATGCCGCAGTTAAGACGGAAGGTTTCTCATCAAGCTTTTTATTTAACGATTACGGTTTGGATTTTGGCGATCAGTTTGGTGGCAACTTATTTTTTTATTAAATAAATTATGTTTTTTAAAGGAAAAAAGTCAAATTCGGAAAATCCTAACAATCCAAGTTTTTCTGAGCGCTTAAACCAAGATTTCGTTGTTCACAATATGCCATCCCCAGTCTCTTCAGGGATTACGGTTCGGAAGCAGTCTTTAGCGGCGCCAGAGAATCACAAAAAAACCGGAATTATGATTATTTCCGGAGGGATTATTTTGGTTACTGGTCTTTTATATGGAGCTTATGTTTTAATTATTCAACCATCTTTAGAAACCAAAGCTCCTGTCACTGAAGAAATCGTTACCGAATTACCAGTACAACCAGTAGTTCAAGAAAATCAGCCGACAGAGATCATTGCTAGCTCTTCTGTTGAATCACCGGTTATTGCGCCAATCACAGTTGAAGCTCCAACAACCACGGTTAACATTGAAGAGATAGTTACTCCAGTTCAGGCTTCTATTATTGACGCCGATAGTGATGGTTTAAGTGATGAAGAGGAACGTTTAATTGGTTCTAACCCAAATAAAATTGATTCTGATGGTGATGGTAATGCTGATTTGATTGAGCTGCAAAATTCTTATAACCCTAGTGGTTCTGGTCGTTTGTCTTCTTCTTTGTCAATGATTAATTATCGAAATCCAGCTTTAAAATATTCCTTAATTTATCCTAAAGAATGGTTATTAAAAAATTTAAACGACAATGAAACGATTTTAATTTCTTCTGCAGATGAAAAGTACTTTATCCAAGTAATTCATCAATTCAATTCTCAGCGTTTAGATATTTCCGATTGGTATCAAACCGAATTTCCTGATCAGCAAGCTGGAGAAGTTCGAATAGCAGCTGATGGTTCTTGGCAGGGAGTTTATAATCAAGATAAAAATATTTTTTACCTTAGTGATATGATTAAACAAAATATTTATATCTTTTCTTTAGGAGCCACCGAGGGTAATACTATTAATCATGAACGTTTATTCGAATTAGTAATTAATAGTTTTCGGGTGAACACAAAATAAATTATTTTTATTAAAATAAAAAACTACTGCTTTGTTTGCGGTAGTTTTTTTTGTTTGCGTGATTTATTCGCCAATTACTTTATCAATTAGACCATATTTTTTCGCTTCTTCCGCACTCATATAATTATCTCGGTCACTATCTTTTTCAATGGTTTCACTTTTCTTTCCGGTGTGTTTTCCTAAGATTTGATTTAATTTATTTTTAGTTTTGATGATGTGTTCAGCCATGATTTTAATGTCACTTGCTTGACCCTCAGCGCCACCCATTACTTGATGAATCATAATTTCGCTATTTGGGAGAGCTAATCTTTTTCCTTTTTTTCCGGCGGCTAATAAAACCGAAGCCATTGAAGCTGCCATCCCAACGCAAATCGTTGAGACATCGGATTTAATATATTGCATGGTGTCATAAATAGCTAGACCAGCGGAAACTGATCCACCAGGGGAATTGATATAAAATTTTATATCTCGATTATTTTCAGCGTCTAAAAATAATAATTGGGCAATAACAATATTGGCAGTGTGGTCATTGATTTGCTCGCCAAGAAAAATAATCCGATCTTTTAAAAGTCGGGAATAAATGTCATAGGCGCGTTCCATTTGGCCTTCTTTTTCAATAACAGTAGGGATTATCGGCATATTATGATAAATAATTAGTTATTTAGATAATCTGATTATAATATGAAGTAGCGATTTTGTAAAGAATAGGGGCTTTTCACTTGATTTTTGTTTTTTTATTCGGTAAGATTTGAGGAGTTATAAGATTATTTTCAATAATTAGAATTATTATGAACATCGCTGAAAAATTTTCAAAATTATCTGCTCGACAAAAATCTTGGTGGGTTTTTGGTTTAATTGCTGTTTTTACACTAACGGTTGCTTTGATTTCCGCTAGTAACTATTACAATAATTTTGCCAATAACTTATCTCAAAAAACTAATGGAGTGGTAGCGCTTCCAGTAGTTAAAGAACTTCCTTTTAGTTTGGGTTTGGACTTGCAAGGAGGGGCACATTTGGTTTATTTGGCTGACGTTAAAAATATTCCCGAGCAGGATCGAGCTAGTGCTCTTGAATCAGTCCGAGATATTGTTGAAAGAAGAGTTAATCTTTTTGGTGTAAGCGAACCATTGGTTCAAATCAATCATTCTGCTAGCGGAGAGTATCGCTTGATTGTTGAATTAGCTGGAATTAAAGATGTTAACGAAGCAATCAAAATGATTGGTGAAACTCCATTGTTGGAATTTCAAGAAATGAGTGCTCCACTAACTAAGGTTGTGAGTCAAAATAATTCAAGCAGTGAAATTACTCTGGATGCTAATCAAAATAATTCTTGGAAAAATACCGAGCTCACTGGTAAATATTTGAAAAGATCATCTATTGAATTTAACCAAAATGATGGTACTCCTTATGTTTCTTTAGATTTTAATGAAGAGGGAGCAAAATTGTTTGCTGAAATCACCGAAAGAAATATTGGTAAACCAGTTGCTATTCTTTTGGATGGGGTAGTAATTAGTGCTCCTAATGTTAATGAAAAAATTACTGGTGGAAAGGCAATGATTAGTGGTAGTTTTACAGTTGATGAAGTTAAAAGTTTAGTGAAACGTTTGAATTCTGGTGCTTTGCCAGTGCCAATTAGTTTGATTTCTCAACAAACCATTGAAGCGAGTCTTGGCGCTAAAGCAATCAATAACAGTTTAACTGCTGGTTTGATTGGTTTATTGTTAGTTTCTCTCTTCATGATTGTTATTTACCGTTTTCCTGGTTTCTTGGCGGTTATCTCTTTGTTTGTTTATGGTTTAACGGTTTTGGCGATTTTTAAATCTCTTCCGATTTGGTTAGCTTTTGTTTTAGTAGCAATAATGATTGGTCTTCTCTTTTACACTTTTAACGAAATCAAAGTGTTTAATGGAGGCGTTGCTTTATTGTTTTTAATGATTGGAGTTTTGTTGTTCTTTTATGCCTCCAGATCGATCACATTAACCCTATCTGGCATTGCTGGTTTTATTATGTCAATTGGAATGGCTGTTGATGCCAATATTTTGATTTTTGAACGAATTAAAGAAGAGTTAAAATCTGGGAAATCAATTTCATTGGCGGTTGATGAAGGATTCCGTCATGCCTGGCCATCAATTAGAGATGGAAATACTTCAACAATTTTAACCTGCTTTATTTTAATGTTCTTTGGTACTTCAGCAGTCCAAGGGTTTGGGACAGCATTATTTATTGGTCTAGCAGTATCTTTGTTTAGTGCGATTGTTGTTTCTCGAACGCTTTTCACTCTCGTTCTCGGCAAGTGGCTCGAAAAAAAGACTTGGTTAATCGGTTCTGGCTTAAAACAGAAAAACTAATTTAAAGACTATATGTTAAATATCATTCAAAATCGTAAAATTTGGCTTTCAATTTCTGGTGTTTTAGTTACTCTTTCGATAGTTGCTATTTCAATTTGGGGCTTAAACTTTGGTATTGATTTTACTGGCGGCAGCTTAATGGAAGTAGAATTTACTAATTACCAACCACAAATCACCGAAATTCAAGAAAGTCTTCGGAATGTTGGTGCCAACAACTTGGTTATTCAACCAACCGAGAATCAAACAACTCTTTTGCGTTTTAAGGAGAGTAGTCAGGATGTTCATCAGGCGATTAATCAGTCTTTAAATAAGCTCGCGGCAGAACACAATGGCTCTGCCAAAGAATTGCGTTTTGATTCCATCGGTCCTTCTATTGGTAAGGAATTAAAAAGCAAATCATTTAATGCCATCGTTTTAGTTCTATTAATGATGGTTGCCTTCATTGCCTTTGCTTTTCGAAAAGTTTCTAAACCGGTTGCTTCCTGGAAATATGGTTTAGCGGCGATTGTGGCCCTTGCGCACGATGTAATTATCGTTTTGGGGGTATTTGCCGTTCTTGGTCATTTTGTTGGCACAGAGGTAAACACAGCCTTTATTGCAGCCATTTTAACTGTTCTCGGTTATAGCGTGAATGATACAATTATTGTTTTTGATCGAACTAGAGAGAATTTGCCGAAATCTAGTCAAGACTTTGAAAAAACAATTAACACCAGTGTTAATCAAGTGCTTACCCGTTCTATCAATACTTCTTTTTCAGCAATTTTAGCTCTTTTGGCAATTTTAGTCTTCGGTGGTGCTAGTATTCGTGAATTTGCCCTTGCTCTAACGGTGGGGATCTTTATTGGGACTTATAGTTCGATCTTTATTGCCAGTCCAATGATTGTGATTTGGGAGAAGATGGGAAGAAAAAAAGCTTAAATTAAAAGAAAATATTAAAAAACGGGCTCTGTGAGGGGCTCGTTTTTTTTGTTTTATAACGCCTTTAACCCCTTGACATTTTTCTAATTTAGTTTTATAATTATTGAACGTTTCTTGAAGGCTAGTGAGTCTAAAAATCAAGGAATGTGTTCATTAAAAAAATAAAAAAATGAAAGAAAAGAAAGGAATCGTGTTGGTTGCCTCAATCAACGCTTTCCATGGCAATGTGTTGCCAGCGAGTTTTGAAAAAATCCACGCCGAAGAGTTGGGTTTGGGAATTTTGGAAGAATCCGGTTTGAAGATGGCAATTAATTGTCATCAAATTGATTTTTCGATGTATCCCTGGCTAGGAAAATATCAGAAGTCTAATAGTCTTCAATTTTCTGGAGGTTTGTTTTCTCATGTTCTGCCAACTTTAACTTCAAAAGAGCATTTGGTGTGGCAGGAGGAAAATGGAATTATAAATCCCATAGTTACTTTTTATCCCGAGTTTTGCATGCCAAAAAAGCCAACTCGCAATTTTTGGCTATTAGACGGCCAAACTCATTATTACTCGTCGTGCGGTTCAAGTGAAGAAGTGTTTTGGAACGCCGAAGAAGTCGGTATTTTACCTGCCTCGATTAAAGTAAATGGGCAAATTGGTTTTGTGATGAAAGAGAAATCTTTCAAACCAATCTTAGATTTAATATTTTTAAGTCAAAGATTTCCTGACGCAAAAAACGCAGAGGGAATAAGTAATCTTGATCTTTTAGTTCAAGCAATTGCTAATTTAGAGGAGGTAGTTCTAGTTCCATTTGATCTCGAGGCTCCTTACGTTGGCTCAATGTTGGGCAAAAACTTTTGGGAAAGATTTATTGGAAAAATTAAAGAAAACCATCTTGAAGATCGTTTTTTAGATTTTGAAGAATTTCATCAAGAGTTGATTGAAAATGCTATTTCTCTTAGTGATGCTCCTCATCGGAATTTGGGTAAGTGGACCTCTGTTGAGGCGACTTATGATTATTTTGCCGAACTTAAAGTGTATGCTAAAAAAATGTTGAGCGAAAAAGAGCACTTGTTGTTAGCTTTTGCTGCTTCTGCTGATCCCGCAGCAGCGATTTTTCAAAAATCGCTTTATGCAAGAAAACCAATTAATTTACCAGTGGTAGATTTACTTGGTAATCCAGGTACGGTAAAAATTACCGGAAACACTGAAATTATCAAAGCTGGGTATATAGCGAGAAATCTTTTTTTGTCCAAAATAACACGAGAAGCTGGATCAGAAGACGCTAAGCTTTGGCGTGAGTTAAGCAAAAAACAAGTAACCGGAATTTTTTGGCAACAATTAATTTCCGTTACCAAGCAATTAGACATCTAAGTTTAGACCGTTAACCATTAAGGTTAGCGGTTTTTTTATTTCTCAAACTCTTTTATGCTATAATTAAAAGATATGAATTTAAAAAATTTTAGACAATTGAATTGGCTGAAAATATGTGCTGCGCTTTTTGATTTTTCAATTTTAGCGATTGTTTTTGGGACTCCTTTGTATTTGTCACTTTTGTTTAAAACAAACAATCTTTTTGATTTAAGCAAATTATTTTGGTTTAGTATATTTTTATCTCTGGCAGCTATTTTCTTTTTATTGAAAGTTTTAATTTTAGCGAAGAGGCGAGAAAAAATCTTTTTTCCTGGTTTTTTTAGTCAATTAAAAACTTACTTACCTTCATTAATTTTGCTCTTCTTTTTGGCTTTATCTTTGCTCTGGAGTCAAAATTATCTTCAGTCATTTTTTGGTTCTTACCAAAGAAGCGACGGAATAATTAATTGTTTTCTTTATTTTGTTTTCGCAGTTTTAGTTAGTTTTTATTTAGTTAGTGCTGGTAATGAAAAAGTTATTCAAAAATTAAAAGTAATTCTTCTTGCTGGTACTTTTTCGGCCTCAGTAGTTTCTCTTTATGCGGTGTGCCAATATTTTGGCTGGGACTTTTTATCTTGGCAAGAACCAGCAATTCAAACCCATCGTTCGTCATCAACCTTGTTTCAGCCTAATTTTTTAGCTTCATTTTTATTATTAACTATTCCTTTGGCTTTTTTGTTAGCTTTTTTAAGTAAAAGAACATTAACTCGTTATTTTTTTGGCAGTCTTGGTCTTTTGCAGATTTTTGCCCTGCTAACCACTGGGAGTAGGGGAGCTTGGCTTTCTTGGTCTTTGTCTTTGTTTCTTTTTTTGATTATCTTTTTAGTTCAGAAAAAAACTTATTTAAAAAAAATAAAATTTTTTGGTTTTAGTCTTTTATTTTTATTTTTAGTGGGTGTTGGTTTTTCAACAAACGAAAGATTTAAAGAGGTTTTTAATTTTTCACAAGGAAGTAGTGCTTATCGAGTCGAGATTTATCAGGCGGCAATTTCTCAGATTAAAAATAGAATTTGGCTTGGTTATGGTGCGGAAAGTCAACAAGAGCGATTGGTAAGAGCATATCGAAGTGACTTTGCTGTGTTTGATTCAGCAAATTTATTACCAGATCGAGTTCACAATCTTTTTCTTGATCTTACGCTTTGTTTTGGTTTAGTTGGTTTGTCTATTTGGTTGCTTTGGTATTTTTCGATTTTTCACTCTCTGTGGTTAATTTTTAAAAAAAATAATAATCAAGCTCTTGCGCTTGCTTTTGGTTTTGCGATTTTTTCTTATCTTTTTTCTTTGCTTTTTAGTTTTTCAGTGGCAACAACGGCGGTTTATTTGTTTTTGTTGTTGGGAATAGTTTCAGCCTTTACTAAGGAGCCAAAAGAGCTAATCTTGTCTTTTAATTTTCAAAAATATTTTAGTATTTTAGTCTTTTTAATTATTAGTATTTTCTTTCTGGTTTATTCTTTTCGGGTAATGGTTGCTGATGGTTATTTTTATTATTTTAATCAATCTTGGGAGCGCCAAGAATACTTAAGCGCATTTAAGCATCGAGAAAATATTTTAGCGCTTGGGGTCTTTGAAGTCGATTATCGGAAAATGATGTTAGTGAAAATGCTAGATCTTCGGATTAATCATTATGATAATCAAATCAAAGAAAAGATTGTGGCAATTTCTCGTGAAGATGAAAATCTTTTTAATCCAAATTCCGTGTTTGATCTCCAAAGTTTAATGGAGTTAAAATTTTTTTCTGGTGATTTTGCGCAAGCCAAGATTTTTAGTCGCCTTTTACTAGAGGCAACTCCTTTATGGCCAAGAGCTTTTTATTCTTCAGGGGTAATTTTTTCTCAAATGGGAGAAGCTTCTGAAGCTCGAGCTTTGTTTGGCCAAGCAAATTCTTTATTTCCTGATCAACAAGATCGACGTCTGAGCCAAAAGCACGAACAAGCTATTTCTTTGGTAAAAAGTGACCTTTTCTTTGAAATTGCTTGGACTTATGAGATGGAAAAAGAGTGGCGTAAAGCTTCTAATTATTATGGCCTTGCTTATCTTGGTAATAATAACAACCTTGTCGCCTTAGAGAGAATTGCTATTTGTTTTGATCAATTAGGAGAAAATGATCGGGCAAAATCAATTAGGGCGATGATTAAAAATGTTTCAAATCAATAAAATTATGTATTATCTTCTTGGTTTTTATTTTTTTCTTTTGGGAGCAATTTTTGCTAGTTTTTTTAGTTGTTTAGCCTGGCGTTTGTCTCGCGAGGAAAGTGCTTGGCCATCTTCTCGTTGTGATCATTGTCAACGTCTTTTAAAGTGGTTTGAAAATGTTCCAGTTCTGGGTTATCTATTATTGGGTGGTCGTTGCTCTTCCTGTCATCAAAAAATTAACTGGCAGTATTTTGTGGCGGAGATTTTTGGTGGATTCTTATTTTTATTAGCCTTTATTTTGTTTTTTAAAAATTCCTCCTTCTTTTTAACAGATTGGTTGCTTGCTGATAATCTTTTTAAATTTTTAGTTCAACTTTTTACCTTATTAATTTTGTTTTTTGTAATGATCTATGATGGTCGTTATTATCTAGTTTCCTTACCGATGGTGTTTAGCGCCTCAGTAGTTTTATATTTTATTAATTTATTTTTTGGTATCCAGTGGTTTGTGCCTCTTATTGCGGCAATAATTGGTGGTGGTTTTTTCTGGTTGCAATATTTATTAACCAGAGGCAAGGGAATCGGTGAAGGTGATATTTATTTGGGAATTCTTTTTGGTTTTATTTTTCCAAATTATTTGAATTTATTGACCGCAATAATTATTTCTTATTTTATTGGAGCGATTGTTGGTTTAACTTTAATTGTTTTGAGAAAGAAAAAGTTGAGTAGTGCCTTGCCATTAGGTTTTTTTCTGGCTCTTGGAGGAATGATTACTATCTTATTTGGCAACCAATTGATTAATTGGTATTTTGGCTGGTTGTAGAGTTTCAATAAATTTACTATAATGTAAATATTAAATAGTTTTTTAAGACTTCTCTCAAGTCTTAGCTTCTAATCTTGTTTATGAAAGATAATATTATTGCTGGCCTAGACATTGGCTCAACAGAAATTAGACTAGTTATTGGTCAAAAAATCAACGGTCTATCTGGTGAAGAACTTCAAGTGATTGGTGCCGTTGCGGTTCCAACCTCGGGAGTTAGTCGGGGGGTTGTAAATAGTATTGAAGAAACCACTTCTTCAATTTCGGCTTGCTTAGAAAAGGCGGAGCGCTTAGTTGGCACCCCAATTACCTCAGTTTCAATCTCCATTAATGATCCTTTTATTCGTTGTGAACGAAGCAAAGGCGTTGTTGCGGTTAGCAAAAGTGATGGTGAGATTAGCGAGCATGATGTTGAGAGAGCAATTGAGGCCGCCCAGGCGATGTCAGTCCCGGTTAATTATGAAACTATTCATGTAATGCCAATCAAGTTCGCTGTTGACGGACAAGAAGATATTAAAGATCCAATTGGAATGAGTGGTATTCGTCTTGAAGTAGAGATTTTAATTATTCAAGGATTGGGCAGTCAATTAAAGAATTTAACTAAAGCCATCCATCGTACCGGATTAGAAATAGAAAATTTAGTACTTTCCCCATTGGCAGCTGCAGAGGCAGTGTTGAGCACTAAACAAAAAGAATTGGGAGTAATTTTGGTAAATCTTGGATCTTCCACCACTTCTTTAGCTGTTTACGAAGAAAGGAACTTGATTCATACTGCAATTTTACCATTTGGAGCGGAACATATTACTGCTGATGTAGCACTTGGTCTTCGTTGTCCAATTAATTTGGCTGAGAGAATCAAGAGAGAGTATGGCAGCACTTTGAGAGAGGGGATTGATCAAGAGGGAGAGATTGATATCCGTGATTTAGTGCGCGAAGAAGAGGTTAATGATGATATTGAAACTGTTTCACGAAAATATATTGCCCAAATAATTGACGCTCGAGTTGAAGAAATTTTTGAAAAGATAGATCATGAATTAAAGAAAATTGATCGTTCTGGAATGTTGCCAGCGGGAGTTGTTTTTGTTGGTGGTGGTGCTTATCTAGAAAATCTAGTCGAAACTGCTAAGAGAAAATTACGTTTGCCAGCTTGCGTTGGGACAGCCAGAAACATTAAAACAGTTATTGATCGGGTTACTCGTCCAGAATTTTTAACTGCCCTTGGTTTATTGGTATGGGCAAATCGCTTGGAATCCGGACCAATCAGTAATGGTAATATCAAAAAAAATATTGGTAATCTTTTTGGGAAAGCTAAGGGATTATTACAAAAAATAATACCAAAATAAAAAATAATTTACATACAAATATGGCTGAAGTAAAACCAGAAGTAGAAACCTTTGCGAAGATTAAAGTTGTTGGTGTCGGTGGCGGTGGCGGTAGTGCAATTAATCGAATGATCGAAAGCGGCATTAAAGGCGTGGAGTTTGTGGCAATTAATACTGATATTCAAGCCCTTCACTACAATAAAGCTAGCGAGAAGATTCATATTGGAAAAACAGTTACTCGTGGTTTGGGTGCGGGTATGAATCCAGAACTTGGCAAAGGAGCAGCCGAGGAATCACAAAATGAAATTCGTGAAGTTTTAAAAGGTTGCAACATGGTTTTTGTTACTTGTGGTTTGGGTGGTGGAACTGGTTCAGGAGCTTCTCCGATTGTTGCCGAAATTGCTAGAGAATTAGGGGCCTTGACTGTGGCTGTCGTTACTAAGCCATTTATGTTTGAAGGTGGTCAACGAAAAAATATTGCCGATCGTGCTTTTGCAGAGTTGGCGGATAAAGTTGACACAATTATCACAGTTTCTAACGATAAATTATTGCAAGTAATTGATAAAAAAACCACCCTTTTAGAGGCTTTTAATATTACTGATGATGTTTTGCGTCAAGGAGTACAGGGAATTGCGGAAATAATCACTGTTCCAGGGGTAATTAACGCTGATTTCGCCGACGTGAAGGCAGTAATGCAAAATGCTGGATCGGCTTTGATGGGAATTGGTCAGGCGAGCGGAGAAAATCGAGCGGTTGAGGCAGCTCGAGCGGCTATCAATTCAAACTTATTGGATATGTCCATTGATGGCGCTCGAGGAATTGTGTTTACTATTACTGGTGGTGTTGATTTGAGTATGACGGAAGTTAGTGATGCTGCAAAAGTTATTACTTCTGCCGCTGATGAAGATGCAAAAATTATTTTTGGTGCTGTTATCGATGAAGACTTAAAAGATTCAATTAAAATTACGGTGGTGGCAACTGGCTTTGATAATAAAAATAATAGTAAACCAACAGAGGGTCGAAAAAGTTATTCGCCAAATCATTTTATCGAAAACGAAGGAGAAAAAGATTCTTCCCAGCTTTGGGGGGATAGTAATAAAAATAATTTACCACCAATTAAAGCAACTCAACTCAAACCGTTAGTTGTTCCCAGTAAATTAAACGACAAAAAAGATCCAGCCGATGATTTTGAAGATCTAAGCACGCCAACTTTTGTTCGGAAAAATCTTTTTGGTGGCAAATCTCAGAGTCAAGCGAAAAAAGAAGAAGAATCTATCGACGAAGATGACGCAGATGATGATCTTAGTATCCCAGCATTTATTCGGAAAAAAATGATGTAGAGTTAAAAATCAATATTTTAGGGCAGTTTACGCATCTAAAAAGCTATAATCTCACGATTATAGCTTTTTTTGTTTGATTAAACTTGCTAGTTGGTCAAAATCTGGGCATATCCGTGGTTTGTGGATAAAGCCTAGTAACAACCCGCAAATAAATCGATGAAAAGGGCAAATCGGTTCATTTGTGGGTTTTTTGTTTATTTTAAAAATTAAATATTAATTCATTCTGGCTTTAGTCCGGAATGACTAGAAAGGGGGTGATTTTATGGATCAGGTGCCCCAAGAGGTGGCCGAAACGGTGGAATACTCAGAAGATTACCCGTTAGGCGGTTCTCTTGAACCTTATGATATTTGGCGTGATATGCAGTTGCTGGAAAACGGCAGGTACAAATTAGCCCAAATAAATTAAGACACCCACCCTTTGTGGGGTGGATGTCCTAGATGTTACGAAAATCTTTAGAAGAAAAGCACTTCTTTTAAAGACACTACAAACCTATCAGCAACGTTTTTATTAGTCAAGCTGGTATTTTATTAATTAATTATTGCCAATTCCTGCGTGGAATTGGCTCAGAAAAATTATGCAAACTAAAACTATGGCAAGACCTGTCATTAAACAGAGCAGTGTGCCATTAACTGGCGGTTTCTTTATGGAAGTCGCAAACACTAAGCCGTACTTTAAAGCTGCGTTTGAGGGATTTGCTGGTTCGGGCAAAACCTATACGTCAGCTTTAGTGGCTATTGGATTACATCAAAAGATTAAATCCAAGAAGCCAGTCGTTATGTTCGATACAGAAAAAGCGGCTAAATTTTTGAAGAGAGTATTTAACGAAGCTGGTATTGAATTACTGGTTAAGGAGTCACGCACTTTGGCTGACCTTAAAGAGTCAATGAGAATCCTGCGTGATCAGC
Organism: Candidatus Falkowiibacteriota bacterium; assembly: GCA_903847415.1. Taxonomy (GTDB): domain Bacteria; phylum Patescibacteriota; class Patescibacteriia; order Patescibacteriales; family UBA12465; genus CAINDR01. Next base: position 25,858 of record CAINDR010000015.1, read on the forward strand.
AATTTTCGGATATTTTGATTATCGATTCTATTTCTCATGTTTGGGAAGATACGGTCGAAGCTTATAAGCGGAAGGCAAACCGCACTCATCTCCAATTTCAGGATTGGGGCATACTCAAGCCAATGTGGAAGGCGGAATTTTCCGACCCACTGGTTCGTGATCCTTATCACATCATTATGTGCGGTCGTGCTGGCTATGAGTATGAGAATGAAATTAATGCTGATACTGGTAAGCGTGAAATTTATAAATCGGGCGTGAAGATGAAAGTGGAGGGTGAAACGGCCTATGAGCCAGACATTCTTGTTTTAATGGAACGCTTTGAGGAAATTTTAGGTAAGGACAAGAAGGTTTATCGTCAGGCCACGATTGTTAAAGATAGATCAACTTTAATTGATGGTAAGACCTTTGTTAATCCTGATTTTACCAATTTTGAACCGGCTATCAATGATATGTTGGCTTGTCCGGTAAAACGAGAGATGGTCGAAATGGATTCATCTGGTCTATTTAAGACCGAAGAAGACAAGCGTGATTATGTCAGACGTAAAGAAATTACTTTAGAGAAAATTGCCAATGAATTATTTAAGGCTTGGCCAAGTTCAGGGGCATCAGATAAGAAGCAACGTATCGAAGTGTCGGAAGTCGTCTTTGGCACTAATAGTTGGGAGGAAATAAAACTTAAGGGATTGGCTGAACTTGAGGCTGGCTTAGATAAACTAAAGACAGTTATTCAAGGTGTTTTGGCGACAGAGTTTCCTGACAAGGTGAAATCTAAAAAATCAGGCGACGAACATGCTAGCTAGCGAACCAAGCGTTCCTCACTTGATCGCCGAAAAAGTGAGACTGAAATCTCGCATCCAATCTAGGAATTTTCTGTTGGGGGAGTTCAGGCAGATTGTGAAGCGAGAGAATGAAAAGGATAGCAGGAGAATTGCAGAGATTGAAGAAATTTTGGCTAAGAGGAGAGAATTATCGCCACGAAAGTACAAATCATTTTTAATTTTCTGATTAAAATACAAGGTCATTGTGGCCTTGTAATACGAGGGGTCGAATAGTCCGTGGGTCAAGTTTCGACTTGATTCACCCCTCGTGTTATAAGTCCACAAACTTTATAACCATGCTTGTCCCATGAAATATACAATCGTTTTAAACCAATTAGTTTTAGCCTACACAAAACTCGACTTAATCGAAGGGGCTATTATTGATTATCTGTATTTCATTTGCACAACTCCGAATAAGAAGATAGACGATGAAAGAATCGATGGTTTTACGTGGGTGAATTATAAGCATCTGATGAAGGACATGCCACTGTTGCGGATTAAGAGCAAGAGTGCGATTACTCCAAGGATCAAAAAAATTGAGAAGGCTGGATTTATTTTGAGTAGGATTATTGGTCAGAAAATGTACATAAAACTTTTGCCCAAGGTTGATGAACTGTTCACGAATACGAACGGTCACAACCCTAAAGACCCCGCATCTGTCCATTTTGAAGAACGGTTACCTATTCGTGAAAACGAACACGATAATAATACTAATAGTTATAAAAACAACGTTAACGTTACAGCAATTTCTGTGGATAAACTGTCAGAGATGGACAGAAGTAAATTGATTTATTTGTTGGAAAGGATTGGCGATCAAAAAAACTTTAAGGCATGGACTGGGGTAGTGGCTCAAATCGGATTTCAAAACGTACAAAATATTTTGCTGGATGTTTCGGAAAGCACAGATGCAAAAAACAAAGGAGCGTGTGCTATGGGCTTGGCCAAAAAAGCTGGCTTCAACATTTATTCAAGAGCGAACAAATAGCGATATGAGCAATTTAAAAAAAATGATTGAGCAGAATTCAGTGTTGCGAGTAGATTTTAACAACGCTGTTCAAAAAACAGAGCATGGAGATATTATCGGCACCAAGTTTTATTTAATAGGTGTGGTTCAGGTGGCAATTTTATACAAAGACGGAAGCGGTGAACGAGCATTAATAAATTACCCATTGTTGGTTGGCAAAGATCCATTCTTGCGTTCATTGCATGGAGCTAGAGCTATGAAACGTCACCAGCATAAAGCCTACGACCTAAAGGTCAAAGAAATAATGAGAGGATTGGAGAATGCATTTTTAAAAGTAATCCAAGAGGGCAAGTTCAATAATCGAGAAATCTCAAAAATATTAATCGTCAAATATGCAGGAAATTCAAATCATAAAAATCGAAGAAGTGAAGCCGTATGCCAAGAATGCCAAAAAGCATCCGACTAAACAGATCAAGCAGATAGCTGAGAGTATTAAGACCTTTGGTTTTAACCAACCCTTAGTTATGGATATCAATAAAGTGATTATTGTCGGTCATGGGCGTTATGAAGCGGCTAAATATCTTGAATTGTCGGAAGTTCCTTGTGTGGTGGTGGATTTGTCGGAAGAAGATGCTAAAGCCTACCGATTGGCCGATAACAAACTCAACGAGAGTGATTGGGACATGGAGTTGGTGATTGAGGAACTGAGAGGACTGGATACGAGCAAGGTTGATATTACAGGCTTTAATGCAGATTTGCTGATTCAGATTAAGGAAGATGAATTTGATGCTGAGGATGAATATAACAAGATTGTTGAACCAGTGGCTAAGGAGGGTGATATTTACGAGCTGGGAGAACATAGGTTGATGTGCGGTGATTCCACTAAGCGATCAGATGTTGAGAAATTAATGGAGGGCAAAAAGGCAAGATTAATATTTACTGATCCGCCATACAACGTGGATTATAAATCGCCTGGAGGCTTAGATTATAGTTCAACCAAATTCGGTGGTACTGGTGGCAAGATTTTCAATGATGATAAGACGGACGAGGAGTGCTTAGAATTTTACACTGATGTTTTGGATAATCTGTACAAATTCTCAACCGATGATGTGACTTTGTACTGGTGGTTTGCCAACAAGAATAATCATATTAATCGTCAGGCTTTCGACAATGCCGATTGGCATATGTCACAGATCATTATTTGGCTGAAGAATTCGATGGTGTTCAGTCGAGGTCAAGATTATCACCGACAATATGAGCCTTGCATGATGGGTTGGAAAAATAAGAAAACGCATTATAAAAACAAGGAAATTACGACCTATAAAGATGTTTTTAATTTAGATTTTGATGATTACAACGAGATGCTGGATGTGTGGTATGAGAAGCGAGATGTCACGCAGAAGTATGTTCATCCGACACAAAAACCATTAAGACTGGCAGAGCGAGCATTAAAGAAGAATAGCGAAAAGGGCGATATAGTAATTGATTTATTTGGTGGCTCTGGCTCGACATTAATGGCTTGTGATCAGACGGGTAGAGTATGCCGTTCAATGGAGTTAGACCCGAAGTATGTCGATGTGATTATTAAAAGATATGAAAGCTATACAGGAAAAAAAGCCAGAAAATGTGAGCAAACTTGAAAACTTGAATAAAATCACGAATTCAAGTTTGGCGAATGGTTACGGTGGAGCAAGATTAAATGCTGGTAGAAAGCCTAATTGGGAAAAAGCGGTAGTCAAAAAAATGAAGGCAAGGATACAGAAGCATGGGCTGGGTGTTGAAGTGGTAAATGGAAAAAAACAAACCAGATTAGAGATTTTGTTAACAGTTCTTTTTCGAGAAGGTGCAAAGGGAAATGTGTCGGCTATTAAAGAATATTTAGACCGTCAGGTCGGCAAATCAAAGGAAAGTATAGAGATGACCGATCCGGAAGGTAGGTTGTTCCAAGTAAATATCACCACGGTCAGTAATAAAAACAATGATAATCAATTGGGAACAAACGATAAAACAGAATGAAGCTTGGTGCTATTTGACCGATGATATAACAAATGAATTGTTGTTTGGTGGTGGAGCTGGGGGAGGAAAGAGTTTACTGGGGTGTGCTTGGTTGATTGTTATGTGCGGTCAATATGCTGGAAGCAGGTGGTTGATGGGACGTTCAAAATTGAAGAGCTTGAAAGAGACAACACTGCAGACGTTTTTTGATGTTTGTAAAATGTGGGAGATAAAGAATGAGGTTGATTTTAAATACAACTCCCTTGAAGGACTGATAACCTTTGCCAACGGTAGCACGATTTTATTAAAGGATTTATTTCTGTATCCATCCGATCCGAATTTTGACAGTTTAGGTAGTTTGGAAATTACAGGGGCATTTATTGATGAGGTTAATCAGATAACGTTTAAGGCGTGGAGCATAGTTAAGTCTAGAATCAGGTATAAGTTAGATGAGTTTGATTTAATTCCAAAAATATTAGGGACATGTAATCCGAGCAAGCAGTGGGTATATCAGGAATTTTATAAACCGTGGGAGGAGAAAAAACTGGAGATTGAAAAGAGATTTATTCAGGCGTTAGCTATTGATAATCCTTACATTTCAAGGCACTACATTGCCAATTTAAAAAGCATTAAGGATAAGGCAACAAGAGAGAGGTTGTTATTGGGTAATTGGAATTATGACGACGATCCAGCGTGTTTGTTCGACTACGATACAATTTGCGATTTGTTTACTAATCGAGCAGTCAAAAGCAGGTATAGGTATATTACTGGCGATGTGGCAAGAAAAGGCAGAGATAAAATGGTGATTGTTTATTGGGAGGGATTTCAAGTTAAAGAGATTTGTATTTTAGATTATGAAGTTAAAAAGAACACAAGTAAATCTGCCGAGTGGATCATTAATTACGCCAAAAGAAAGCAAGTTAGGCATTCGCATATTATCTTGGATGAAGACGGTGTCGGTGGAGGTGTGGTTGATCAGATTGATGGCTGTGTTGGTTTTATTAATAACGCTCAGGCAATTCAGCCTGATGAGGCTAAGCACGATAAGACCAAAGCAGTTAATTACGCCAACATCAAAACACAGTGTTATTTCAAGTTCGCTCAATTAGCCGAGGAAGGGAAAATTGGTATCAGTGAATTGAGAGATGGTGATATTAAAAGATTGATAATAGAGGAATTGGAGCAAGTTAAGCAGAAAAATGTTGATAGGGATGGGAAGATTTCATTGGTTGATAAGGACGTGGTCAAGGAGAATATTGGCAGGTCGCCTGATATCGCTGATGCTTTGATGTTTAGAATGTATTTCGAGTTAGCTAAACAGCCAGTGCCTAGAATAATAAATTTATAATATGGGATTTTTGAATAAATTATTTAAAACAGCAAAACAAGGAGTGCCATTTTCATTTTTAGTGAATAGTGGCGTTATGTCTAGCGTGATTACACGTTCCGATGCCTTGGATTTTTATAAGTCTTGGGTTTATGCCTGTGTATCTAGGCGATCAATGGGTTTGGCACAAATTGATTTTAGATTATACCGCTTAAAGGCTAACAGTGAAGTTGAGGAAATTGTTGAGCATGAGTTATTGGATTTGTTGTATCGAGTAAATCCAGAAATGACCAAGTATAATTTTTTGCAGTTGAGTTTTATTTATCGTGACTTGCTTGGTGCTAGTCCTTGGATACTGTCAAAAAATAAACCAAGCGATAAATATCCGTCAAACATGTATTTGGCTCGACCTGAGTATTTTAAAGTTAATCGTGATGATAATGGTCAGATCGTTAATTATGCCTATGAGATTGGCACCTATAAAAAGACTTTTGCCAAGGAAGAAGTTATTTGGTTGAAAAACTATAACCCACGTAATCCAGATAAAGGTATTGGTGTTATTGAGGCAGTTAGGCAGACGGCAGAAAATGACGATTATATTTTGCAGTCAAATAGTAATTTGCTTAAAAACAATGCTCGTCCGTCAGGTTTTTTAGAGCTTGAGGGTAATGCTACTAAAAGCATGATAGGCAGACTAAAGAAAGAGTTTAGACAAAAGTTTCAGGGCTATGACAATGCTTATCAGGTGCAGATTCTAGAAGCTGGTATGAAATTTAAGCCAGTTTCATTACCGCCAAAAGATTTGGATTTCATTGAAAGCAGGAAGATGAACCGTGATGAGATACTTTCAATATTTGGAGTGCCAAAACCGATACTTGGTGTGTTTGAAGATGTTAATAGGGCAAGTGCGGTAGCGGCTGAGTACGCTTTTAATAAGTGGACACTTGAGCCATTGGCAACTGAATTGATAGAGCAATTAAATGAATTTTTAGTGCCGATGTTTGGCAGTGATTTGTGGCTTGATTTTGAGCCACTAGCTAGAGCCGACGAAGAGATGGATTTGAAAAGAAAAACTGAAGGTTGGAATAAATGGTTGACTACAAACGAGATCAGAATATCGGATGGGCTACAACCTGTGGCTGGTGGCGATTATATTTACATGCCACTTTCCAGTATGCCGTTAATTGGGGGAGAGAAAAAACAGATTATAAAAATTAAGGCATTTAAACATAATCAGATAAATTTTAAAAAGCAGGAATATGTCCGCAAGCGAGTGCTGAATAGAAATTTAAGAATGAAAAGATTGACCGAAAAAGCTACTAATAAAATCATGAAAGGTTTGACCAATGATAAGCAGGTAATATTAAAAATTGTTACTAAGAATCATCGTTTAACAGATGAGCAAAAGAATAAATTTTATCAGGAACGAATGTTGAGTGAATCAAGGTTGGAAGGTTTGTGGAAAGGTAAAATGGCAAGTTTTTTTACTGAGCAAAAGCAGAGATTTATTGAGACTATGGTCAAAGGGATGGAGAAGCACATTGATTTTAAAAGCATTAATGAAACGGATGAAATTACGGCCACAATTCAGGTCATCAGTCCTTTGATGTACGAGACGGTTATGACGGGCGTAGCTGGAGCAAGTGCTTTGATTGATCAGGATGTGGTGATGGATATGGATTTTATTAAATCATGGCTTGATCAGGTTAGCGAAGAGATTGGTACAAGTATTACTGAGACTACGATTGCCGAATTTGAAAAAACCATGAAAGAAGGTATTTCGGCAGGTGAGGATTTATCAGAATTAAAAACAAGGGTTGAGAAAGTGTTTGACTTTGCGGTTGACTATCGAGCAGAAATGATTGCTCGTACCGAAACATCAAGGGGTGTGGCTGAAGCACATCGTCAAACATACGAGCATTATGGCTTTACTGATGTTGAGTGGTTGTTATCGCCCGGAGCTTGCTCGTCTTGCCAAGATAGAGCGACTCAGGGTTGGACAGTGAAAGATATCGCCGGACAGATTCCTGTTCACCCGAACTGCAAATGCGATTTTACTCCTTTATAAATAATTAATTATATGAGCAAAACCATAAACGAAATAAAAGAAAAAATAAACGAGAAAGGCTTTGATGTTAACACAATGATTCGTGTCCGAGCTAAGGCTGAGATTAAGTTAATTGAAGAAAAAGATGGACAGGGTCAGGGCATTATTGAGGCGTATGTTTCAATTTTCGACAATATTGATTTGGTTGGCGACATCATTCGCCGTGGTGCATTTTCGGAAAGTTTAAATAACAAATTACCGAAGGGTGTTTGGATGCACAATTGGGATGAACCAATCGCCAAGACTATCAAGGCTTATGAAGATGAGAAAGGCTTATTTATTCAGGGGCAATTTAATTTGGAAACTCAGCGAGGTAAGGAGGCGTATTCGGATATTAAGTTTGGCATCATTGATGAGTTTAGTATTGGTTTCAAGATTCTTGATTACGAATGGGATGATAAAGACAACAGGATTATTAAAAAGGTTAAGTTGTATGAATGGTCGCCAGTTTTGGCAGGTGCTAATCCTGATACTGAATTGGTTAGTGTTAAAGACGAGGATGCGGTTGAGCCATTAATTGATTTTGTTGAAGTTGATAATAAAAACAAAGAAGTAAAATTGTTTTTTAAAGGTGGTGAGAAGAAAAAAATGAAGATGAGCAATAAATATATAGCTTATTTAAAATCCCTTGGCGAAGAAGGGCAAAAGGTCGATACTCTTGCGGACACACAAAAAGTCCTCCGCATTAGACAAGTAGTGAAACAAATTGATAAAGAAGCGGAGTATTTGCTTCGCATAACTAAGTAACAAAAATATGGATCCAAAAGAAACGAAACAAACTCAGGTGATGGAAGTCACTATGGAGGACTTGAAAGGCTTAATCTCTGACGGCGTTAAAGAAATTGTCGGAGAACTAAAAGAGGAAATCGTCAAAGAGACTCAGGCTGGTTTGCGAGATTTTAAAGTTGCCACCGATGAGGAGAAAATTGAGAAAGCGGCTCAGTTTGTTAAAGACATTTGTCTTGGCAATATCGAAGCTAAAGCGGTTGATTCAACAGACGGATCATTTGGCTACACTGTCCCAACTGAATTGGCTAATTACATTTTGACCAAGAAGAATAAGATTTCCAAGATGAGAAACTTGGCGTTTGTATTCCAATTGTCAGGTGAGTTCCAATTGCCAATTGAGGGTGTTGGAGTTACTGCTTATTGGGTTGGTGAAAATGAGGAAATCACCGAGAGTGACCCAACAATTAGCAAGAAAAACATGCACGATTTCTATTTAGCATCTCGTGTGTTGATTCCTCGCAAATTGTTGAACACTTCAGCGTTTAACATTATCAACTATATTGGTGAACTTTGTTCTCGCAAGTTGCGTGATGTTGAAGAGACTTCCTTTGTAGCTGGTGATGGTGCTAATAAACCAACTGGTCTTAGAACTACCAGTTTTGGTGAGATTTCTCAGGCTGGTGATCAGTTTGATTACGATGATTTGGTTAATTTATTCTATGAGTTGCCAGAGCAGTATCGTCAGAATGCAGTATTCATGACTTCAAGTGCTGGTATGAAATTGCTACGCAAATTGAAAGACAAGAATAATCTGCCAATTTTTGATGTTCGTGATCAAACCGTTTTTAATCGCCCAGTGATTGAGAGTGCTGATATTCCAGCAAACTTGGGTGAAACGACTAATCAGACGGAGATTTTATTCTTTGATCCTTGGTACTACTGGATTAAGGATGGAGAGAAGATGTTTGTTGATACCGACAAGCGTATTCGCAGTTTGCAGACTGAATTGGTAGTTGCTGAAGCCATTGATGGTGTTTACACCTTACCTGATGCAGGTAAAAGACTAAAGGCAGTTAAATAAAGATAATTAATTAAATTTATGGCAGAAGAAAAAGACAAAGCCGATGCTGGGGCAAAAGCAGACTTAAAGCCTGAAGACAAAAATGATTCAAAATCCGAGGCTAAAGAGAAAGTGAAAAAGCCAAAGTTGACTAGAGTTATTTTTAGTAAGAACTACATGCCTTATAAGCAGGGGGAAATGGCAGGGCTTGAGCCTGATGTTGCCGACAAATTGATTGCTGATAAGGTTTGCTCAAGGGCTTAGAGGATTTACTCAATCCCGAATTATTTCGGGATTGGTCTAAGAATTTTAAGTAATTTATATGATAGTAACAGTTGAGGAGTTAAAAATTTATGCAGGCATAGACACTAGCGATGATGATGCTGGCTTAGAGTTGATTCTAAAAGGGGTAATTGGTTGGGCAGAATCAATTTGTGACAACGCCATGGAGCAGAAAGAATTTATTGAGTATTTTGATGGCGAGTCTAGGGCTTTGTTTATGAAGAACACTTTAAACATTAGCGATGTCGTGGTTGAGTGGTTCTCGTCTAGCGGTTGGGAAATTCTCGACCCTGATACGAAGCTAAGAATTTTTGTAGAGGAAGGGTGTGTTATTTTGCGAGAAGCGGTATTTGGGGAGCTTAATTATAAAGTTACTTATAAAGCTGGCTACAATACGGCAGTGCCGAGTGATTTAAAGTTAATAGTACTTAAGATGGCTAGTAAGGTTTGGAATAAACGCAAAAGTGATGGCATTAAAGATGAGAAATTGGGAGATGCTCAGGTTATTTGGGAAAACTTTTTGACAGATGATATTTTGGGCATTTTGCAGAAGTATCGAAAATTTAATATATGAGATTTGTTTTTGAGAAATCATTGAGTTTACATCGCTTGGTTAGTAATCAAGAAAACACTGAGGAAGAATATCAGTATCAGGGGCAGATTAAGGGCGTGATTATGCCCATTAAGGCGGAAGACTTGATATTAAGCGAAGGTAATCCGGCTAAGATGTTTAAACTTTACACTGGCTTCGAAGTTGATTTGAAAGAAACGGACAAATTGCTATGTGATGGTGTGGAATATTTAGTTCGGAATGTCAGACGGTTGGAGTTCAGAGCATTGTCGCACGCTGAGGCAATAATTTATAAACCAAATAGTTAATATGGCATTTGAAATACATCTTGAAAATTTAAACGAAATTAGAGAGGTGTTTCGACAATTCCCCAGTGTTGCCGATCAGGAGATTCAGTCTGGCTTGGAAAAAGCTGGCAAATTGATTACTAGAATTGAAAAAGAAGAAGTGCCAATTGGTGTTAGTGGTCAATTAAGACAAAGCATTATGATGCGATTAGTACCAAATAATGTGACAATCGCACCGAATAAGAATTACGCCATAGATGTTCATGAAGGCACGCCACCGCATTATGTATCAGTAAAGAACCCAAGAGATCCTTTGAGAATATGGGCGATCAAGAAGGGTATTAATCCTTACGCTGTTCAACGGTCGATTGCTAAGAAAGGCACAAAGCCGAATCCGTTTGTGGAGCGGACAGTGGCTGGGGCGGAGGGTGAAGTCAGACAAATATTTAGTCAAGTTTTAGAAAATATAATCAAACGCATATGAGATCAGAAATTTTAAACGCTCTTTATACCAAGTTGTACAACATGGAGGGCATCAAAGCAGTTTTTAAATATAACAAAGGGCATTTTACAAAGTACCCTGTCGCTGTGATTCTTGGTAGCGATAATTCTAAAGCAAGAGAAAGTGTTAAAACAATTAAGAAAACTTATAAATTTAAAGTGCAGATTTTTCAAGAAATAAATCAGGAGGCACGAGGTCAGGAAGCTGGGGAAGATGTCATTATCACTATTGGCGATCGTATAGACGATGCATTTGATTCTGATGATACGCTTGGTGGAGTTTGTGATGATGTGTCGGTTATTAGTTCGTATGCATGGGATGATCGTGAGCTTTTGATGAGGGTTTTGCAATTGGAGATAGTTTGCACAAAACTTAAACAATTAATTTAAAATTTATGTCTATTAAAAAAAGTGAGATTGAGGACAAATCAATTAAGCCTAGCAAAAGTGATAATTTAACTGAGTTTAACTATCCGGAGTACAATATCACCGTCAAGGCTAAAAATCAGGCAGAAGCCGATGAATTATTAAATCAAATTATTAATCAAGAAAACATATGAGCGAATCAATCAAAAGAAAATATAACATAGGCATTGGCAGAGAGACTACGAGGGGCGTAAAAGTTACGCCAAAGTATTGGCTTAAGCCACTTAGTGCTGAATATAACGATAAGATTGAAACTGTTGCCAGCGAGCGTGCTTGCGGAGTCATTGAGGATTCCGAGGAGATGATCATTAAGAATAAATATTCGGATGGTCAAATCCAAGGTGAAGCCTTTGACAAGAGTTTTGGCTTATTCATTTTAGGGGCGTTGGGTCAGGTTAGTAGCGTGGCTAAAGTTGGTGACTTAGCGGTTTATGATCACACCTTTTCAGTTTTACAGTCAGCTAAACATCCAACTTTTACTATTGAGGTTAAAAGGGGTGATGTGGAGCAGAAGTCTTACGGCAATTGCGTGATTGAAAGTTTAAAGATTGAAAGTCAGGCACATGATTATGTTAAATTCGAAGCCAAGTTAAAAGGCAAGACCAGTGGAGTGGCTACGAATAGTGCTGGTTATGTGACTGAGAATTATTTTTTAGGCAAAGATGTCAGTGTGAAATTGGCTGATAATTTATCAGGACTTGACTCGGCGACAGTGATTGATGCTAGAAAAATCACTATACAGATTGCCAAGAATTTAGAAGAAGATAAGCGACTAGGTGCCGATGAGCCGAATGATTTTCTTAATAAAGAATTATCTATTGAGGGAACGCTGGAGATATTGTTTAAGGATAGCACGCTTAAGGACTACGCTTTGAATGGCATTCAGAAAGCCTTGCGGATTGATATCGTTAACACAAACAAAGTCATCGGATCATCTAGTAATCCTCGATTAAAGATTGATCTGGCTAAGATTAAATTTAAGGATCCAGTCGAGGGTGGTGATAATAACGATATCGTTAAAGTCACAGTTGGCTTTAAGGGATTATACTCAGCGACTGATTCCAAGAGTATTGAAGCCGTATTAACTAATTTAGAAACTAATTACTAATTATATGCCGATATTAAAAGATTCAAGAGAAGTTAAAAATATCCTTTTACCAGAAAGTGGAATAACGATCAGAATTAAAGATGGTTTGCTGGCTGGAGATTTAGAGGCTTTGGAAAGTGAGCAGAGCGAATTTAAAAAGATGATCGCTATGATTACTAGATTGATTATTGATTGGGATGCCGAGGGTGAGGATGGTGTAAAATTGCCAATTAATTTTAATACAGTGAATTTGTTTGGCTTTACTGATTTGAAGTTTATTCAGGATAATTTGTCATTTTTAAAAAGTTTTTTAGCGGTAACTCCGAGTTAGTCTATGAAATAAAGCGAGCGGTTCGGTACAGGGAATGGAGCCACCAAACAGTCAAACTATTCCTGTGCCAAGAGATGGGTTGGACTGAGGAGGAGTTTTTGAGTCAAAGAGTCGAGTTCATTAGGGGTATGTTCACATTTATTATGGAAATAAAAGAAGTGCAAAATGGAAAATAGAGAACTACAAATTATATTAAAAGCGGTTGACGAAGCATCTAGTGAGATTAAAAAAGTCAGCCAAGCCATGGATGGCATGACCGGTAATGTGAAAGAATCATCGGAATCTTTTGGTTTGATGACCAAGGCGGTGGCTGTTGGCAATTTGGCTTACAACGCTTTGTATAGTGTGGTTACTAAGGTTGCAGGTGGTATTACAAGCCTGGTTAAAGAGAGCGTGGGGCTGGCTGGTCAATTAGAACAGTCAAAATCAGTTATTTATAAACTGGGGGAGAATAACAATTGGACTAGACAGCAAATCGATGGCTTGGTCAAAAGTATTCGTGAAGAAAACAAAGACATGTTGACGGCTATTGATTTGACGAAGACTGCCATCATGACTCACATGAACGAAAAACAGGCTTTAGAATTGATTACTCGTGGTCGTGATGTGGCGGCTACAGCTAATCGCAATTCTAATGATGCTATTAAGGCCATGATGGAATCGGTTATTAAGTTGAGACCTGAATTGCTTAGTGAGTATGGTATCGAGATTAACTTGGTTAAAGTCTATGGTGATTTTTCCAAGGCGATGGGTATTAAAACGAGTCAGATGACTTATGCTCAGAAAACTCAAGCCATGTATAACGCCGTTGTTCAGGAGGCAACGAGAATGCAGGGTGCTTATCATGAGGCGATGGGTAGTTGGTATAAATTATCGATGTCTGTGCAGGATGGCATTGTTAGTTTAAAGCTCATCTTGGGTGATTTGCTGGATGATGCTATGAAACCTTTGGTTAATTACGTTTATGAGGCAATTAAGACTTTTAGAAACTGGGCATATACCGATGACAATGAGTTGAATCCAAAACTTAAGGAAACAGCAGCTATTATCGGCACAGTGCTACTGCGATCATTCGAATTGATTAGACTAGCCGTTATTGAATTGATTGCCGTTTATAACGCCTTATCTGATTTTTTTCGTGAGGGCATGAAGATTGTTTCGGATTATAAAATTTTGTTAGATATTTTTCAGAATTCATGGAATAACATTGCTTTAGTGTTTAAGCAAAACCTGTTACCAGAATTGCAGAAGTTGTGGCAGGCGTTATTGCCACTCCAGCCATTTTTAGAAATATTGGCAAAGATTATCGGCGTTATCTTATTAGGTGCTTTAATTGCTGTTGTTAAAATTATTGAAGTTAGTTTAATAGTGCTGATTCAGGGATTGACCTTGGTTATTCAGAAGGCGGTGGAATGGATTAATTTTTTCAAGGCTGGCTGGGAGAGTGTGACTGGAGTTATTTCAAATGTCATTGGTTATATTGATAGTTTAATCAGCAAACTTAACAGCTTGAATGTTGTTTCAAATGCTAAGAATGCGGTTAGTGGAATGCTAGGCTTTGGCGGAGCAAGAGCTAGTGGCGGTAGCGTTTATGGCGGTCAGGCTTATTTAGTTGGCGAACAGGGGCCCGAATTGTTTGTGCCAAGCGGAGGTGGCAATATCGTGCCAAATAATCGTTTAGGCGGTGGAAGTATTGTGATCAATATGTCAGGCAATACTTTTCTTGATAGACAGAGTGCGGAGAAAATTGGCGACATGATGATTAAAAGGTTAAAGGCTAATAATTTGCTCGGATAGTATGAATGTCATTGTAAAAATAAATCAAATAAACAGAACAAGCCTGATTGATTGGGAAAGTTTTGGTATTGAAGACAATATCAATGAACAGCCGAATCTATGCAATTTCACAATCAGAGTTTTTGAGGGGCAGAGTTTTAAACCCGAGATTAGTGATGTGGTGGAGATTTATGACGGCAATTTAAAAATCTTTGGTGGCAAAGTCATCAGGGTTGGCAGTTCTAGTTCTAGTGATCTTAATTTTTATGAAGTAGAGGCTAAAGATTACACGCTTGATCTCGATCGTGTTTTAGTGACTGAACGGTTTGACGACATGGCTGGAAATGAAATCATTGCCTTTATTATTGATAATTATTTAAGTGGCTCAGGAGTAACTTATGGCAATTTAAATTGTCCAATTGTTGTCAGTGTTATTGTTTTTGATCAGACAAGCGTTAGCAAATGTTTGACCGAGTTATGCGAGTTGTTGAACTACAGTTGGTATATTGATTATGACAAAGACCTGCATTTGTTTGCTAAAAATGAAAAACCAGCACCGTTTAATTTAAGTGATGACAGTAGCAATACTTATATCAGGGACAGTTTAGTGATTGATAGTGATTTGAGTCAGCTCCGAAATGTAGTGATTATAGAAGGGGGCGAGATTACTTCGGATTATCCACGCACCAATACTCAAGTCGGCAATGGTACAAAAAAGAGTTTTGCTACTGATTATAAATTTGCTAATAAACCGACAGTCAAAATTGGTGGAGTGGTTATGAATGTTGGTATTGATTTTCTAGATAATGATGTGAGTTTTGATTGTTTGTGGAATTTTAATGAAAAGTACATCAGGTTTGTTAATGCTCCGGTTAGTAATGTGGTTATTGAGATGTCCGGACAATATTTAATTCCGATCATGGTGCAAGTTGAGGATGAGGGCAGTATTTCGCAGTATGGCAGATTTGAGTTCAGTAAAGTTGATAAGAATATTAAGAGTTCAGAGGAAGCTAAGATGTATGGT
The DNA here is from genome assembly GCA_903847415.1 of Candidatus Falkowiibacteriota bacterium. Classification (GTDB taxonomy): domain Bacteria; phylum Patescibacteriota; class Patescibacteriia; order Patescibacteriales; family UBA12465; genus CAINDR01. The sequence continues at coordinate 41,143 of CAINDR010000015.1, forward strand.
GAAGCACAGTTGGGTGCTTATGCATTTACAATTAGAGAGGGTGCTTTTAGAACTTATGAAAGTGGTTTATCTTCTGGTCAAACAATATCTATAAATTTGATTAGCAGGAATATTTCCGAGAGTTTTTTAATAATGAGAGTGTCATTAAAAATGTTGACCGCTAGTCATGGAGAGTGGACAGTTGAACTAGCGACCATGAGAACTTTGGGTATCATTAGTTTTTTACAAAAGTTGTTAATTGATCAGCGTAAAAAAATAACCTTGAACGAAGATGTGGTTTTGAAAAAATATTATGTTTTAAGTGAGACTGCAAATTTTGATGAAAATATAACGGTTAAAATAAAAGAGCAAGATTATCAGTTGCTTGGCATGACTGAGGATATTTTAAAAGATCCCTTTGGGGCAGGTGTTAAGCCTGATTTTGTTTTAGCTCCGTATGTGCCAACGGGTCAGACTGATCCCGAGAGAGAATTTTATTTAGATAGAGCTTTTTTAAGTTAAAAAATATGAGCAAATTAAATCAAAACATTGGAGCAGTTGGTGAAATAAAAGCCAGTTTTTATGATCAGAGTAATTTGCAGAATTGGCAAATTGCTTTGAATAAAGTTTTAGCTAAATGTCGAAAGTATGAGCCTTCAATAATGAAGTTTTATCAGCTAGGTAGGATGGTTAAGTGTGACGAAATAAAAAATGTTATTAGTGCTAACGGCTTTAATACTTTGGCACGCAGATTGGCTGGAGATACTACTTATACAGGGATTATCAATAAAATGATTCTTGGAACTGGCGTTGGCACACCAGCAGAAACAGACACACAGTTATTTGCCGAGGCATATCGCAATGATACGGCTAGTGCTACCTCGTCAGGTAAGATTGCTTATCTCACTGCCTATTTTACCGAGACGGAATGTGTTGGTGCATTCAAAGAATTTGGTAATTGCATTGATGGTGGTTCAGGGGTTAATACTGGGCAGTTGTGGTCTCACATTGCTGGATTAAATTGGGTTAAAACAAACACGGTCGTTTTGGTGGTGTCTTGTAAATACACCCTGCAAAACGCTTAGTTATATGATTCTTAAAGTAAAGATAAAAGTTAATGATGAAATTGAGGCTTATAAGTTGGTTTCCGAGCTTGGTTTTGAGTACACGGTAATGAATGCTGATCTTGATGGTCACAGTGAAGATTTTACGGCCAAGAATAAGCCAGCTCATTTTCTTAAAGATAAAAAAAGACCTGCTCCGAAATTTTTCAGCAAAGGTGATGCAAAGCCAAGAGTCAATTAAATTTATGAAAATATTTACCAACGAAAAATTATACGCTTCTGATTTGAATAATGCTTTATATGAACTGGGCAATAATGTTTCGATTACTTATAACGATGATCAGACGATTAAAACTATTACTGATAATAACACCAGCACCACTTATACGCTTAGCTGGTCAATGGGCAAATTGGTGGGGTACACAGACGGAACGCATACATGGACTTTAACTTACAGTTCGGACGGTTCGTTGGTTACCGGCATAACTATGGCTTAATTTTAAAATAAACATATGGGTATAAATGTATTTACAAGTCCTTTTGGATCAAATAATGGCAGTACTAACGGAATTTATCCGGTCTTTGGCAAGTTTGTAGACAGTCAGATTGTCGGTGCTGAGAAATGGAGCGATGGGAGCTATAACACTCAGGGTATTCTTTATCCGAAGTCTTTTCGTACTGCCGAGCAGACAATCATCGATGGTATGATTTCAACATTAAGTGGTAGTTATGCATCGGACAATACTAAATATGCGATTAATGAAACCAAGAACAAGGTTTTGGGGGAATTCGTTAGTCAGTATAAGACCTTAAAGAATTTGCAGTTAAAGCAAAGGATGGGCTACAACACTATTCCAGTTTCTTCTTATCAGCCACAGTCATTAAGAGGTGTGGTGCAATTGTCGGACAGCAAGATTGCGGTTGCTTACGATTGTAATGGTACGGCCTATGTCAGTATTGTTGACGTGACAGGTTTTGGTGACATGTCTTTTTCGGCTTCAACTTATATGCCTAATGGTTGTATTCACATATTTTACGTAGCACCAAATAAGTTTGGCATTGTGACTGGTAGTGGATTGCAGATTGCGACGGTATCGGGGCAAACAATTACGTTTGGTACGCACCAAGCGTACAGTTGGAATAACTCAGGATCAATCAATGCTAATTACATCAGCGACAATGTTTTTGCAGTTTCTTATCAGGATAATAGTTCTTATATTCAAGGCTTGGTTTGTACGGTGGCAGGCACTGTTATTACTATCGGCACACCGCAATTGGTTTCGACTTCAGCGGCTCATACCAACGGCAATGTGGTTAGTATGGGTGCTGGCAAGGTGTTGTTTAAATACGCACTCAATACTGATTCCAATAATATTAGGTTAAGATGTGCGACTTTTTCAGGCACAGTGATGACCTTTGGTGCCGAAGTTGTACTTGCAAACACTACTTATGCTGGGTATTACAGAATAACTCCATTAACGACAGATAAGGCATTTATAAGCTATACCTCCAAGGCTTATAATGGCAGTACATATTTTGCTTATGGAGCAATTATAACTACCTCGGGCACGGCTATTACCATTAATACGGGTTGTCCATTATTTGATTTGTCTGCAAATACTGCTAGTAGTATGGCGCTGAGTGCTACCGAGGTTATGTTTTTTGGTAATGGAAAATTGGTTAAATTGGGTATATCAGGAACGGTTATTACAATTGATGATAGAGCATCTTTAGACACTTCGTATTCAGGGGACTTTTACAGTGGCAGTTGGAGTTCTCAGAATTTTTCTGATATCGCTTGCAAAGTAACGGCCGACAAATTTTTAATTGCTAGTTATGGCATAAATAATGCAAGTCAATTTACGCTTGGCATTTATAACAAGATTTACGCCGAGATTAGAGTTAATGGGGCATTGGTTAGTTCACCGACTTTTTGGTTTAATACGGATTTACTTTTGAACACGGCATTGTCACCGATCAGGAATTATATCGCCATTAAAAATTTAACTAGTCAGAGTCAATATTCAATCGAACGATTGATTGTTGAGACTAAATAATAAATATATGGATTATACAAAAGAATTTTTATTAAGCGTGGCAGTGGTGTTTGTTAGTGCTGGCACAACTGTTGTGCAGAAGGATTTAGTGCAAGGTATTATTTTATTACTCTTGGGTGTAGGCGTGTTTTTTGGCCGAGGGTTTTATAAGAAATACTTCGGCAATTAATAGTATGGCAAATAGCAAACTTGATTTAATTATCGACAAAATAAACGATCTTAAAGACGGCAATTCGCACGAGCATGAGGAGATTAAAAAGCGACTTGATTTGACCAATGGCAATGTAGCTAAAAATACGGCATTCAGAATTGAGGTTTCAACAACGATTAAAAATCTCAAGTGGCTATTAGGTTTATTGGGTATTGGTAATATCGCCAACCTGATTTACATCATTATTAAATATCAGCGTTAAATTTATGCAAAAAATCAAATACATCATGCTTCATCATTCGGCTGTGTCGCATGAAAAGAATGCTGATCAGTTTGTGGCTAATAATAATTATCACAAGGCTCAGTGGAATTTTAAGAGTTCGATGGGCTATTATCTTGGATACAATTATGAAATTGCTAAGTCAGGCTTGGTTCGCCAAGCAAGGCGTGATGGTGAGCAAACAGCAGCGTGTTATCAAAAAAATATGAATAACGGTCAATGCGTTCATATTTGTTTAGATGGTAATTTTGACATAGAAAAGCCAGCACCAGAGCAGATTTATGCTTTACGAGATCTAGTTAAAAAGTTGGTTAGGACTTACGGTGTTATCAAGGGTAATATTATTTTTCATTCGGCTTATGCTCCAAAGACTTGCCCAGGCAAAAATATTGATATTAATTTTGTTAGAGGTTTGGTTGATCAAAAATAGGGCTAGAATAGCGTGCAACCTTGGCAGAAATGCAGGCTCTTGCCAACCTTTTATTACTACGTTAACGTCGTCAACAATATGATAAATATTACAAAAAGACAATTTGAGGCATTTGAAAAAGTGCGACTATCAGGCAGGACTAATATGTTTGATTTTGAAACAGTTTCAAGGTTTGCGAATGTCGATATCGGTCGAGTTAAGACGATTATTGCCAACTATTCCAAGCTTAAATTTAAGTTTAAAAAAGATGCAGATTAAAGAGACTTTAAAAGATGTTATTCGTAATCGCACCTGCTTATTAGAGGTTATTGGCGAGAATATTGATTTGCATGCCGAAATTTATGCCAATTCTTTTTATAACGGTAAACATAGGACTAAGAAGGAGGTTATAAAAATTGTTATCGATAATTTAAACAATGAACTAGAAAAATATGATTAGTGCAAGATTGCAAATTAAACCAGCGACCAAAGAACAGACTTATAGATCGGGTCGGCTTGGCACAATACATGCCAGCTATGATGAATTGGTAGAGTTATTTGGTGAGCCACATGACTGCACCAAAGATGGTCAGTGGTTTTCAAGTGATGGTAAGATTAGGGTTGAGTGGGCTTTTGTCATTAAGGGGGATGAAGGTAGGGTATTTACGATATATGATTATAAGAGTCAGTGGCCACTAGATAAAATCAAGCAGTGGAATTTGGGAGGGAAGGATGTTAAAATTAAGGATTCGCTAGCTTTAATGCTAAAAGTTGAGTAAAAATTAATAATTATTACTACCTCACTTATTCGGTGAGGTTTTTTGTTTATCAAAAAATTGGTTTTACTGTAATTTTGACAAATACTGCCATTTTTTGACATTAAGCAAATTTAGCAGTAAGATATATTTATACAAACTTAGCCTAAAATGATTATATGGAAAGCAAACAAGACAAACTTTTAACTATTGAAGAGGTGGCAGAAATCTTAAGAGTTAGCACTAGGTCGGTAATCAGATATATTGAATCAGAGAAGCTAAAAGCTTCAAAAATTGGTGTTTGGAGAATTAAATCTTCTGATGTTGATTTATTCTTGGAACAGACCAGTAACAAAAGTTAATAAAATATTTAAATATTCTTATATGTCAGAAGAACAAAAAAGATTACTCGAAAAGCAACTTTGGGGAGTAGCTAACGTGTTGCGTGGCAAGATGAATGCTGATGAATATAAAAACTATATTCTTGGTTTTATATTTTATAAGTATTTATCCGAAAAGCTTGAAAGATACGTTAACGAAAAATTGCTTGCCAGTGACAATGTTGTTTTTGTTGATATTAATGAAAATACAAAAGAGGGTAAGGAATATATTGAGAATATCGAATCGGCATGTGTTAGTCACTTGGGTTTCTTTTTAAAACCAACCGAGTTGTTTTCATATCTAGTTAATAAGGGAAAGGGAAATATTGATGGACAAAAAACATTTATTCTTGAGGACTTAAAAAACATTTTAAACAGTATCGAACAAACTTCGATGGGAACGGCCAGTGAAGATGATTTTAAGGGACTTTTTGACGATGTTGATTTAACCTCATCTAAACTGGGATCGAGTGAGAATAAAAAAAATGATGTTATTGTGGAGGTATTGTCCTTGCTTAGCGGAATTGATTTTAAATTAGAAGATGCAAAAAATGATTTGCTCGGTGATGCTTATGAGTATTTGATTGGAGAATTCGCAGCTGGAGCAGGCAAAAAGGGCGGTGAATTTTATACTCCAGCTCAAGTATCTCGCTTGTTAGCACAGATTGTATCTGTAGATAAAAAGCGAGTACGTTCAGTTTTTGATCCCACCTGCGGATCAGGATCTCTTTTGTTGCGTCTTAAAGACTATGTAGAAGTATCGGATTACTATGGTCAAGAATTAAATCCTACTACTTACAACTTGGCACGCATGAACATGATATTGCATGGAGTTCATTTTGACCACTTTAAAATTAAGCAGGGAGATACTTTGACCGAAGACATGCATCCAGATCTTAAAGCTGAGGCGGTGATTGCAAATCCTCCATTTTCCGCAAAGTGGAAAGGAGAAGAAGATCCACAATTGGCAAATGACGATAGATTCTCGCAGTATGGTAGATTAGCGCCCAAGGGTGCGGCTGATTATGCTTTTATAACACACATGCTTTATCATCTTTCTGACAACGGCACTATGGCCATAGTTTTACCCCATGGTGCATTATTTCGTTCAGGAGCAGAAGAACATATAAGAAAATATATTATTGAAAAACAGAATTATCTTGATGCTGTTATAGGCTTGCCAGCTAATCTTTTTTATGGAACTAGTATTCCAGCAACAATTTTAGTTTTTAAAAAATGTCGAAAGGATAACGAAGATATTATATTTATTGACGGATCGAAGGAATTTGAAAGGGGTAAAAATCAAAATAAATTAAGTGATGAAAATATTGCTAAAATTTTTAATACTTATAAAGATCGTAAGGAAATCGAAAGGTATTCTCATAAGGCTGGCTTGGAAGAAATAAAAGATAATGAATATAATTTAAACATTCCTAGATATATTGATAGTGTTGAAGCGGAACAGCAAATAAATTTAGAAGATGTGTCTAAAAATTTAAAAGAATTAGGTGTAAATGTATTAGAGATTGAGAATATTATCGAGGGATTTTGCAATGAGCTCAAAATAAGTAAACCATTCTAAGATATGATAGATACAAAGCTAAAAATAAATAATAAAAACTTGTTTCCAGAATTACGATTTCCAGATTTTAAAGAGCCTTGGCAAAGAAAAAAACTTAATGAAGTTTTCAAAGAAATAACAGAAACTATAGGAGATAGAAATATTGAAACATACAGTGTAACAGCTGGAAAAGGTTTTGTTAGCCAAAAAGAAAAGTTTGGTAAAAATATATCCGGGCAACAAAATTCTAAATATATTGTTCTTGGGTCTAATGACTTTTCTTATAATAAAGGTAATTCAAAGACGTATAAGTGTGGTTGCATTTATTTAAACACTGAAGATAGAAAAATAGCTGTGCCAAATGTTTTTATTAGTTTTAGATTAATTGATAAAAATAATGATGCTTTTTATTTTTCAAAACTTTTTGAATCTCATTATTTAGATATTGGCTTAAGAAAGATTATTTCAAGCACTTCTAGGGCAGATGGGTTGTTGAATGTAAATAAAAAGAATTTCTTTAATCTTGAAATAATGTTGCCCAGTCAGCCCGAACAAAAAAAGATATCCATTTTTTTATCTACAATTGATAAGTGGATTGAAAATTTATACAACCAAAAAGTATTTTTGCAAGAATATAAAAAAAGTATTGCCCAGAAGATATTTTCCCAAGAAATTAGATTTAAGGATGATGATGGTAACTCTTTTGATGATTGGAAATGGAATAAATTGAGTGATATTTGCACCATTAAAACGGGAAAAAAAGATGTAAATGAAGGTAATCCAAAAGGAGCTTACCCTTTTTTTACTTGTGCAAAGAAGCCGACTTATTGTGATAGCTATTCATTTGATTGTGAGGCAATTCTGATTGCCGGCAATGGAGAAGTGGGGCATTGCCAAAAGTATAGTGGTAAATTTGAAGCATATCAAAGAACTTATGTGTTAAGTAATTTTATGTGTAATTCTGATTATTTATTTGCTTTTTTAAATTCGTTTTTTCAGATTTATGTAAATAGTAAAAAGCAAACAGGTGCGATGCCTTATATAAAACTTGGGATGCTGGAAAACTACACTATACCTATATTATCTTTATTGGAGCAACAGAAAATTGCTAACTTTCTAAATTCAATAGATAAATTTATTGAATTAAAAGAAAAGGAGATTGTAAAAGCCGAAGAGTGGAAAGTCGGGTTAACACAAAAATTATTTATATAAATATGTCACATCAATCAGAATTACAACTTGAAAAAACCTTGATAAGTCAGCTCGAAAGACTGGGGTTTGAGTCGGTTATCTTAGAAGACACTAAGTCTTTAGATATAAATTTAAAAACACAGTTGGAAAAGTTTAATAAAACGACTTTTTCAGATTTAGAGTTTTCAAGAATATTAAATCATCTTAAAAAAGGGGATAGATTTCATAAAGCAAAAATTCTAAGAGATCGTTTTGTGTTGTCTCGTGACGATGACAGTAAATTTTGGGTGCGTTTCTTTAATATGGAGCAGTGGTGTAAGAATGAATATCAAGTAACCAATCAGATCACAAATGTCGGGCGTTATGAAAATAGATACGATGTCACATTGCTTATAAACGGTTTACCATTAGTTCATATTGAATTAAAAAGACGTGGAATTGAGATGAAAGAAGCTTTTAATCAGATTCAGCGTTATCACAAGCACTCGTTTACAGGAACGCTGTTTGAATTCGTTCAGATATTTGTAATTTCTAACGGAGTAAATACTAAATATTTTGCTAATAACCCTAAACAATCATTTGAGCAGACATTTTATTGGACAGATGAAAAAAATAATAAGATAACTCAACTCGATGAATTTGCTTCAGTCTTTTTGGAAAAATGTTCTGTGTCAAAAACTATTGCAGAATATATAGTGTTGGCAGAGTCATTGCAAATTCCAATGATACTTCGCCCTTATCAGTATTATGCGGTCAAGGCTATAGAGAATCGTGTAAAAGAATCAGGTAAAAATGGTTATATTTGGCATACAACTGGATCTGGAAAAACATTAACATCATACAAGGCCAGTCAAATACTTTCACAAAACCCTGAAATAAAAAAGGTATTATTTGTGGTTGATCGTAAGGATTTGGATATTCAGACAACTAAAGAATTTAATTCGTTTTCTGACGGGTCTGTAGATGGCACAAATTATACTAGAAATCTGGTAGCACAATTAAAAGACCCAAGCAGAAAATTAATTGTGACGACTATCCAGAAATTGGATATTGCGATTGGCAGAGAATCATATCTTAAACAGTTTGAAAGTCTGGCTAACGAAAAAATAGTTATTATTTTTGATGAGTGTCATCGTAGTCAATTTGGTCAGACTCATGCTCGCATTAAGGGCTTCTTTAAGAAAGCCCAGTTATTTGGTTTTACAGGTACGCCTATCTTTGCGGATAATAATGTTGGGGGAGTTACTACTGCCGATGTTTTTGGTGAATGCTTACATAAATATATAATCACTAATGCAATATCGGATAATAATGTACTTGGCTTTGCCGTTGAGTATGTTGGCAAATATACTCAGAAAGATCAAAGTACTTTGGATGCAGATATTTTTGCTGAAACATTGGTTGAGGGTATAGATACTAAGGAAGTTCTAGAAAGTCCGGAAAGATTAAACAAGATCACTGACTATGTTTTAGCTGATTGGAAAAGAAAAACAAAGAACGGTAAGTTTAACGCTTTGTTTGCAGTTTCCAGTATTGAAGTTTTGAAAAAATATTATACTTTATTTAAGACTAAAAAATCAGACGACCTTAAAATCGCTACTATCTTTACTTATCAAGTGAATGAAGATGAAAGCGGAGACATGCTTGATTTTGATGTTTTTGCTGGAGAGGAAGCTACTGGTAATCAGCATTCTAGGAATTTTTTAGAAGCTTGTATCAAGGATTATAACTTATTATATTCGACCAATTTCTCAACTGATCGCTTTTATGATTATTACAAAGACCTGCAAAAAAGAATTAAGGATAAAGAGGTTGATTTAGTCTTGGTGGTTAATATGTTTTTGACGGGATTTGATAGTCCAAGACTCAATACACTTTATGTTGATAAAAATTTGCAATATCATGGATTAATTCAGGCCTACTCTAGAACTAATAGATTATTGAATTCTGATAAGCCCCACGGGAATGTCGTATCTTTTAGAAATTTAAAAAAGGCTACCGACAAAGCTTTAGCACTTTTTGGTGATGAAAATGCTAAAGAAATAGTTTTTAAAAGGCCATACGATGAACAGAAAAAAGAATTTGAAGATAAATTGTCAGAATTACGTGAAGCGGTTCCAACTGTTAGTTCTGTTGATTCTTTGCAAAGCGAGGAGGAAAAGGCCGTTTTTGTTAAAACATTTCGTGATTTGCTTCGCATTAAATCTTCGCTTGAAACATTTTCTGATTTTTCTTTTGGAGATTTAGGAATAAGCGAGCAAGAATTTTATGATTACCAAAGTAAATATTTGGATGTTTACGAGGATCGAAAAAATGAAGAAAGTACGGCGGAATCAATTCTTGATCAGATTGATTTTGAACTTGAACTTACTGTCCGTGATATTATTAATTTTGATTATATAATTCTGTTAATAGCTGGTTTGAAATGCATTACTTCTGATGTGTTGCGAAAAAAGAAAGCAGAAGAAATACTTCGTATTTTTGACAGAGATGTGCAGTTGCGAAAAAAGAAAGATTTAATTCGCAAATTTATTGAAGAGAACTTGCCAAAAATTAGCAAGATGGATGATGTTGAAAAAGCATTTAATCATTTTTGGACAAGTGAAAGAGCCGAGGTATTAAAAAAATTAGCTGAAGATGAGAACATTCCTACTGAAAAGATTGAAGGCTTGATTGGTGAATATTTATATACTCAGAAATTACCAAGAGAACAAGATATTGCTGATATGCTACCAGTCCAGCCAAAAATCATGGAAAGAAAGGGTATTATAAACAGGATTAAGAATGCAATTGAAAATATCGTTGATATGTTTGAGTGGTAATTATTATAAGACGACCTATGATTAAAAATAAAACTAAAAATTTAGTATATTTGTTTACCTTTACTGGAGCTTTATTTTGTTTAAAGTTTTTAGTCATTGATAAAGCCTTTCCGAACATTTCAAATGATGCACAAGTTTGGTTTACAAGCGGATTGCTATTGATTGTTCTTGGGGTATTTGTTACGGAGAAATTTTTCACTAAGCCGTTGGATGTAATAGTTAATATTATAACTTTAGCAGTGGTTTTATCCATGTTGGATCATAAAGATAAGTTTTTGTTATTTTTCCCATTATCAGTTTATCTTGTAATTATTGCTCTTGTTGCTTTGGTTTCGTTCGTTTTGATTGATCAAGAAAAAGATAGAAATCATTTGTCACAAAGAATTGCGAATTCAGCAAATATTATTTCTGGTTTTTTGGGTAGCTCTAAAATGTTGTTTTCAATTGTTTTTATTTTATCAATTTTTAGCTATTTTATAGCCTCACTGGAAAATGACAGTCTAATTAATAAGGGGCAAATAGCTATAATGTTATTAATTATATTTTGGGGAGTAGCTATTTTAATGGAATCAATCGACAAAAAATTAATAACACCTTTGTTAAATAGAATTAAGAGTGAGGCAAAAATAAAAATGGTTGGGAAAGTGATTAAACGGTTAAGCCCGAATATTGTTTATGTTGAACAATCGCCATATTCGCCAGTATTAAAGTCGGGTGATCTCGTTTTTGTTGATGATATAAAAAATTCAAATGAAGGTAAGGAATTGCCCTGCATGATGTATATATCGGAGCAAGAATCTGAAAATAAAAAATATTTACAATTTTATTGTTTCGATAATAACCATATTGACGTAAACAAACAGACCCATGTTTTTAAATCGTTTGTAGAAGCCCCCGCTAAAATATTGGAATCTGAAATATATGTTAACAGGGAAAATATAATTGGCTTTGTTTATTCAGATTCAGATATTGACGTAATAAAAGTAAAAATGATCGAGGGTGTTGATGAAAAAAAGGAACTAAAAGAGGGCGACTTAATCTCGGTAAATTTTTATAAAAACCATACAAAATATCAAATAATTAATGTTGAAACAGAATTCGAAAATATTGACGGACAAAGCAAGAAAGGTGTTAAAATTATTACCGCTCAACAAATAGGATATTGGCAAGGAGAAAAACAAAAATTCGCTGATACGGGATGGGTGCCAAGTATAAATATGCCAGTTTTTATAGAAAATCAAACTGACGACATAGTAGATCTAGAAGGTAATTTCTTTCGTGTTGGTATTGTGCCAAGATCTAAGTATCCAATATACGTTGATTTGGATGAGTGTGTAACGCATCATATCGCGATAATTGGTAAAACTGGTACCGGAAAATCTTACATGGCTTCAAGGGTAATCGAAAAAATGGCAATGAGCGGTTATAAAATAATAGTATTAGAAGTTGATCGTAACAATTCTCAGTCTTTATCAAAGTATATTGATAGTAGTTTGATAGAGGAGCAGGGAGCGGATGCATTTAATCCATCAACTTCCACTAAAAACATAATTTCAATTGCATTGCAAATGGGTGAAGCTGTTAGGGGAGGCGGAACTGTTAATTTTAGTGATATGGCCGCAGAGCTAATTAACAAAGTGATTGCTTATCAAACTGGTAATCCTGATACGAAAATTTGTGTCGTTATGGAAGAAGCTTATGACTTCATTCCGGAAAATTCATTTGGCAAGCAAGAGTTTGGTCAGCCCAATGTGAGTCGTATTTCTCAGCAAGTTCTAAAGTGTAGAAAACATAATATCGGCTTTTTGATAATTACTCAAAGAACAGCATTGGTAACAAAAACAATTTTATATCAGTGCCATACTATTATTGCATTGCAATCTTTTGATGAAACTTCAAAGAATTTCATGGGAGCTTATATTAATGGTAGATATTTAGACTCAATGAGTATTCTGCCTAAATTTCGTGCGATTGTGGTTGGCAAGGGTTCGACTTGTGATAAACCAGTAATAGTTGATTTTTTTGACAGTAAAGCTTCTAAAAATAATTAATAGCAATATTTCTAGGATATTGTTAAAGAAAATATATGGCATTATTCAAAAAAGATAACTCAAAGTTATCAGTTATTAACGAAAAACGAATAGATCTCGAGCGTGATATTCAAAGACTCACGGAAGAAAATCTTGATTGCGTTTTTGGGCTTGAATTCGTTAGTACAGAGTTTGCTCTGCATAGTTTTAGAATTGATACTTTGGCATTTGATAAAGAGAGTGGTTCATTTGTAATTATTGAATATAAAAGAGATAGAAGCTTTAGTGTTATTGATCAGGGCTATGCGTATTTAGCACTCATGCTTAATAATAAATCTGACTTTATACTTGAGTACAATGAAAAAACCAATAATAATCTTAACAGGGCGGATGTTGATTGGACTCAATCTAAGGTTATTTTTATTGCCAATTCTTTTACTTCATATCAGATGAATGCAATTAATTTTAAGGATTTGCCTATTGAATTGTGGGAAGTTAAATTTTTTGATAATGACGTAATTCTGTATAATCAGTTGCTATCTCAAGATTCAAGGGAATCAATAAAAACTATTACAAAAAATAATGATATAAATAGCGTTAGTAATGAGGTGAAAGTTTACACTCTTGAAGATCATCTTAATGTTCCTGAAAATACAAAGAATTTGTTTTTTGCTTTGAGGGAAAAAATTCTTGCTATTAATGACTCAATCGAGGAAAGACCTAAACAAAATTATGTCTCCTATAGACTGAGAAATGCTTTTGCTTACGTTCATAATCAACAGTCAAAAATTAAAATTCACTTAGAAATTCATAAAAATGAATTAAATGATCCACGTGGTATTGCTAGAGATGTAACAAATGTTGGTCATCATGGTGGAGGTGAGACCGAGGTAATTTTAGATAGCGAAGAAAATTTAAATTATGTCTTTGATCTAATTGAACAGGCATATCGTAAAATTTTAGGTAAGTAAATTGTATGAAAAATTATTGCTTTTGTTGCTTTATTCTGATTTAGCAGGCGACATTTGCTTAAAATAGAATACGTGCTAGTTTAACTATTATTATTTTGTTATAATAAATTTATGAAAGGCAATATTTATAAAAAAAATTATTTAAGTAAGGTAATTCTTAGAATTGATTTTATTAAATCAATAGAGTTGTCAAAGCTAAGATCATACGCTGATAGTATTTCATCAATATTTCCTTTGTCTAAGCAGATTGACGGCGAGGAAGGATATTTTGATCTTAATTTGCAAACAAAGCAACTTAATCAGCATACTAATAAAATAGTTTCTTGGGTTTTTACTGACAAAAATAGTACCAAAAATTTACAGATAAGTCCGAGTTATTTATTTATCGAATACTTAAAATATAAAAATTCAACAGACCTCATTAATGATGTTGAAAAAGTTGTTAATGTCTTTATAAATTCATTCGGCGTTAAGACGATTAAAAGGATTGGTTTGAGATATTTAAATGAGATAGAGTTGCACAATGAAAAAGATTATTTAAAATGGGATAAGTATATAGCTAATGATTTGTTGGGTGCTATTTCCTTTGCAAATAATAGTGAATTCTCTGTGTCGAGATCTATGGGACAGTTGGTATTTAAAGACGGATTTAATATTATTAATTTTAATTTCGGAGTATGGAATGACGACTACCCCAATGAGGTTAATAGGAAGAGTTTTGTATTAGATTACGACTGTTATTCAAATATACCTGTTGATTTGTCGGATACGAGTATAGTGGACGTTGTCAAAGAGTATAATAGTAAAATTGAAAAGATCTTTGAGTTAAGTATCTCTGATAGTTTTAGGGGATTGCTTAATAAGTAACCGTATATGAAAGCAGAAAATAAACAAGCTAAATATTCAGAAGTAGTTATTAATAAAAACATACATCACGATTCAACATCGGGTAGGTTTATAGATAGGCAGGACGTTGATTATAATGTTTTTAAGAATGTATATCCTGATAGAAAAACGAGTTTTGGACAAAATTATGCTAACAAGTCAAATTAAATATCGGTATAAAAAAATCAACAAAAAGAGACTTTGCCAAGGTGACATATTAAGGGGCGTGGAGTTTAAAATTGGTGATTCGAATTATGGAGGGAAGTCTGATACTGTTGGTTTAAAATATGCGGTGGTGATGAGTCAAGATTGTGATATAAATTCAGATTTTTTGAATAAAGAAAAGAAGAAAAGTAATCCAGATGCAGATGATGATAAATTTTTACCAACAATCTTAGTTTGCCCTGCATATATTTCCGGTGAATTTTATATCGGAAGTCACATAAATGGTTGGTCGATGAAACCTTTTAGTAAGAAGGAAATCGAGAAGCTAATGAAAAATGATGAGTATAAGCGTTATCACTATTTGCATCAAAATAATGATCTTGGAATACCAGAGTTAATAATTGACTTTAAACATTTTTTTACATTACCAGTTGGACTTCTTTATAAGTACAAAAAAACTTCATATATTTCTACTATTAGTGAAGTTTTCAGAGAGGAGCTTTCTCAACGATTTGCTGGCTATCTGTCTAGATTTGGATTGCCGGATCTAAAATAATAATTTATCATTTCTTCATAAAAACTTTAGAATTATTTTATCAAAAATTTATCTAAATTTTAAAAGCGACCAGTTATGATAACTGGTCGCTTTTGCTATGGAAAAAAGTAAATAATATGCTATATTAGTCGGTTAATGTCAAATCTGACATTAATTTGACTTATTTTGGGGAAGCGGTAACATCTCCCCGAGTCAATTTTATTAATCGAAAAGACGGCTAATAATCCGCCTTTTCTCGCCCCATAAAGGAAAGCACTCCAATATAGGGTTGATTTAATTATAGCACGGGCAATATTAATAATACATTAGTATTGTTTTATTGCTTGGCTAATAGGTGTTATGAATAAAGCGAATCACAAAGCGTTAGGCCGTTATGCCTACGGAGGAAAGATTTTTCTCGGAGAATGCCATGATTGTGGCAAAGAACATTATTTAACTGTGGAACAGGTTCAGGAAGTGATGAACAATAGTTACATCAAGCCTAGACCAGCTTTGCGACAAAAAATCAAAGGTCAGGTCGCAATTTTTGAGAAAGCATTTAGCCTATTTGCCTAAGTCCGAGTTCCGGACTTTTTAATTTTATGAAAATACACGAGGCAGGGCTAAAGTTTTTTGAGTGGTGTGAGATTGAACAAAATCATTCAAAAAAGACAGTTACCAATTATGAGCATCACTTTCGTCATTTTAATGAATGGACGGGGGAGATTGATGTAAGGCAAATAAACGAGGACTTGATTTTAAAGTATAAAAAACATCTGTTAGATACTGATCATGCCTATCAGAAGAATCGTAAGATAAAATTATCTACGGTTAGTGAAAAATTAAAGATGATCAGAATGTTTTTGACTTGTATGGAGAAGAAAAGTATCAAGGCTATGCCACCTTCATTTGTGCCGAAGGGGGTACGTGCTAGTGATCGGATTATCTTTTTCAACCAAGATGAGTTTAAAAGGATGATTGATACTATCGATACCAGTAATAACGAGGGCAAGCGGAATCGGGCATTACTCGAGATATTGTTTGCTACTGGCATGAGACTTGAGGAGATGATTAAATTGAATAGAGATATTGATATAAATGGTGGGGAGATAATCGTGCAGGGTAAGTTTGATAAGATTAGGACGGTTTACTTGAACGAGCGGGCTATTTTTTGGGTTAATGAATACCTGAAGACTAGGCACGACAATTATCCGGCGCTATTCACCTTTACTCGTAAGCGTAATGAGTGGACAGAGCTGAATAATGGTCGAATTGGCAAGCGGTCAGCACAGGAGGTGGTTAAGAAGTATGTTAAGCTGGCAGGGCTAAGAAGCGACATTTCTACGCATAGTTTTAGGCATTCTTTTGCCACTCACATGCTAAAGAATGGAGCCGATCTTAGGGCGGTTCAGATGTTTTTAGGTCATAGTGACCTTAGGAGCACGCAGGTTTATACTCATTATGTTAATCCGGAGCTGAAGCAGATACATAACAGGCTGATGAATTTTTAGCCAATACCGGTGGGGGTAGGACTTGCCAACCCCCACCGGTATGTTATAATAAGTCTATAAATTGAAAATCCGAGTCGAGATTATAGCGGATTTTTAACTCTCAGGAACACTAGCTGAACATCCAGCATTTATTCGGAAGAGGATGAATTAGTATTATTGAAAATAATTTTATTTTTATAGCAAAAACGAAGTACTAAGTGCTTCGTTTTTTTTTATTTTAATTTACGTGGTGATCAATAATTATATTTTTGTTTTTTTACTTATCCACAGTTTTTTTTCTTCGCTGTCAATGGCTTATTATTCTTGCTTATATTCGTAAGTTTTTCCCTCTTTTCCTGTTTGGAAAATTCTGCTAAAATACTAATTGAGCACAACATTTAGTGGTAAGAGTAAAAAAACGCCACAAAATGTTGAATTTATCAATATTTTATGAAATGCCCAATTTGTTATTTTGATGACACAAAAGTTGTTGATTCGCGAGTGGCAACTGACGGTCTTTCAATCCGTCGTCGTCGTGAATGTTTGAAGTGTAATTTTCGTTTTTCAACATATGAAGAAGTGGAATTATTAGATTTAGCAATAGTGAAAAGGGACGGTCGTCGGGAGTCTTATAGTCGAGAAAAACTAATTAGTGGTTTAAAAAAATCTTTTGAGAAAAGACCGATCACTGAAGATAATTTTAAAAAACTAGTTCATTCAGTCGAAAGGGAATTGCAACGTCTCAAGAAAAGTGAAATCACTTCCCGTCAAATTGGTGCAATTGTGATGAAACAATTAAAAAAAGTAGATCAGGTCGCCTATATCCGTTATGCTTCAGTTTACGAATCTTTCAAGGATGCCCAAGAATTCAGGAAAGAGTTGAACAAATTAATCAAAGAAAAAAAATAATTTAATTAAAATTCTTATGTCTGAAGCGATTACCAAAATCAGGAAGAGATCTGGCGACATTGCCTCTTTCTCCGAAGAAAAAATTCTCAAGGCAATTGCCAATGCTGCGAAGGCAGTTGGTGAATACAATGAAAATGAAGCCAAGGATTTGTTAGTGGAAGTGATTAATAAAATTAACAAAAAATTTCATCCAAACAGCATTCCAGCTGTCGAGGAGATTCAGGATGTCGTTGAAGAAGCTTTGATTGATAATAAAAAAATAAAAATCGCCAAAGCCTATATTCTTTATCGCGAACAACATCGACAAGTTCGTGACATTAGTCAGGCGACCGTCGAAGAAAAATTAATGGAAGACTATCTTGGTCGCTCAGATTGGCGCTTAAAGGAAAATAGCAACATGAGTTTTTCGGTTCAAGGATTGAATAATTATTTGGCTTCTGCTATTTCTGCAAAATATTGGCTCAATAAACTTTACCCAGAAAATATTCGCCTTGCTCATGTGAATGGCGATATGCATATTCATGATCTTGGTTTACTTGCTCCTTATTGCTGCGGCTGGGATTTAAAAGATTTGTTGCTGCGTGGTTTTGGTGGTGTTAAGGAAAAAATTCAAAGTAAACCAGCAAAACATTTTCGTAGTGCTTTGGGTCAGATTGTTAATTTTTTCTACACCTTACAAGGCGAAGCAGCTGGGGCGCAGGCTTTTGCTAACTTCGATACTTACTTAGCTCCATTTATTCGTTATGATGGATTAAATTATCAAGAAGTCAAACAGGGTTTACAGGAGTTTATGTTTAATGTGAATGTACCAACTCGAGTTGGTTTTCAAACTCCGTTCACTAACGTTACTCTTGATGTCACTCCTTCCAAAATGATTGGTGAAGAAAATGTGGTAATTGGTGGAAAAATAATGCCAGAAAAGTACAAAGATTTTCAAGTTGAAATGGATATGTTCAACCAAGCTTTCGCTGAAGTGATGATTGCTGGTGATTCCACTGGTCGCGTGTTTGGCTTTCCAATTCCAACTTATACTGTTGATAAAGAATTTGACTGGGATCGAGAATGTTTGAAGCCAGTCTGGGAGATGACTTCAAAATACGGTGTTCCTTATTTTTCAAATTTTGTAAATTCAGACATGAATCGGGATGATGCTCGTTCAATGTGTTGCCGTTTGCGACTCGACAATCGCGAACTTCGAAAGCGTGGCGGTGGATTGTTTGGCGCCAATCCCTTAACTGGATCTTTGGGGGTTGTGACTATTAATTTAGCTCGCTTAGGATATTTAGCAAAAGACAAGGAAGATTTCAAAAATCAATTAGTTCGTTTAATGGATATTGCGAAAGAGAGTTTAGCAATCAAAAGAAAGGTGATTGAAAAGTTTACTCTGGATGGCTTGTATCCATATTCAATGTTTTATCTCAAAGACATTCATGCTCGCTTTGGAACCTATTGGCAAAATCATTTCAACACCATCGGCATTAATGGTATGAACGAGGCCTCTCTGAATTTACTAGGAAAAGATATCGCAAGTGATGAAGGTCATCAATTCGCTGGGGAAGTTCTTGATTTTATGAGAGAAAAATTAATGGATTATCAGACCGAAACCAATGATCTCTTTAACCTAGAAGCTACACCAGGAGAAGGTTGCACTTATCGTTTTGCGAAGAAAGATTTAGAGCTTTACCCTGATATCATTTTTGCTAATAACGATGCGGTAAAAAATGAAGGTTCCGATCCTTACTACACAAATTCATCGCATATTCCAGTTAGTCATACTGATGATATTTTTTCAGCTCTTGATCTGCAGGATGACTTGCAAATCAAATACACTGGCGGTACAGTTTTGCATGGATTTTTAGGAGAAAGAATTAAAGATTCAGAGACCACCAAAAAATTAGTACAAAAAATTGTAAATAACTATCGTTTGCCATATTTTACCATCACCCCAACTTTTTCAATTTGTCCTAAACATGGTTATTTGGCTGGTGAACACAAATTTTGCCCAAAATGTGATGAAGAAATTGGTTTTGTTGGCACTACTGATGACGAGAGGAATGATGCTGGCGCGAACAACCCAACTTGTTGCTAATTAGAAAAATTTAAATTAAAATATAAGTATAGTCGACCATTAATTTGTCCCCATGCCAAAAGACAAAGAGTGGTGACCAAAAAAAATTATGAGCCCAATTAAAACTGAGCGACAAGAATGTGTTGTATATAGTCGAGTAGTCGGCTGGCTAACTCCTGTGCAAAATTTCAACAAAGGAAAAGCTGCCGAGTTTAAGGATCGCAAGACTTATCAAGTTGAAAATTCCTGTTGTTAAAAAAAATAAAAAATGGCTTCTTCCGGAATTTTAAAATAGGCAATGTGGTCTTTCGGACTTTCCGGAAAGCCAATTGAAACCTATGAAAATTGGAGGACTTGAAAAATTAAGCTTGATTGATTATCCTGGTAATTTGTCAGCAATTGTTTTTACCACTGCTTGTAATTTTCGTTGTCATTTTTGTTATAATCCCATGCTTGTCTGGCCCTTAGAAGAGTTAGGCGGGATAGAATATAAGAACAAAGGTTTTTCCCCAATTTTGGAGGAAGACCTTTTTCTTTTTTTACGAAGTAGAGTCGGGAAGCTAGATGGTGTGGTGATTACTGGTGGAGAGCCCACGATGCATAGTGATTTGCCAAAATTTATTCAGAAAATCAGAGAGCTAGGTTTTAAAATTAAATTGGACACCAATGGGACAAATCCAAAAATGCTTCGCGAAATGATTAATGACAATTTAATCGATTATTTAGCGATGGATTTAAAGGCACCATTAGATAAATACCAATCAGTGGTGGGGGTTGCTGTTGATTGCCAGAAGTTGCTAGAAAGTGTTAAAATAGTGGTGACTAGCGGCCTACCACATGAATTTAGAACTACAGTTACCCCTGGTTTATTGGAACTTGATGATTTTTTTGAAATGGGTAAAATCATTCAAGGTGCTGATGCTTGGTATTTACAAAAATTTAAGTCCGATACTGACCTTGTTGACCCAAAATTTCAAGGGAAAAAAGCTTTTAGTATTCAAGAAATGGAAAAAATGGCTCAAATTGGTAGTGAATTTGTTAAACTTTGTCAATTAAGATAAATCTACAAATATGTCAGAAGAAATGCCAAAAAATGATCAAGAGATAAAAGAATTATTAGAAAAAAATCTTGCTTTAAGTCTAGAGATTGCTGAGAGCTTGAAGCATGTTCGCAGTTTTATAAAATGGCAAAATATCTGGGCGACAGCTCGGTTATTAATTGTTCTAGTTCCTTTAATTATTGGATTTTTGTATCTTCCGCCGTTGATCAAAGAATACCTTTCTAATTATCAACAGATTTTGAATCAATAAATATATGAATAGTGAAATTGCAGTTTTTGCGCAAACAACTTATCGCAACGAATTTAAAAAATTTGGAATTAAAACTGACGATAGACGCCGTCATATGTATTTGATTGGAAAGACGGGTATGGGAAAATCAACAATCTTAGAGAACATGATTATTGATGATATTCGAGCCGGGAGAGGAGTAGCGGTTGTTGATCCACATGGAGATTTGGCTGAAAAAGTGATTGAATATATTCCTAGCGAAAGAATTGGTGATGTTGTTTATCTTAATCCTTCCGATATTGATTACCCAATGGCTTTTAACGTGGTTGAGCAAGTTGATTCCCACCTCCAGCATTTAGTTGCTTCTGGGTTAATTGGTGTTTTTAAAAAACTATGGGCTGATTCTTGGGGGCCACGGTTGGAATATATTTTACGTAATGCTATTTTAGCAATTTTAGATTACCCAGGTTCAACTTTAATGGGCGTAGTCCGAATGCTTTCCGATAAAACTTATCGAAAAAAAGTAGTTGCTAGTATTAAAGATCCGATGGTTAAATCTTTTTGGGAAAAAGAATTTGCTGGCTACGCAGATAAATTTGCCTCAGAAGCAGTTTCTCCAATTCAGAATAAAGTTGGTCAATTCTTGTCTAGTTCTTTGATGCGCAACATTATCGGACAAGTCAAATCATCAATCGATGTTCGTAAGATAATGGATGAGGGGAAAATTTTAATCATGAATCTTAGTAAAGGCAGAATTGGTGAGGATAACTCTGCATTATTAGGAGCAATGATGATCACAAAAATTCAGCTAGCGGCAATGAGCCGGGTTGATATTCCCGAAAGCGAACGAAAAGATTTCTATCTCTATATTGATGAATTTCAAAATTTTTCCACTGATAGTTTTGCTAATATTCTTTCGGAAGCTCGAAAATATCGTCTTAACTTAGTGATGGCTCATCAGTATATTGAACAGCTTGGGGATGTTGTGAAGGCAGCAGTTTTTGGTAACGTTGGCACATTGATTGTTTTCAGAGTTGGAGCAGCGGATGCTGAAGAGTTGGTCAAAGAGTTTACCCCAACTTTTACCGAAGAAGATATTGTTAATTTGCCAAAATATGAAATGTATTTACGTTTAATGATTGATGGCATCACCTCTAATCCTTTTTCTGCCAAAGGCTTAGTACCTTTGCGTGCTGATGAAAAAACTGGTAATACTGAAAAAATTATCAACTATTCTCGAGAAAAATATTCTGCTCCTCGGGCTTTAGTGGAGGAGAGAATTATGAAATGGCATGAAAGCGAAGATGATGAAAAAGATAAGGAGTTTGGCGAGAGAAAGGCTTTTCCGAAAAATAATCCTGGTAATTTTTTGCCAAAAAATAACCAGTTTACTTCAAAAACACAAACCTACTCTAACACCCAAGTTTCTAATACTATTTCCAATACAGTTTCCAAGACGGATGTAACTGTGAGTCAGACTTCAGCTCCTCAAGCAGTGACACCACCACCAGCCAGCGTTAAACCGGTTTATGAAACTCTAGCAACACCAATTTTAACAAAGGCACCCCTAAAACCAAACACGCCGATTCAAAGTCAGACAACAAGCAGCAGAATCCCCGCAGGAAAAACATCAACTGAGTGTAGTAATTGTGGCACAATTACTTTCGTTTCTTTTCAACCAGATGGAATTCGTCCAGTTTATTGTCAAAACTGTTTGATAATTAAAAAAGAAGAAAAACGTCAGGAGGCGGAGGCGCGTCAAAAATTGAAACAAGCCGAGTTAGAAAAAATAAAAGAAGTAGAAAAGAAAACTGAAAACTATGTTGATGAAGTTTTTGAAAGAACTGCTAACCTGCCAGAACCAGTTTCACTTGGTCAGCTTAATGATCTAAAGCCCGTTAATTTTAAGGGCAGAGAGATCAAGGAATCACCAGTCTCAGCAGTAAAAAATCTTAATTTTAACGATTGCGAGTCTATTGATGAAGGGGAGGAAATAGATTTTTCTCGAATTCCTGGTAGTAATTAAAGAAAATTTTTATTATGTATTATTTAGTTTTTGATACGGAAACAACCGGATTACCGAAAAATTATAAAGCACCATTAGAAGATTTTGAAAATTGGCCACGTTTAGTTCAAATCGCTTGGCAATTTTATGATGGTGACGGTAATCTTTGGGAGGAGGAAAGTCTGATTATTAAACCGGAGGGTTTTTTGATTCCAGAAGAGGTTGCGAAAATTCATCGAGTGAGTCAGGAAAGAGCGCTCGAGGAAGGAATTCCTTTGTTAGAAGCTCTTAATAAATTTTCAGAAGCCATTAGTCGAGCTCATTTTTTAGTTGGTCATAATATTGAATTTGATAACAATATTGTTGGTAGTGAATTTTTACGAAATAAACAAAAGAATCACCTACTAGAAGCACAGAAGATTTGCACTATGAAATTAGGGGTTAACCTTTGCCGTCTACCGGGACGAAGTGGTTTTAAATGGCCAAATCTTGCGGAGTTGCATCAATTTTTATTTCAAGAAAGTTTTAGTGATGCTCACGATGCTTTAATTGATGTTAAAGCTTGTGCTCGTTGTTTTTTTGAAATGAAGCGTCGTGGATTTATTAATTAATTGTGTCTATGAATTATTTAAAGATTGGCAAAGCAACGGATCTAACCGGTAAAGATTATCTTTTTTATCGTTTTTTGGAAATGTTACCAGGCTTATTTTCGCTAGTCACTCTTTTTGTTTTGTTAGTTCTTTCTTACTTTCAGCCGGTTTGGGTGGCTTATTTCATGATTGCCTTTGATGTTTACTGGTTGCTATTAGTAATATATTTAGCAATTTATTTATTAGTTTCTTATTTTAAATTAAAAAAAGGCAAGGAAATTAATTGGCAAGAAAAATGCGAGAATCTTTCTTTGGAGAGTAGAAAGAAAGTATTAGACCAAGAATTAATTAGCAAGATTGAAAATAATGAAAACAGAGAAACAAGTCTTGCTTCAGCTGGTTTGTGTTGGGAGGATTTAATTCAAGTTGTCATTCTTCCAAACGCTTTTGAAAGCGCAGAAATTGTCCGGACATGTTTAAATTCTTTGCTAAACGACGGTTTTCCTACCAAGCAAATGATTGTCGTTGTTGCTCTTGAAGCGAGATGTGGAGATCTTGCCATTGAAAAAGGAAACTTAATGCAAAAAGAATTTGGTGATCGTTTTCGAAATTTTTTAGTAACTTATCATCCAGACGGGATTGTTGGGGAATTAAAAGGCAAGGGAGCTAATCAGGCTTGGGCAGCAAAACAGGTAAAGAGCCAAATAATTGATCCAGAAGGTCTTGATTCAGCTAAAATTTTGGTTAGCGTTTTTGATATTGATACAATTTTATCGCCAGGATATTTTTATTGCTTATCTCATAAGTTTTTAACAGTAAATTCTCCTTATCGTTCTAGTTACCAACCAATTCCAGTGTTTCATAATAATATTTGGAATGCGCCATTTTTTTCACGAGTTGCCGCTGCTTCAAATACTTTCTGGCAGATGATGATGCAAGTGAGACAGGAAAGCTTGGTCACTTATTCTTCTCATTCAATGACCTATCGCGCGCTTTTGGATATTGGTTTTTGGTCTACTAATATGGTTAGTGAAGATTCCAGAATTTTTTGGAATTGTTTGATGTACTATAATGGTGAATATCGAGTGGAACCTCTCTATCATTTAGTTTCAATGGATATTACTGCTGATAAAACAACTAGATTAACTGTTCGTAGTTTATATAAACAACAGCGACGTTGGGCTTGGGGAGTGGAAAGCTTGCCTTATTTAATGTTTAATACAATTAAAAATTGGAAAAATTTAAAAAAGAAGCCAGTTGTTGGCCATATTTTGGTCCAAATTTATGGTTTTCATTCTTGGGCGACAAACGCTTTAATTATTGCGGTGATTGGTTGGATGCCAATGATTCTTGGTGGTGACCGCTTTAATTCAACAGTATTATCCGGAAACCTTCCAGCTATCTCTTCTTTTTTAATGAACTTAGCGATGATTGGAATGGTTTTATCCGCAATTATTTCTTCTTTGCTTTTACCAAAAAGACCAAAACAGTATTCAGCTTGGAAAAATATTGCTATGATTCTGGAGTGGGTTTGTGTGCCGATTACGATTATTATTTTTGGAGCTATTCCATGTTTGGATGCGCAAATCAAATTATTAAGAGGAAAGTATATGGGATTTTGGATTACTCCAAAAATTAGAAATTAATTTTTTTCTATGTCATCGAGTTTAAGACAAAAATTTTATACGTTTTTTTTAATAATTTTAATTATTTTAGTTTGTCTTCCTTTGTTGCGCAATTGGCGTCAAAAACAAATTATTGAAGATGAAATTCAGAATTTTCGAGAAGAGATTGCTGCGAAAGAAATTAGTAACAAGAAGCTTCGAGAAGCAATTACTTATCTGGAATCGGATTCTTCTTTGGAGGAAACTGCTCGTCTTAATTTAGGCATGAAAAAACCAGGAGAAAGTGTGGCGGTGATCAAAGAAGAAATTGCCACTTCTTCTCAATTAATCCAAGAGTTGAAAGTGGAGAGCAATTATCTTAAGTGGTTTAAATATTTTTTTAATTAGTTTTATGGTTGTTAATAACTTTTCTCATTTTATTAATTATTTTTTAAACATCCAAAATTCATATTTTTTGGCATTTTTTTATTTTCTTTTCTTCTTTTTGGTTTTTAAATTAATTAAATCATTTGCTATTTCCCGCTATCTAGGAGCTATTAAACAAAAAAGTCTTCAGGCCGGTGGTTACACAATTAATTTTGTTCGTTCAATCAAGCCTTGGTTTTATCTCTCTTTAGCTTTTTGGTTAGCAGCACAAGGATTGACCTTGCCAGTTATCTTGAGTCGCCTTCTTGATTCTTGTTTAGTGATGTCTGTTGCTTTGCAAATTGCTAATATTTCTCGGGCCTTAATTAGTCATTTTTTAAAAAAAATAGCTGGTGATCGAGCATTGAAGAATTTTTCTGGTCCAATTTCTTTCTTAGTATTTATTTTGTTTATTGTCCTGGGAATCCTTTTTGTTTTAGTTATTTTTGGAGTTGATGTCACTGCTTTAATTGCTGGCTTGGGGTTTGGTGGGGTTGCTATTGCGTTGGCTACTCAAAAAATCTTCGGTGATTTATTCAGTGCAATTACTATTTATCTTGATCGACCTTTTGTTCCCGGAGATTTTATTGTTTTTAATAATGAAGGGGGAAGGGTGGAAAAAATTGGTTGGCGTAGTACTCGGCTACTTGCTGAATCTGGCGAGGAATTGATTATCGCTAACTCCTTGTTGGTTGCTGGAAAGATTAATAATTTTAAGAAACAAGAAAAGCGACGAGGAGTTTTAAATTTAAGTTTTTCGTTTTTGAATTCAGAAGAAAAATTAAAATTAGTTAATCAGCTAGTTAGCGAAGCAGCCAAAGAGTCTAATTTAATTCTTGAAAGGAGTTCTTTTGTGAAGACAGTTAACACTTCTTTAATTTTAGAAATTATTTATTTTGGATCAACTAAACAAAATGAATATTTTTCTGCCACTGAAGACTTTCTTCTAAAAATTAAGAAAAAATCAGAAGAGGCGTCTATTTTGTTCGCTTAAATAAAAAACGCCCTTACTCGGGCGTTTTCCTTCGTTTCTGAGCCCCCTACCGGAATTGAACCGACAACCTACGGTTTACGATACCGTTGCTCTACCAATTGAGCTAAAGGGGCGAGTATTTATCGTTATTGTAATAAACATTCTATAATCAGTCAATTTGTTTTTATGTCTCAAAAAAAATATTTTAGTTCAATTTTTTGTTTAATTTCTATTTTTTTTACTATTTTTCCAACCTTGCCGGCGTTAGCGGTTGTTGATGGTGGTATTTGGCAAGAAAGTTCTGTGGAATCTGAACCAGTCAATTCTTCTTGGCAGCGAATGAGTGCTTGGTATGAAAATAAAACTGCCGAGGGGACTTCTTCGTTAGTTAAAATTAATTATTTTTCGCCAAGTGATAATGTGAAGCAAATTTTTTCTTTTAATTCCGAAACCAAAAAATGGCAAGCCTGGGCAAGTTTGGATGACCGTAAAAACGGTGTAGTTAGTACCACGGTTAATAACTCAGTTCGGGTTGCTTTGTTTGTTAAAAATGATTCCTTGGCCTTTGGGACAGCTTCCTGGTATCGCTATAAGAACGGTTTATTCGCGGCTTCTCCGGATTTTCCCAAAGGAACAAAATTAAAAGTTACTAATTTAGATAATAGTAAAAGTGTTATTGTGACGGTGAACGATTATGGTCCAGAGAGAAACAAACATCCCGATCGAGCAGTCGACCTTGACTTAGTTGCTTTTGAAAAAATTGCCAAAAAAAGTGTTGGCTTGATTAAAGTTAAAGTAGAGCCAGCAGAATTTGCTGTTGTTAGTCCTGGAGAATCAAAACCAATTGTTAATCAGGAAAAAAAATCTTCATTGGAAGTAGTGGCTCCCTCGGCCATTTCTATTTGGGAGAAAAGTGGCAAGGTTGTTTATGAAAAAAATAAAAACGAAAAATTGCCGATTGCTAGTTTAACTAAAATTGTTGCCGCACGAGTTTTTTTGGATACCAAGATTAGTTTAGATAAGGTGGTGGTTTATAAAAAAGCGGATGAAGATTTTAATTATCAATATTGTTCACCTTGGGAGTCGGCAAAATTAACTGTTAAAGATGGGGAAACAATGACCGTGAGAGATTTGCTTTATTCAGCGTTAGTTGGTTCAGCGAATAATGCCGTTGAGTCATTAGTGAGAGTTAGCGGTTTAAAGCGCGAAGAATTTATTGCTAAAATGAATAGTACTGTGAAAAAATGGGGGGCAAAAAATACTAATTTTGTGGAACCAACTGGCTTGTCGCCAGAGAATATGAGTTCGGTAAGTGATTATGCTATAATAAGTAAGGAAGCCTTAAAGGATTTAAATCTGCAAAAAATTGATACTGCTAAAACTTATTCTTTTAAGACAATTAACACTAAAAAAGTTCATAACTTGAAAAATACTAGCAAGTTATTACAAGATAAAAATTATCAAATTACCGCCTCGAAGACTGGTTATCTTGAGGAAGCTGGACACTGTTTGATGAGTCGAGTAAAAGTGGGTAATGATAATTTAATTGTTGTTATTCTGGGAGGGAAAAGTTCGACTTCCAGTCTCGAAGAAACCAAAAAAATTATTGATTACAGCGTTGCCAAATAATCATTATCATTATTTTTATGATTCACTTGAAAAATATTTGCAAAACCTATAGTCATCGAACCAAAGTTCTCAGGGATCTTAATTTAAATATTCATCCCGGGGAATTTGTTTCGATTGTTGGGCAAAGTGGTGCTGGAAAAACCACTTTGGTAAAGATTTTGATTGGTGAAGAAAGAGTGGATAGTGGTCAGGTGGAAATTGGGGGCTGGGACATTACCCGTTTGAGTCGCCGAGAAGTTCCTTATTTACGTCGTCAGATCGGAGTAATTTTTCAGGATTTTAAATTGTTACCAAAAAAGACATTAGCTGAAAACATTGCTTTTGCTTTAGAAGTTTCTGGGGGCACTAATGCCAAAATAAAAAGTATTGTTCCCAGTGTTTTAAAAATAGTTGGCTTAGAGGATAAAGCCGATCGTTATCCAACGGAAATTTCTGGTGGAGAGGCTCAAAGAGCGGCAATTGCTAGAGCTTTAGTTCATCAACCAAAAATTCTTCTTGCTGATGAGCCAACTGGTAATTTGGATACGATTAATGCTGATGAAATTATCGACTTACTTTTAAGAATTAATCGTTTTGGAACCACAGTGATTTTAGTGACTCATAATCGGGAGATTGTTAATCGCTTGAATCGACGCGTGGTTGCAATGGAGAGGGGAGAGATTATTAGCGATCAAGAACATGGTAAATATGTATTATAAAATTATATGAATACTATTTTGCGGATTTTAAAATTTAGTGCTCAGGATATTGCTCGCAATGTTTGGTTGTCTGTGGCGACAATTACTATTTTAGTACTTACTTTGTTTTCGATTAATATCATGGCGACAGTCCGAGTGATTTCAGATAATGCAATTGAGGTCATTAAGGGCAAGGTTGATTTTAGTGTTTATTTAAAAAGTGAAGCTGGAGAAGGAGAAATTCTTGCTTTAAAAACAAAGATTGAAGGATTGAATAATGTGAAGTCGGTTGATTATGTTTCCAAACAACAGGCTTTGCAAAAATTTAGGGATAAGAATCAAAACAATCAGCAAGTAATTGAGGCTCTTCGGGAGCTTGGGAAAAATCCCTTATCACCAAGTTTAAATATTTTACCAAACGACACCACCCAAGCAGCGCAATTGGTTGAAAGTTTAAAACGCTTGGATAGTGATATTATTGAGTCTCGCGATTTTTCTGATAATGCGGCGATTGTGAAAAAAGTTGATTATATCACCGGAAAAATAAATGAAGCTGGTCTTTTTGTGATTATTGTTTTTTCTTTGACCAGTCTTTTGGTTATTTATAATACAGTAAAAGTAACTATCTATACTCATCGCCGGGAGATCGAAATTATGCGCTTAGTCGGCGCTTCTAGATCTTTTATCGTTGCTCCTTTTTTGGTTTCCGCTTTGATCTATACTTTAATTGCGATTTTGTTGATTACGAGTATTTTTTTCCCATTTCTCACCCTTTTGCAACCCTATCTGGAGGTCTTTTTTACTGGTTATAATATTAATATTGTTTCTTATTTTATTAACAATTTTTGGTTTATTTTTGGGGTTGAATTCCTGGCTGCCGCCTTTGCCGCTGCTTCGGCTAGCTTACTGGCGGTTCGAAAATACTCTAAAGTTTGACTTGTGAGACGCTTTTAGTTAAGATTAAAAGCGTTTTTAGGGGTGGTATAAATTTAATTATTCGGGGATCGTCTAATGGTAGGACAGCGGCCTTTGAAGCCGTCGATCATGGTTCGAGTCCATGTCCCCGAGCAGTATTGACAAAAAAGTATATCTATGATATACTTTTTTGATAGTTAAAATGATTACTGAACTTTTAAAACATAAAAAAATGACACAGCAAGAAGAAAATCCGAGATCAATCTTAAGTAGATTGATAAAAGAAGAGTTAATTGCTTCCAGGAGTACAGCACATAATGCTGAAGAAAGAGAGGCGGCCGCTTCACAGGCAATTGAGGAATTATTAGAAAAGCATCCTGAACTTTTAGATGAGGTGGATGAAATTCAAAAAAATCGTATCAAAAGTCTGAGATAATAGACCAACGTTTTATAAGCCTAGTACCTTAGAGGAAAAGGCTTTTTTATTTGTCAAAATTGATTCGAATCCCATTCCTATTATAAATAAAAAAAGGCTGATTTTAAATCAGCCTTTAAACTTTTTCTTATTTTCATTTTACATAAATAAAACTCATTTCTCCGCTTATTACAGTTCTCTTGTTGGAAAAAACGAAAAGTAGAGAGTTGTTTAAGTTTTTAATTTCTCTAACATTTTTTAGCTCCAAAATCATTTTAAAGCCTTCATCTTTCTTGGTGCGATAATGAAAAGTCATAGCTAAATTTCGATAATACAAATCGTAATTGGCCATAGCTTTAATAAATTCATCCTCATCAATTTCAAAAGAAAGAATTTTTTCTTTTACAAGATGATGGGCTAGTAAATAGGATGTTTGAGATAGACAGCGTACATAATTTTCTGTTGTTACGTAAGGAACTAATTTTTTGGTATAGTTTTTTTGTGAGGGAATTAAACATTCAACCTCAATAGCCATTTTATCGTCATTAAAAATAAAATTTTTGACAAATATCTCATTGGCCGGGTAAAGAATTTCTAGAATATTCATGATTTAAATTTTTAATGTTCATTATTATTAATTTGTAATATTACGATATTTTTTACAAATCGTCAATATATATTTTTTCTTTATCCTTAGTCACGCTATTTTTAAATCATCCACGAATCGGAGTAAGTAGATAAAACATGATTTTTATGTTATTTTATGATTGTAATATATAATCCAATAAATATGAAAGAGGGCGATTCTAATTTTTTTGAAATAAAACATGAACACATACCAACCCCGGAAGAAGTCTATTCGATATTTAAGGAATTAACGAATAAAGAGTGCAAAGAAATTCGCAAAATAGAAGACGAAAAAGGGATTTACTTATTAGAAGTTATAATTCCCGGAGACTTAGAGAACGAGGTTGCTGAATATGCATATATGAGGAAAGGGCGCTATAAAGAAGGCGAGAGCGCAACGACTGAAATCCATGTAACTTATTATGACGGCGATATGCCAGTCAGCGGAACTTCGGCCGCTAGATGCATTGATGGAAATTGGGTAATTCTTTAATTTTTTGTAAAAAAATCGAGAATAATTCCCTTTAATTAAAAAGATATAAGAAAAGGATTTAATTGCGAAAATAAATTATAAATAAAAAGACCAGAAATATTAACTTCTGGTCTTTGGTTTTAATTTAGTTGAAAAAAGCCAAGTATTCTTTGTATTCTTTTTCCGCCTTTGCTCGCAACCCTTCATCTCTTTTGTTGATAGAAGGCATTAAATCTTGGTAGTACATCGTTAACTCTTGATCCTCAGTCAGGCGATGAATTCTGTAAGTATTAGTGATTTTCTTATCCTCTCTCACCATTTCACTAATAATTATGTGTGATGGAACGCCGTTTTTTTGGAGTTTTTTTAAGGTTTTTAAAATTGCACAATAGACACTGCTTTGATTTGGTTTGTGATCTACATAAATTACGCCTAGTTCAATGGACCAAATTTTATAAAATTTACTATTGTTCATCAAGAGAGTATCAAAATTAATTTCTTGTTTAGAGAAAATAACTTCTGAGACATAAGTTGTTCCTTTTGAATCATATGGCTTTGTTTTAAAAATCTTTGTCAAAGCCATAACCCCAATTTTGTTAATGCTATTCATTTGTTAAATGATTTTATCGCTACGGGCGAGACCGAAATTATTTTTTTCCATTTGGCATTCAGGGAGTTTTTTTATTCACCCGATATCTACTAATTAAGGGAGTAGAGCAACCTGGGAACAACTTTATCACGAAAAAAGATTTTTGTCAACGAATATTGGGGTATAGTCAAACTTTTATTGTAACCCCTATTTTTTTGAATAGAACTATTTTCTAGGTTTTTTTAATCTTTTTCTTCTTCATTTGACTTAATTATCTTGAAGATCTATAGTTAACGCATCAATGTTGCAACTATGGATAAAAATACTTCTTATATCAAAATTAGAGAGCAGGGAGGAAGAATCACCAAGATTCGGAGTGAAATTGTTAATATTATATCTAACAAGGATTGTTTGATTTCTTCTACTGGTCTTTTGTCGGGTTTGAGCAAGTTAAACATTCACCCTAATCGCTCTACTATTTATCGTGAGTTACAATTTTTAACAAAAAATAATGTTATTTTAAAAAAGACTATTTCGGGTGTTGATTACTATGAAATTCCTCACGACCATCACCACCATCACCATCTTGTTTGTATGAATTGCAATTCAATTATTAAAGTGGAAATGAATAATCATTTAGAAGAGCAGGAAAAGCAAATTGCCAAACAAAATAAATTTAATATTATTAATCATTCGCTGGAATTTTATGGCTATTGCCAGAAATGCCAGGCATAATTTGAAAGTAGCTATGATGAAAAAAATTCTATTCTTTGTAATAATTGTTGTAATTATCGCTTCAGGATTTTTTGCGGTATCAAAGATTTCACAAAAACCAAAAAATAATTCCAAGAAATTGACTGTCGTCACTACCCTTTTTCCATTATACGATTTTGTACAAAATATCGGTCAAGATAGGGTGGAAGTTTCGCTTCTCCTTCCGCCCGGAGTTGAAGCTCACACTTTTGAGCCAAAGCCAAGTGATCTTGTGAAAATAAATGAATCAGAGCTGTTTGTGTATACCGGTAAATTTATGGAGCCTTGGGCTGAGGATATTATTAAAGGTATTGAAAATAAAAATGTTAAGGTTGTTGATTCTAGTCTTGGTATTGAAATGATCAATGAAACAGAGAGCGCCCATGAAGGGGAACAAGGGGATGAGCACGTAGAAGAAGAACATGGACACGAACACAATGGAGTTGATCCTCATATTTGGCTCGATTTTGATAACGATAAAATAATAGTTGATAGTATAGCAAAGGCACTCTCAGAACAAGATCCTGCTAATGCTGATTTTTATCAAAACAATGCTAGTGAATACAAAAATAAATTAGTACAATTAGATAATCAGTATAAATCCGGACTAACAAAATGCGAAAGCAAGGAGATTGTTTATGGTGGACACTATGCTTTTGGTTATCTGGGTAAAAGATATAGCTTGGTTTATGAGTCCGCTTATGGTATTTCTCCGGATTCAGAGCCATCAGCGCAGGATTTTGCCAAAATTATCGAACAAATCAAAAAAGAAAAAATCAAATATATATTTTTTGAAGAATTAGTCAGCCCAAAAGTTGCCGAAACCCTTTCCAGTGAAACTGGTGCCGGGCTCCTACTCCTTAATCCAGCTCACAATCTCAAGAAAGAAGATTTTGAAAATAAGATTTCATTTCTTGCTGTTATGGAAAAGAATTTAATTAATCTCAAAACCGGTCTTAGTTGTAGTGAATAATTATGAATCCAATTATTGAAGCAAAAAATTTATCTGTAAATTACGGTCAAACAGAAGCTTTAAAAAATGTCTCCTTGATGGTTGAGCAAGGTGATTTTATTGGTTTAGCTGGACCAAATGGGGCAGGAAAAACTACCTTAGTTAAAGCTATTCTTGGATTATTGCCAGTGTTAAGTGGAAAAATAGAACTTTTTGGTATAGAAAAAGAAAAATTTAATGATTGGGGTAAAATTGGTTATTTGCCACAAAAACTTTCTACCATCAATGCTCTTTTTCCAGCAACAGTTGATGAAGTTGTTACTTTGGGATTATTATCACAAAAAAAAATTCCCAGAAGAATTGGATTTAGTGATCGCAAAAGAGCAAATGAAATCTTGCAAGAATTGGGAATTGATAACCTCAAGAAAAAAATGCTTTCGGAGCTTTCGGGAGGGCAACAGCAAAAAGTTCTTTTAGCGCGAGCTTTGGTTTCAAATCCTCAGGTTTTAATTTTTGATGAACCTTCAACCGCCCTTGACCCCGAATCTAGAGAATTTTTCTTTCAGTTAATACAAAGATTAAATAAGCAGAAAGGTATTACCGTTATTCTGATCACTCATGATACTAGTTATATTGGGCAATATGCCAATAAACTTTTGTATGTTGATAAGAGTCTTGTTTATTTCGGTAAATTTTCTGATTTTTGTCGAGATCAGAAAATGAATTCTTATTTTGGCGAATACGAACAACATATAATTTGTCATCAACATAACTAACTATGGAGATACTAAACTTTTTACATTATTCATTTATTCAGAGGGCATTTTTTGCTGGTTCGTTTGTGGCGATTATCTGCTCAGCACTTGGCTTGTTTTTAGTTTTACGAAAAATGTCTTTAATCGGCGATGGGCTTTCTCATGTTAGCTTTGGAGCAATTGCGCTTGGTTTGTTTTTTGGTATCTATCCTTTTTATATCGCAATCCCCTTGGTGATGCTGTCTTCAATTCTTATTTTGAAAATCAGTGAAAAAGCGAAAATTTATGGCGATGCGGCCATCGGTATTGTTTCGGCGGTTGGTATTTCTGGGGGAGTTATTTTAGCTAGCGTGTCCAAAGGTTTTAACGTTGATTTGTTTAGTTATCTTTTTGGTAATATTTTGGCTATCAGCACCACCGAAGTTATTTTGTCCGTCATTCTTTCTTTTGTAGTTTTGGCGGTGATCTATTTTTTTTATTGGGATTTATTTTCGGCAACTTTTGACGAAGAATATGCCAAGACCACTGGCATAAAAACAAATTTTATCAATATTCTTCTAACTTTACTGACTGCAATTACGGTAGTTTTATCAGTTAAAATGGTTGGTATCATGCTGGTTTCGGCACTCCTTATTTTACCAGCAGTAACAGCCTTGCAATTAGTAAAAGGATTTAAAAGAGCGATTATCATCAGTAGTATCGTTTCTTTATTCTCGGTAATTTTAGGGATTTCGGTCTCCTTTTTTGCTGATTTACCAGCTGGAGCAACAATTGTGATGATTAACGCTTTGTTTTTTGGAGTAGCAATTCTTTATAAAAAAAGTGTTTAGATATAATTGAAATAAATTTGTTATTTGAAAAGTATTATTATAATGACTTCAGATATTGACAATCATTCAACGGTCTTAAGCGATGAGGAGTTAATGCAGCAATCGTTGTCCAACCCTCAAGCTTTTGCTACGCTAATCGCTCGTTACAAAGGGTTATTTTTTCGTTATCTAAAAAGTTTTTCTGGTTTGCGAGATGATGAGATTGAAGATGTCGTCCAAATATCTTTTATAAAAATATATCGCAATCTCAAAGCTTTTAGAACTGATTTGAAGTTCTCCTCCTGGGCTTATCGGATTATCCACAATGAAGCGGTGGATGAGATTAAAAGGCGACGGCGACAAGGAAGTGAAAATGAGCTAGATTTAGATTTGCCAGACAAGATATCTTTGGTTGATCAATTAGATGAGAAGTTGGAGAGAAAAAAAGTTTTGGCAGTTTTAAAAAAAATGAGTCCTGATTATCGAGAAATATTAACACTTTATTTTTTTGAAGGGCAATCATATCAAGAAATTTCAGATATCCTTAGGCGGCCATTGGGAACGGTTTGCACTCAGATTAATCGGGCTAAAAAACAGTTTAAAGAATTATACCAAAAATATGTTAGATGATTTAGAAAAAAAAATTATCAATGAAATCAGTAATGGTAATTTAAAATCAACTAGTCGTTTCTTTTTGACGCTAAAATCTCTTGGTCGTTCTTTTTTGTTGGCTGTATTTTTGTTTCTTTCCGGATTATTTCTTTCTGTGCTCTATTTAATCATTAGACACGGAGATTGGGATCTTTATCGTTTTTTTGGTTATTCGCCATTATCTTTTTTTGTAGTTGCTTTTCCTTATTTTTGGTTAGTGGGCGGCTTGTTTTTTCTGATTTGGTCTTTAATTATAACCAGAAAAACTAATCAGGCTTATCGGTATCCTCTGGTTTATAATGGAATTTTAGGGATGCTTATTATTCTAATAATTTCAATGATTTTTGTATGGTCTGGGGTGGGGATAAAAACTGAATCTTTTTTATCTTCCAATTATTTTTATCGTCAGGCTAACTACTTGAGATCATTATGGGACAATCCAGACAGAGGTTTGTTGGCTGGAACGCTTGAGCGCCTAGCAAATGACCAGTTATCATTACGCGATTTTTCTGGAAAATTATGGACCCTCAATCTAAGAGAAGAAAAGATTATAAATCAATCATTATTGAATCCTGGTAATCGGGTGAAAATAATCGGATTTATAGAAGATGATTATTTCGTTGTTAAAGAGGTTCGTCATTGGGAATGCGGCTGTCCTCATTGTGCAATGATTAATAGCGAATGCTCTAGTTGTTCTTCCGGTTTTTGTTCAGATTCTTCTTGTCGGGTGAAATAAAATAGCGCTTGGTAAAGTAGTATTTATAGAAAGCGCTTTTATTAATAATAATTTTAATCATTATGACAAAAAAAACTATTTCAGCTTTTGCTGTTGCAACATTGTTTTTGGGTGGTTTAGCCTTTTTTATTGGATCAAATGCTCTAAAAACTGAAGCAAAAGAAGCTGTGTTGACTGATGTAGGCTCTAAACCAGCCGCCTGTAAAGCTTTAATAAAAGATGGTTCTTGTGGCTGCACTGCAAATGGTGGAACTTGTAATTGTGGAAAAACTGGATCAAATTGTGCTGCTAACGTTAATCAAAAAGCTACTTGTGGCTGCGGGGCAAAGTAATTAAGTTTTCAACAATTTTTGAAGCAAAGCCAGTTTAATCACTGGCTTTTTTGTTTGCCAAGGCAGTTTTATAAGAAAATCCTCCAATAAACTACATAGATTGTATTTTGTTTTTTTCTGATTTTTTAAATAATATCTTTTTACAATAGACCTATTTTTTAAAGTCCTATCCTTATTTCTTTATCTTTTCTGAAAAATAAGCTATAATAATGAAACAATTATCCTCAAAACCCTTTTTTAGGGATATTAACAGCTATCGTCAATCAAGTCTTTTTTTACCGTTAATATCGGTGACTTGTTCTTTGATAATAGTTTAACGAAGCGCGGCCTCACGGTTTTGCTCCTCGATGGATTAAAATAATATTTCAGAGATTTCTCTTAAATATCTTGAGGATAATTAAAAATATGTTTGAAAAGATTATTAGCGACGCCAATTTACAGGCGGCGTATTTGAAGATTGTTGAGCAATTTGCTGCCGAGAAAAAAGGTTCTCGTTATCATGGCTTGGACAATCTTTTTTTAAAAGATTTTGATTTAGATTCTTGCGAATTGATTAAATTAATTCGGCAAGAATTGCAAACTAAAACAGAAATTAGTCCGGCTTTAGCAATAAAAATTCCGAAAAAAAACAATCCCGAAAAATTTCGGGAGATTTTTGTTTATAATTTAAAAGAGAGAATTAAAGCTCAGGCAATTTTTCAAATCCTTTTGCCCGTATTTGAAAAACATTTTTCTGATCGTCTTTTCTCTTATCGTCCCGGTAAGCCACCGTATCTAGCTGCAAAATATTTTTGTCGCCGCTATCGAGATTCTTTTACTCAAGACTATCTTTTTGTGGTTGATTTGGAAAATTATTCTGATTTAATTGATCATGACTTATTGTTAAGTTATTTATCTGAAATTTTTGTTGAAGAAGAAGTTATTTCTACTCTCAAGTTATTTATTGGGAATAAGGTGTATCGTTCTGGAACTATTGAAAAATTGAAACAGGGCTTGGTTCAGGGGGTTCCCTTGATTGCAATGTTCTCAAATCTTTACTTAAGTGATCTTGATTTTAAGTATCAAAAAAAAGTGCCATTTTATCTTAGGGTTGGTGATGATATTGCTTTTTTTGATCGCTATCCTCAAAAATTAGAAATTTTAAAAAATAATTTTGTTAGCGATCTTCAGAAAAAAAAGTTAAAAGTTAGTGAAAGCAAACAATATTTTGGTCCAGCAAATGGAGAATTTTCTTTCCTTGGTTATTCTTTTTTTCAGGGCCTTATTAGTTTGGAAAAGAAATATTTAAAAAGAATTGTTTTGGAGTGGAAAAATATTTTGAGCAAACAAAAATTAAGCGATAACAAAAAAGACTTGTTCATAAAAAAGATAATGTTTAATCCCCGTAGTAATTATAATTTTCAATTTGAAAAAATTATTAAGGATAAATCGCAAATTAACAACTCTGAACAGATTAAAAAAGTTTCCGAAGAATTTTTTAAAATTATGACTAAATTTTTTTATACTCGCTATTCTCCTCGCAATCGTCGCTTGCTAGAAGATCGTCTTCGATCTTTTGGCTTGAAGTCACTTTATTTTTTTTATAAAAAATTTCATTATGAGCGTTAACAAAAAACAAATTAATTTATTGAAATCAATTCGCTCAATTCGGAAAAATTATCAAGAGGTGATTTTGAGTAAAAGGCATTGGCGATTTTTGTTTGGTTTTTTACTTGATCATCGTTTGAGTTTTGTGATTTTAGTTTTTTTGTTCTTTGCTCAGGGTTTAATTGAAGCAATTTTTATTATTTTTAGTCGAAACCAAATATCTGGCGGTCTTTTGCCTTTTTTTTGGGAATTTTTAGGACTTTTGCTATGTTTATTTTTTCTTAATTCTTATTTTTCAATTCGTCAAGAAAAAACTTTGGGAGTTCTTTTTGCTAACAGTTTAAGAAAAAGAATTTTTGAAGATTATCTTCGTCGTCCGTCTGCTAGTTTGAATCAAAAAAACCAAGCTGATTTAATCGCTAAAATGTCTTATCAATTACCGCTAGCTTCAATGGGGGTGGTTAATTCTTTTTTTGGTGCTTTGCGTTGGCTGATTAATATTTTAGTAGTACTGATACTACTAATTAAAAGTGATTTATCTTGGTCCTTAGCTTTGTTGTTTTCTTTAATCTTTTCAGCGGTAATTGGTCTGATTAGTTATTTTATTTCCAAAAGTTATGTTTCTCAGGAAGTAACTTTTTATTCTCAAATTATTAGAGAGGTTGGAATTTCTACTAATGATCGATCTTTTCTTAAAATTTTTAATCAAGAAAAAAAAGTTCTTCAGCGATTTGATCAATTAGTAGATTTTGATTCTTTTTTTCGAATTCGTCGGGATCTTTGGTTGAAATTAAGTGTAAAAATTCTTTTTGCCCTTTTATTACTATTATCATTATGGTTTCATTTTTCTTCATCAAATCTATTATTGGAATTTAATTTAATCTCCTCAGAAAAGAAAATAATTCTTCTATTTCTGTTTATTTATTTTTCTCGAATTTTGTATGAAAGTTTACGGGTTGGTCTTTATCTTTGGCCAGCACAGCTTGGTTTGTATTTAACGATTCCAAAGTCTGGTCGTAATTTTTGTCGAGATCGGGTTCTTAAATTTGAGACCAGTTTAAATTTTTATGGTCGAAAACTAAAATTATTTTTGGGAGCGAGTTATCAGAAAAATTTTTCTTGGTTTTTTGAGAAGGGAAAGCGTTATCTTTTTTATTCTCCTTCTTCGACTGGAAAATCATCACTGGCTCGGGCCTTTTCTGGTCTAGAAGTATTTGAGCCAAAATCTTTAAGAATTAAAATTGACGGCAAGCGTCTTGATTTTCAGAGTTGGCAACGTTTTAGCGAGGGAATTTGTTTTATTGATCCAAATTTTTTTTCTGAGAAAAGTATTTTTGAATTTATTATTGGTCAAAATAGGAAGAATCAAGATCTTCCTTCAGTAGAGAGTGTTTTTCAAGTTCTTCGTCTTTATCCGGAGTTATTAACAAGAATTTCTCGGGAAGGAAACTTTAATGTTAGCGCTGCTTCTGTTCTAGGTAGCCCGATTAGTGCTTTTGCTCTTTATTTGGCTCGTTGCTTGGTGAGCAAGCCAGCTTTAGTGGTTATTGATAATTTTTGGCTAGACTTAGCTTACGAAGAAATCAATAAAATGCTATTATTATTAGACCAGGAATTACCAAATTCAATAATTGTTGTTTTTTCTAGAAAAGACAATAGTTATTTTAATTATCATCAAAAATATGAACTTAATTAAACAAATTAGGCAAGGCAACTGTCGCGATAGTTTGCCAATGTTTTTTTTCTCCACAGTTATTTTGTTGTTAGTGATGTTCTTGTTGTTTATTTTTTTCAAATACTATTTTAATTCAGATAATAGTTCTGATTTTAGCTCCACAAAAACTCTTGTTGTTGATGAGCCGTTTTCTGGGCAGCTTTATTTTAATGATGAATTAGGAGAGAAGGTTTTTTCTCCAGTAATCATCGAGGCAATTTCTAAAGCAAAAAAAAGTGCAGAATTAGCAGTTTATTCGATGGATGATCAAGGAATTCGTGATGCCCTTTATCGAGCTTCTAAGCGAGGCGTAAAAGTAACAATGGTGCTTAGTGATAAGCGAAAAGATGGGCACGATCAAGTTCTTCAAAATCTGCCGAAAGAGATTAAACGGATTGATGCGCCGTCAAGTGAAGGTTATATGCACCACAAGTTTTTAATTCTTGATCGAGGATCAAATCAGGAAAAGTTATTTTTTGGTTCTTATAACTTTACCGCTCTTCAGGAAAAATATGATCCTTCTTTTTTGCTAGAAACTACTCGACCAGAGATTGTGAAGATTTTTGGTCAAGAATTTGATCGCTTAAAAAATGAAGTTTATGGTCGGAAGAAACTTAACTCTCGTCAAATTTATTTGATGACTAGAATTAAATATCCAGAAGGATTTTTGGAGATTTGGTTTTCTCCACAGTTATCTCGTGGTGGTTTGAGGGAAAGAATGCTTGGTTTGATTAATAATTCGAAGGACAATCTCAAGGTAATGATCTGGAATTTTACCAGCAAAAGCATGGCACTTGATATTGCTGATGCGGCAGTCAGAAAAAGCGTGAGAATTATTGCTGATGATTTAAATTATTCACTTCCAGAGTCCGCTTTCAACACCTTGTTGTCTGAAAAGGGAAGTCGTTCTTTGGAAAAATTAGAAATAATTACTGATGCCAAACGAAATGAAGAAGCGATTCGCTTGTCTGGTGATAAAAGTTTGAATTCTTTCTTACATCATCACCTTCTTTTGGTTGATGATCGGGTAGCAGTTTTTGGCAGTGGCAACTGGAGTAATAATGGTTTTTATAGCAACGATGAGTCAACGATGATTTCCGATATTAATATTTTAGTTCAGCCATTCATTGAGTCTTGGCAAAAAAATTATGAGCACAATAAGTAATTAATTTTTTATGATTTTGAGAAAATTTTTTCATTTCTTTGATCTCTTGGAAAACAAGATTAGACAAACTTTAAGCCGCCATCCTTTTATTTATGCTTTTTTAGGTGGTGTTGGAGTAGTAGTCTTTTGGCGTGGAGTTTGGGTGACGTCGGATTTTTTAATGGCCAAAATCACAAAAATTCCTGTTGATATTTTGTGGTGGGATGGACCATTAACCGTATTAGTTAGTTTATTGATTCTTTCTCCTCTTGGTATCTTTGTTTCTAGCTTTATCGGGAATGAGGTGATTATTTCGGGGATTAGAGGCGAAAAAAAGATGTTTGAGAAAACAGAAGCCGAAATTGAAAGCGAATTAACAATTGGTTCCAGAACTTATAGTAGTATCTCGGAAGTAGTGAATCGTTTGAAAAATATTGACAAAAAACTTGATAAAATAAAATAATTTTTTATTTTTTGCGTATTAATTAATAGAACCCCTTTGTAGGAGTTTAAAGGCTTAAATGCATGTTGGAACCATTGGAAGATTATTCTTCTTTTTCAGACAATGAATTAGTGCTTTTAGCCTTAAAAAATCAGGCCATTTTTGCTATTTTAATGAATCGTTATAGTGAAAAATTAACTAGATATGCTCAACGAATCTCTAATTTAAGAACCGAAGAGGTTGAGGATGTTATTCAAGAGGTGTTTATTAAAGTCTATAAAAACCTCAATGATTTTGAAAGCGATCTCCGATTTTCTTCTTGGATTTATCGAATTACTCATAATCAGGTTATTAGCCACCATCGAGCTAAAAATGCTAGACCTCAAACAGTGGAGATCGACGATGCTTTGGCTAATCGTTTGCGGGCGGAAGTTGACTTGACGAAGGAAATCATTAGTCAAGACTTAAAGGTGGAAATCGCGACTTTATTAGCAAAATTAAAACCTATTCATCGAGAAATTTTAGTTTTGCGTTTTTTTGAGGAAAAGAGTTATGAAGAGATTTCAGATATTTTAAAAAAACCAAGTGGTAGTGTGGCCACTTTGATTTATTCAGCCAAAAAAGA
Source organism: Candidatus Falkowiibacteriota bacterium (assembly GCA_903847415.1). Classification (GTDB taxonomy): domain Bacteria; phylum Patescibacteriota; class Patescibacteriia; order Patescibacteriales; family UBA12465; genus CAINDR01. The sequence goes on from CAINDR010000015.1 coordinate 83,557, forward strand.
ATTAAAAGAAAAGTATGAAAAATCTGAGCGACAAAGTCCTGGAAAAAATTAAACAAGAATCAATTAAACCCCATCCTCGTTGGTATTTTTTAGCACGAGATTGTTTCTTGTGGTTTTTAGTTTCCTTGGTTACTATTTTAGGTGGAATTGCCTTTTCTTTGGTGATGCTTTTTCTTTATTTTCAGCGTTTTGGTTTTAGGAATCCTCATCCCGCTAGTAATTTTAATTGGCTACTTGTTTCCATTCCTTATGCTTGGTTATTCGTTTTTGTGGTGTTAGTGGTTGTGATTTACTATAATCTTAAACATCTCAAAAAAAGCTATAAATATCCACCTTACTTATTAATTATTGCATCATTAGTGGCTAGTATTGTTTTGGGTGTCATTATTTCAAATTTTGGAGTTCATCGGCGAATGAATGATGAGTTTTCTCGTCGTGTGCCTTTCTATGGGCGAGTTTTTGATGCCAGGGTTCCAGCCTGGGGAAGACCGATGGAAGGAGTTCTAGCAGGGAAAATTGGCAGAGTAGAGGAGGATTTTTTTCTTCTTGAAGATTTTCATGCCAAAGAATGGAAAATTGTTCTCCTCAAAGAAACAGAGGCAGTTGAATCAATTAAAATTGTTTCTGGTCAGTTGATTTTAATCAATGGTCGCCAGGAAGGTCCAGGGGTATTTGTGGCTGAAGAAATTTTTCCTTGGGATGGTTGTCCAAAAAAGTGTAAATTAATCAATTCGAATTTTCCAAGAATTCGGTAGAAGTAAATAATAATTAACTTGAAAATATGGAGAAGATTGCTATTTTTTTAAAACGTTTTTTGCGGGTCAAATATTTAATTTGGCTTCTAGTTATTGCTGGCGCGGCTTATTATTTTTATCCAAAAGTTTTTCCCAAAAAAGTGGTGCCGCAATATGTTCTGGCTGCCGCTGAGAAGGGGAATTTGACCGTTTTTGTTTCAGCAACCGGACAAGTTTCCGCTTCTTCTCAAATTAGTATTAAACCAGAGGTTTCTGGTAAAATTACAGCAGTGAAAGCAAAGGTAGGACAACTACTAAAAGCTGGTGATGTAATTGCGATTGTTGATCAGCGTAATGCTAAAATTTCTTTGACTCAAGCCCAAGCTAGCTTGACTAGTGCTCAAGCAAATTATAGCAAAGTTGTTTCCGGGGCAACACCGGAAGATTTAAAAATTAGTCAATTAAGCGTGGAATCAGCTAAAAGCAGTTATGAAACTGCAAAAACTGATTATGATCAAACAATTAGAACAGTTAATGAAAATTTAATACAAGTTGCAAAACAATTAAATGACATCAAAGACACCTCCTCGTCGGCGAATAGCAAGCGATCACAGGTGATCAATATTGTTGAATCGCAAATCTCAACTTCTCGCAATGCTCTTGATTTGTTGAAAAAGATTTTTACTGATGAAGACGCAAAAATTGCTTTAGGAGCTTTAGATAGCGGTTATCTTAGTCTGGCTAAAAATAATTATGAAATGGCTCAGAATTATCTTGACCCAGCAGTTAATACTTTAAACAGCGCAAAAAATTTACGTGATGATTCTAGTATTGCTTCAGCGACGAGTAATGCTTTAAATCTTTTAAACAACACTCTCACAGCAATGACTAGCGCTTCTTATCTTTTAGAAAAATCAGTAACCAGTTCTTCTTTTTCTCAGTCGGAGCTAGATTCCTATAAAAGTTCAGTAAATTCTCAGGTCAATTCAGTTAATAGTGGAATATCTTCCATTCAAAACAGTTTTCAGAGTTTTAAAGATGCAATTACAAATGCTGAAAACAATTTAATTAATGCGCAGTTATCCGTTTCTTCGCAAACCAATTCTGCTCAAGCCAAAATTGATTCCGCCAAACGAGCACTTGATAATGCTCAGGCGCAATATGCAAAAGTTTCTGCTCCAGCCGACAAATCTTCAGTTCGCTCAGCTTTATCTCAGCTGGCCTCAGCAAAAGCGCAGGTCGAGTCTGCTCAACTGAATTTCGATAAAACAATTATTAAGTCACCAATTGATGGTCAAGTAGCAACGCTTAGTGCAGAGCTTGGAATTGATGTTGGTTCTAATGCGACCGTTTCTGGCGCTAGTTCAGTGGCAACGATTGTCACCAAACAGCAGGTTGCAGTGATCCAACTTAACGAGGTTGATACTGCAAAAGTTGTTGTTGGCCAAAAAGCTAAACTAACTTTTGACGCTATCCCTGGTCTAACCGTTGAAGGGACGGTCACAGAGATTGAAGGTGTTGGGGTTGTGACCTCTGGTGTTGTTAACTATAGCATTAAAGTCGCTTTCAATACTCAGGAAGAAAAAGTTAAAACAGGGATGAGCACCTCAGTTGAAATTGTCACTAGCAATCGGGATGATGTTTTGTTAATTCCCAGTGAAGCTCTGAAATCAGGCGTGCAAGAAAAAACTTATGTTGAAATTCTTCCCGGAGTAACAAGCAATGATCGACGACCAGTTAGCTCTTTGGTCACTCCAGTTCGTCAAGTAGTTGAAATTGGTGAGTCTAATGACACACAAATTGAAATTAAAAGTGGTTTGTTGGATGGTGATTTTGTAATCTCTCAAGTTATTTCAACTAGCACCGCTGCTAAATCATCTTCCAGTGGAAAATCTGGCGGATTTCCGATGGGTGGTGGGCGTTAAATTATTGTCTTATGATCAAATTTAAAAATATTTGCAAGAATTATTTTAGTGGCGAATTAGAAACTAAAATTTTAAAGAATATTTCCTTTGAAATTAAAGCGGGTGAATTTGTGGCAATCACCGGCCCATCTGGTTCGGGAAAATCAACAATCATGAATATTTTGGGAGCCTTAGACTCGCCAACTAGTGGAGAATATTTTCTTGATGGTGCGGATGTTTCCAAATTATCTGATGACGAGCTTGCTGTTATTCGTTGCAATAAAATTGGTTTTGTTTTTCAGTCATTTAATTTATTATCTCGCACGACAGTTCTGAGAAATGTTTGTTTGCCTTTGGTGTATGCGGAAGTTTCTTCTAAAAAAAGAGAAGAGATTGCTAAAAAATCTTTAGAAGCAGTCTCAATGCCGGAAGATCGTTGGCACCACTATTCTAATCAATTATCAGGTGGACAAATGCAAAGAGTGGCAATTGCTAGGGCTCTAGTGAATAACCCTTCACTAATTTTAGCCGACGAACCAACTGGTAATCTTGATTCCAAAACCGGTCAAATTGTTTTGCAGACTTTTAAAGATTTAAATAAAAAAGAAAAACGCACGATTGTTTTAATTACTCATGATTTAGAAATTGCAAAACATGCCGATCGAATTATTCGTCTTCGGGATGGTGAAATTATTGATGATCAAGAGTCTTAATTTATTTTTTTTATGCTAACTAGTGATTTATTAAAAGAAACCTACAGCGCAGTAACCGCCAATAAGGTGCGATCTGGTTTAACAATGTTGGGAATTGTGATCGGTATTGGTTCGGTAATTGCGATGGTTTCAATTGGGCAGGGAGCGCAGAGTTCTATTGAAAGTAGTATTCAATCGATTGGTTCAAATTTAGTGATGGTGATTCCAGGTGCTCAAAAAGGTGGTTTTAGTCCAGCAAATTCTGGGAGAGGAACTGCTCAAAGTTTGACTCTTGATGATGCGATGGCCATCAGAGAACAGGTTGATAATTTAAAAGCCGTTTCTCCGGAAGTTTCCAGACGTTATCAGGTGACCCAAAAAGATAAAAATACAAACACCTCAATTGTTGGTGCGACTGCTCAATATCAAATTGCAAAGAATTTAGAGATTGAACAAGGAGTTTTTATTTCTGAGCTCCAAGAAAAAACTTTTGCCAAGGTCGCAATTCTTGGTCCAACCACCAAAAACGATCTCTTTGGTGATAGTAGTGCGATTGGTGAGACAATTAAGATTAATCAAATTAATTTCAAAGTCATTGGAGTTGCAAAATCGAAAGGTGGTTCAAGTTTTTCGAATCAAGATGATCAAATCTTTGTGCCAATTGCAACTGCTCAGCATTTTTTGGTTGGCAATGATTACGTAAATAGTATTAATATTTCAGCTAAAGATCAAGAATCTTTATCAATGGTCCAAAGCCAAGTGAAGGCCTTACTTCTGAAAAGACATAAAATAAAAAACGAAGTTGATGCTGATTTTAGTCTTTATACTCAAGCAGATATTGTGGCAGCCGCTTCAACTGTTACGGGAACTTTCACAATCTTATTGGGAGCAATCGCCGGAATCTCTTTGCTCGTTGGCGGCATTGGAATTATGAACATGATGCTCACCACTGTAACCGAAAGAACCAGGGAAATTGGTTTGCGAAAAGCAATTGGTGCTAGAAGGAGAGATATTTCTAGCCAATTTTTAGCAGAGGCTGTTATGTTAACTTTTTTTGGTGGGGTGCTTGGAGTTCTGTTTGGCTTTAGTTTGTCCTTAGTTGTTTCTAGGCTTTTTAATCTTACTTCAACTATTTCTACTTCGGCAGTGTTGTTAGCTTTTGGGGTTTCGGCAGGAATTGGGATTATTTTTGGTTATTATCCAGCGAAGAGGGCTTCAAAATTAAACCCAATTGACGCTTTGCGCTACGAGTAAAAACAACAACCAATATTTTTGTGAAGACCGATAATTATTGAGAGAAAATTGTCGGTTTTTTTGTTTGCTATGATTACTGATTTATTGTAAAATATAGGCAGGTGAAACTTTATTTTTTATGGCTGATCAAAATGATAAAACTTCAGGAGAGTTACGCGAAGCGAAGCGTTCTTCCGTTATCGATCAGCAATTAATGAACCAGCCTTCATCAGTGAAAAACGATTCTTTGGATGATAAAGATTTGGATAATCAAGAAGAATCTGGTGGCCAGAATAATCAGGTTGATGGCAATAATTCACCAGAAAGTAATTCTCAAGCTGGTGAAGATTATGCAAATGTTCGAGAGCAACAAAATCAAGCCCGAGTAGAGCAGGAAAATCAAGAGAATGAAGGCGCGGAAGATTCAGACTTTGCAAAAAAATCTTCTCCTCCAAACCCGATGGCCATAGCTACTTCTGGAGCTTTGAAAGGCGCCTGGGAAAGCTTGATTGAATCTTTCGGGCTTAGTATTCTCTATGTCGATCTCCATTTTTTATTGAATAAAATTGTTGGTGACAAGGTTTTTCCTAAACTTGGTCATGAATGGGTGCCAAAAGAAATTGCTAAAGTTGGCGGTGACAAAGCGGAAGAAATTGGTAAAAAAATTGAGATATTTGAAACTGGTGGTTGTTGTGCAGTTAATTCTTGTTGTTTAGTCGCACTTTTAATGTCTTTAACCCCTTTCATGTTAGTTTTGTATGTTTATAACAACAAAGCAGAGGCAATTCAAACTATGACACAAGTCGTTGTTGACTTTGTTGAGATAATTGTAAGTAAGATGTTAGGACTCGATTAAAAATATTTTTTTTTCGGCATCTTTATAAGATAATTTTTTAACTGAAATGATTAATAAAATACACAATCTTTTCAAGAAACTGCGACACATTAAGTCGAGAAATATTTTTGTGGCGTCGTTTATTTTGATTGTTGCTTTTTTTGTTGTTGGTTATACTAATGCCACAGTTGGCACGGCAATAGCCACCATGATTGGTTGGGTTCTTTTTGGGATCGCTTGGTCATTGGGGCAGCTTCTGGTTTTAATGATGGAAATCTTAGTCTGGATTGCTCAATGGAGTACTTTTATTTCTGCACCAGCAGTTGGTTTTGGTTGGAAAATTGTTCGTGATATTTGCAATATGTTTTTCGTGGTGATTATGTTAGTGATTGCTTTTGCAACTGTTTTGCGGGTTGAAAAATATAGTTATGAGAAATTATTGCCAAAGCTAATTATCATGGCAATCCTAATTAATTTTTCAAAAATGATTTGTGGTCTGATTATTGATGTCTCTCAGGTGGTGATGTTAACTTTTGTGAATTCTTTTAAAGATGTTGCTGGTACAAATCTTACTCAGATGATGGGCCTAAACACTATCACTAGCATGAATGCAAATGATGCAAATACTGATAGTGATGTAACCGGTTGGTCAATTCTAGGTGCTTATGTTTTAGCAATTATTTACATTATTATTAGTTTAATTACTATTATCACGATGGTTTTGATGTTGGCGATGAGAATTGTGATGATGTGGATCTATGTTGTTTTATCGCCGATGGCCTATTTACTCGGAGCTTTCCCCGATGGGCAGAAGTATGCCTCAAAATGGTGGACAGAATTTTCTCAGAATGTAATCGTTGGTCCAGTTTTAGCTTTTTTCATTTGGCTTTCTTTTGCTTCTCTCGGAGGTGTAACTGATCAAGCTTCTATTGGTGGCGTGACTTCTGCAGCGCCAACGGGATCTGAGGTGACTGGTAGTAATAATGAAGGATCTGAATCCTTAACTGTAGCTGGCTCACCCAATCACATGCTGAACTTTGTGATTTCAATTGCCATGCTTTATGGTGGACTTCAGATTAGTCAATCAATTGGCGGGGCAGCGGGTGGAATGGCAGGAAAGGGGATTAGTGCTATAAATCAGGGAAAGGGGATGATCACAAAACCAATCATGGCCGGAGCTTTAGCTGCCGGTCTTTATGCTAAAGGAAAAGGAATTCAGGGAGCAAAATGGACTGGAAGAATGGGCAAGACTGTTCTTGGTGGTCTTGATCGTATGGCTGGGGCAAAAGTTGATAAGTGGAGAAAAGATAAAAATGGTGTTATTAAAAAAGGACCAACTTTTGCTGGCGAAGGCTTAGTCTCTACAGGTGCTGGCTTTGTAGTTAATAGACCTAAAAATTGGTGGAACGAAAAGAAAGCTAAATGGAATAAGGACGATTCTTTGAATCAAAATCTAAGAACTTTTGGTGAAAATAAAAAAAGAGATAAAGATGCTTTCTTAAAACATGATAGTAAAGAATGGGACCTTCAAGCTAACGGCACATTTATCAATAGAGCTGACACAGATGAAGTTTTACGAGATAGTAAGGGTCGTGACGTCACAGAACTTTCACCAATGAAATCAGCTTGGCAACAGGCTTGGCGTGACACCAATGGAAAGGCTCAATCTGAATCTAGTAAAAAACAAGAAAAAGAAATTTCTGAGAAACAACAACAAATGGCTGACTCTAATCTTACTGTTGATGAAATGCTGCAGAAGTTTATGAGAGTTTCTACTTCAGCTACCGAGAAAATGGCTCTGGCAATGACTTTGGCGGCTAAGGGTGCTTTTGAAAACAAAGATCAGGTCAAAGCAGCCAAAGCGGCTGTTGGAAATAATTATGTTCTTGGTAAGAAAATTAATGATGAAATTGACAAGAACCAAGCTCACTTAAATTATGATTTTCAAAGCCCTGAAGGGATTGCTAAGTTTAAGGCGCGATATGATTTAGGGAAAATCGATGGCACAAGTTCAAAAGCCGCAGCTCTTGGAGATAACCATTATCTAGCAGCATTAGAAAGTCAACTTGGCCCAACTGAATTCCTAGAAGTTCTTAAAGCTAATGTTCGAAAAGGTGGCAGAAAATCTTCTGATGCTATTGAGGATGGTTTAAAAAAGATGGCCGCCGCAGCAGGAGGTAAGGGAGATAATACAGAAAAAAATAAAAAATTAGCAATGGCTGCTAGTATTTCAGGGAAATTAGAGCAAATCTTTACTATTGATAACAATGGTACACAAACATTAGACGCAGACGCAATTACTCATCATTTTGCAAATTCTGATGCCAGGGATGTTAATAAAATTGATAAGGCAGAGTTGGAGGCATCTTTTGGTTTAGGTGGTGGTTTGGCCGGAAGCGTTGGAGCTGAAATTAAGAGTGCTGTGATTGATGGTCTTGATGTAACAAAGCTATCGGCCATGCAAGCCGCTGGAGCAAAAACTGACGCTCTCAGGGAGTTGATTGAGGCGATTATGAGCAGTCAGGGAAATGATAGAAAGAAAGCTGATATTTTAGCAAATGCTAAGCTTCGGCCATTGATTGATACAAAATACATTCCTCCTGCACCAACTACATCCACTGCTACGTCTGCTCCAATAACCACACCAGCTCAGTCTGTAAATCCAGCAGCTCGTTCACGACGACCAGGAGGATCAAATTATCGTCCCTCCAATCCTTAATCAATATGGTAATCCTATCAATCCCTAATCTCAAAAATCACTTATGATCACTTCAGAAAATCAATTGAATAATTTAGACCCTCAAGTATCTGAATTTTTAAATTCAATTATTCGAGGTTCTTTGACTGTTGAATTGGCTGAAAAATATAAACTTAGTAATAATCTAATTCCTTCAATTGTTGATTTGATTTTTAATGTGGCTAGTTCGCAGGTTTCTTTTTCGAAAATCCCTCAAGAATCAAGTAAATTATTTTCTCTTGATGACGCCACAGCTCTTTCTTTTTCCCTTGATTTGATTGGGCAAAACTTTCTTTTTTTGGCAAGTTATTTTCCAGAAATGATGCCCGTCTTTGAATCTCTCGGTGGTCAACCGGAAAAATATAGTGAAGTGATTGGAAGGATTAGCCAAGCTTTAGCGGAAGAGCGAAAATATTTCGCCAAACAATTAGAACCAGAAAAAGAATATGTTTTTCAAGAAAAAGTTGTTGAGGAAATTTTTGGACGTGAAGAATATATAGAAATTTTTCACCAGGGAGTTTTGCAATTTTTATTTAAAATTTCTGACGCTAGTACTGCCGAAGATTTTAACCGCGACCTTCTTCTTTTTCTTGTTGATCATCTTTCGGTGAAAAATGAACTATTCAAAGGCTTGATGAATAACCAGGAATTACTTGGTGAACAAAGGATCATTTTAGAAAATAAGAACGTCGACCAGACTATTGCTAATTGGTTAAAAGATTTTATTAAAGAAAAGGGAAGTGATTTATTTGATGAGTTAATTCTAGCCGAATATTTAACCAGCTCTAGAAATCCAAAAAGTCTATCTAGCGATGGCAAAGATTTGCTTCGGAGGGTTTTGAAGCTATATCGCAATATTGCTTTTTTTCCAGAAAGCCAAGGAAACCTTGATCCTGAAAAATGGCAAATTTTGCCGTTTACTGATAATGACGAACGACTTGATTCTTCGGCAAAAAACTTCACAACAAGACATGAAAATTCTTTGCGTCAAGAACTAGAATTATCACTAAAAACTTTCCCCGTCGGCAGTTTGGAGCATCGCGCAGCCAGCGAAGAATTAGCTCGTTTGGATAAAAATATTAATTAGGGACAAAATGTTTGATTATTTGCAACAATTTAATCGTTTGGCTAAAGAATTACGTGATTCTGTTTCCTCATCAGAAGCAATGAAATCTTTAGATGAAATCGAAGCTAAATATGGAGTTAAACTCGCTTCGGTAGTTATGAGAATAATGGTTAAGGATTTACCACTCCTAAAATTACCACTTTTTTTGGCTTCCGAATTTTCTCTTAACGAAGAAGATGCTAAAAAAATTGTTGATGATTTAAAGAATAGTGTTTTTAAAAAAGTTTCTTCCTATTTGGGTTTTGTACCAGTAATTAAACCAGAAAATCTTGATGATAAAATTAGTAATATTTTGCAAGCCGGAGCGCTTTCTTTTGCTAGTCAAAATTTAGTTGATCGTTTTAAATCAGCGGCGAAAACTTATTTACATGGTGTTCGGGGAAAGATTGATACTCGCTTAATTTTGCAAAAGAGTGTTGATGCTGGCGGGCTCGGGTTATCAACTGAAAAGACCGATCAAATTTTAGCTCTTTTAGACGGTAATTTGCCACCAGTTGTGGTGGCTAAAAAGTCATCAGCGCTTGATGACTTAATTGCCAAAAGTGTTATTCAACCAGAATATAGTTTGGCGGCAGCAATTGAAGAAAGAAAAAAGAAACTTCTTGCCAAAAAAGAACTTCAAGCAGGAGAAGATGTTTTAGATTTTCCACTTCATCAGACGCAAAAAGATCTTCCTTTGCCAGAAAATTTGCCATTTGCTGAACTTAAAAAAGAAATCCCCAAATTGAGCAAAATAGAAGTGCCGGTCGTTAAAAAAGATGATGAAATTGCTAGTCCAGAAGAGATTGAAGCTTTTTTGAAGAAAATTTCTCAAAATCAACAGCCAGAAGAAACGGTTAAGCCAGTCGAAGAGAAAATTTCTGCACCAACCCCAATAGTTAAGGTTGTTGAAGAAAAAAAAGAACAAGAACCGCCGACACCGGTCAACAAAGTTGTTGCTCCAACTCCTTTGCCAGATTTAAAAAAAGTTGAAACTCCTCTTATTGAAAAAGAACTGGCCAATGGAGAAATAAAGATTAACGTCCAACAAACAGCAAAAGAGATTTCTGCTGGAACCCCAGAAATTAATAGCAATGGAATTAGTTTTCAGGCGATTCCCACCAACAAACTACTAGAACCAACTAGAATAATTCCACCAGTTGCCGCCCCGACTTTAAAAGTAGCACCACTTAGCTCTGTTGGTGTCCAGGGAAAAACTCGCATGGATGACGTGAAGGCAGCACCACGAATTATGGGGCCAATTGAAGAGTTGCGATTTTTGGATTTAGTTAGTTTTCGTCGTTTATCTCATAACCCCGGAGAAGCTACTGCTAAGATTTTTGCTAAAATAAAATTATTAGAAAAGGCTGGTTATGATCGAATGACCTCGGGAATTGCAGCTTGGCGACAAAGTGAAACCAGTCATCTTTATTTAAAGATGTGTCACGATTCCGCTTTTCAAGCCAAACCTTTGACGGAAATTATTAAAAGTTATCAGGCTAAGAATGAAGATTATTTAACTCAAGAAGAGATTGATTCAATTATGGCCCTTAATGCCAAGCTTCTTTTTTAAGTTATGCAACAGTTCACCGTCCCCCAATTTATTGATGTTGAAAGTAAGATTATCGGACCAATTACTGTCCGTCAGTTTTTGATTTTTCTTGGTTTTGGGGTTTTCATTGCTTTGTTTTATCGAATTTTTGATTTCGCTTTATTTCTTACCACCTCAATTCCGTCGGCAATTTTAGCAGTGATGTTTGCTTTCGCAAAAATTAATGGCCGGCCTTTGCATCTTTTCTTGATTAGTATGCTCCAAACTTGGCGGCGCCCAGGAATTAGGGTTTGGAATAATAAAAATAATATTGTTGAAGAGGAAAAGAAAATTTATATTTTTAATGAAAAATTACCAACCAAGGAATTCTATCATCGTTCTCGTTTAGCGGAACTTTCTTTAATTGTTGATACTTCCGGAGAGTATCGTGGGACCTGGGAAGATGATAATGACATCATGGATGATCATGAAAGTGGTGTTAATCTTTAAGTTTTATGGATAAACCAGACAAATTAGCAAAAAATAAAATCAGCGTTTCCACTCAGCAGTATTTGAATATCAATGAGATCAAGGGAGATAGCGTGATAATGCGTGATGGCACAATGCGGGCAGTCTTGTTAGCTTCCAGTATTAACTTTGCCCTGAAGAGTGAAGATGAGCAGAATGCCGTGATTGAGTCCTATATTCGTTTTTTGAATAATTTAACTTTTTCTTTGCAAGTGGTAATTCAGTCTCGAGAATTAAATATCTCTTCCTATCTAGAATACTTAAAAGAGAAAGAAAAAGAACAAACCAATCGTCTCTTAAAAATGCAGACTGGTGATTACATTGATTACATTCAAGAATTAACTTCAATTGGAAAAATCATGAACAAACGTTTTTACGTGGTTGTTCCTTATAGTCCACTTTCCGATAAGCACAAAAGTACTCTTGGTTTATTGACCGAATCTTTGAAGCCAGCTACTTCTGTTAAATTGAAAGATAAGAAATTTTTAGAATACAAAGAAATGCTTGATCGACGAGTGGAAAGTGTTGTTGGTAGTTTGGAGGCCATGGGAGTTAAAACAGTGCGATTGGATACCCAAGGATTAATTGAGCTTTATTATAATACTTATAATCCAGAAACCGCTAAAAACCAAGCGTTAGTTGATTTAAATAAACTCCGCGTAGAAAGATAATATGATTAATTTCAAAAATAACAATCAGCTTTCAGAGGATTCCTCGAAAAAACCGGATGTTTTAGATCGGATTATCGATCAAGGACAAAGGAGGACGACAGACAGTCTGGAGTCTGACCCAAAATTAACCAGGGAAATTATTGAAGAAGAAAAAGCATTTCGTCTTGGTATTTTGTCGGTTCGTGATCTGATTTCCCCCGCTAGCATGAAGGTTGATTCAACTTTTTTGCGCCTAGGATCTCGATATGTTAGAACTTTTTTTGTGGTTAATTATCCTAGATATATTAGCGTTGGTTGGTTTGCCCCAATTATCAACTTAAATTTAAATTTTGATGTTTCCATGTTTTTTTATCCAGTGAAGAGTGCTGTGATTTTAAAACAACTTCGAAATCGAGTTGGTGCTCTGGAAGCTCAGATCGCTGGTGATGCTGACAAAGGAGCGGCTCGTGACCCAATGAGAGAAACAGCGTTAAGGGATATCGAATATTTGCGAGATGCTTTGACGCAGGGGACTGAGAAATTTTTTCAATTTGCTCTTTATGTCACCGCTTACGCCAATGATTTAGAGGAATTGGATCGGATTTCTGATCAGGTTGAGGATATTTTTGGCTCTCGTCTGGTTTATTCAAAACGAGTATTTTTTCAAGCAGAGCAAGGATTTAATTCAACCTTACCATTAGGAGACGATGAGTTGTACATTACCTTTAACATGAATTCTTCACCGATTGCTTCTTCCTTTCCTTTTATTTCTAGTGAACTTTCTAGTGATCGGGGAATTCTTTACGGAATCAATCGGCACAATAATAGTTTGATTCTTTTTGATCGCTTTTCTTTGCAGAATGCTAATTCAGTGGTGTTTGCGACTTCTGGTGCGGGAAAAAGTTATGCAATTAAGCTTGAGGTTTTAAGATCCTTGATGTTAGGGACGGATGTGATTATCATTGATCCAGAGTATGAATATAAACATCTTTCAGATGCAGTTGGCGGAACTTATATTAATATCTCTCTTTCTAGTGACAATCGGATTAATCCTTTTGATTTACCCCGTTCAATTGGCGGAGAAGCTAGACCAAAGGATATCATTCGAAGTGCGGTTATCACCTTGAAAGGTCTGGTTCGCTTAATGATTGGTAAGCTGACTTATGATGAGGATTCAGTTGTTGATCGAGCTCTTTTAGAAACTTATGCTAAAAAAGATATTACTCCGGACGCTGATCTCAGTAAAATCGAGGCTCCAACGATGAGTGATTTTGAGCAAGTTCTAGAAGGCATGGAGGGTGGTGCCGATCTGGCTTTAAGATTAAAAAAATATACTGAAGGAACTTTTGCTGGTTTATTGAATAATTTTACGAATGTGGAGATGGATAATCAGCTCGTTAGTTTTTCAGTTCGTGATTTGGAAGATGAACTGCGACCAATTGCGATTTACACTATTGTTAATTATATCTGGAACGTTGTTCGCAGTGAGACTAAAAAAAGAATTTTAGTAATTGATGAAGCTTGGTGGATGATGCAAAACGAAGATTCCGCGAAGTTTATTTTTGCCTTAGTAAAGAGATGCCGTAAATATTATTTAGGGGTAACAACCATTACTCAGGATGTTAATGACTTTTTAACCTCGCCCTACGGAAAAGCGATTGTAACTAACTCATCTTTGCAGATTCTTTTAAAGCAATCACCAGCGGCAATTGAATTAATTCAAAAAACCTTTTTGTTGACTGAAGGTGAAAAATATCTACTTTTAGAATGTGGATTAGGAGAGGGAATTTTCTTTGCTGGGAATAAACATGTCGCAATGAAAGTGGTGGCATCCTATTCTGAGGATCAGTTAATTACTTCCGACCCACGTCAATTGTTGGAAATTGAAGAAGCTAAAAAAGAATATGAAAAAAGTGTCAGAGAAGAAGAGGCGGCTGCCTAGATTATTTTTTTAAATTTAAAAATATATGATGGAGAATAAGAAGAAAGTTAGTTTTTTAATCATGGCACTTGCCTTGATCATGATCGCTCTAATTGTTTGGTTTGTGGTAAGTAGAAATAAAAAAGCTGCTCTTAACGAACAGGTGCTTGATCAAAATGGTCAAATTGTTGGTTCGGACAAGCTAATTAATACCAGTACTCCAGGTAATCAACCTCGTGATTATCGTAAATTTGATGTCTCCAAAGAACCAAAAAGAGAAGCAGATGCTGAGGCAGTCAAAAAAATTGCGATGTCTTTTGCGGAACGATTTGGGTCATTTTCAAATCATTCTAATTATGCAAATATTGAAGATTTAAAAATTTTTATGACGAAAAGTATGTCCGAGTGGGCAGAAAAATATTTACTTGATTTGAAGAAAGAAAAAGCGGGAAATGGTGAGTATTATGGAATGATCACCAAGGCGGTTAGCGCTCAAGTTTTGAGTTTTGATCCAACTAAAGGTGTGGCAGAAATTACTATCATGACTCGTCGTCAAGAAACTCAAGGGGGATCAGCTGGTGCTTATTTTGATCAACAATTGACTTTAAATATGGCCAAGGAGGGTGGCATCTGGAAAGCAGATAGCGCTAGTTGGCAAAAATAATTATGACAAAAAAAATAATTAAAACGCCAGAGGATCAGCCAAAAAAGAAAACCAAGAAACCAGCTGCTCTTAAAAAACCTTTGGTAAAAAAGAAGCCAATTACTATTGTTCGGAAAATAACTCGGAAGAAAGTTTTGAAAAATTCTGAACCGTTAGTAGTGGAAAACGTTGCGCCTAAAAAAATTAAAAGACATAATCTTTTATTTGTGATTTTTTCCTTGGTTGGGGTAATTTTCTCGGTGGTTTTGTTTACACTGATTAAATTAAATTCTTATTATGATAATTTTCAAACTCTTCTTAACACAGATTCCAAATTAGTGCAGGAGCTTTTTGTTAATAAGTTAAAAGAATCAGGAGCGGCCTTGGATCCAACAGTTAGTGGGATGTTTAACACTAATCAGGCTCAACCAATTTGGACTCAAGACGATGTTTATCGTGGTAATTTGCGCGCACCTGTCAAAATATTTTACTTTGCTGATTATAACTCTCAAGATAGTCGCAATCAAGAAGGAATTTTAAAAAAATTAGTAGCCAATTATCCGGATAAAATATTTTTAGTACGCAAGGATTTTCCAAATAATAACCAAATTTCTAGACAAGAGGCTAAGGCAGCCCGTTGTGCGGGCGAACAGAAATCTTTCTGGGAATATCATGACATTTTATTGTCTTATTTAAATCGCGAAGAGGTTTCTCAGCAAGATTCGCTTTATAATGGTGAGGCGATTTCAAAATCAGAACAATTGGAAAATAATCGCACTCTTTTAATTGATCTCGCTGAAAGAGCGCAGTTGGATAAGAAAATTTTTCAAGAATGTCTGGGTCAAGGTCAGCAAAAAATAACTACTAGTAATATTTCCGAAGGAGAAGCTCTGGGAATAATCGCTGTGCCAACAGTTTATGTTAATGGTCAGCAATTCTCTGGTAGCTTGAGTTATGATGACTTGGAGCGATTAATGAAGGTGGTTATCTCTAAATAATTTAAGTAAAAATAATCAAATGCCCGAAGCAAAGATTAAAAACATTTTTGTCTGTAGTCATTGCGACGCCCAATATCCGAAATGGAGTGGGCGTTGTTTGGAATGCGGTTCTTGGGGGACTTTAAATGAGGAAACCGAGATTGTTGATGCCAAAGCTAAGGGGAAGAAAACTCAAGAAGAGGCGTATAAAAGAATTTCTGGTGCGGAAATTATTGATTTGGCAGCTATTTCCGGGAGTGGTCCAAAACGTTTTTTAACTGGCTTAGGGGAAATTGATCGTGTTCTTGGCGGTGGATTACCAGAAGGATCTTTAACTTTATTGGCTGGCGAACCGGGAATTGGGAAGTCCACTTTAGCAGCCCAATTAGCGAACGCCTTAAATGGCAAGGAGGTTTTTTATGTTAGTGGTGAAGAAAGTGCTTCGCAAGTTAAGGCTCGACTAATTCGCTTGAATTGCGATTTGAGTCATTTAAAATTTTTAAGTGAAACTAATATTGAAAAAATTGCCGCAGTTGCTTTAAAATTATTACCAGACTTAATTATTGTTGATTCTATTCAAACCGTTTATTCAGCGTCAATGCCTTCGGAAGCGGGTAGTGTTAGTCAGATTAGGGCAGCAGCGATTAAGTTTTTAGAATTAGCTAAAGAGCATAACGTCGCAGTGATTTTAATTGGTCATATCACTAAAGATGGTCAGGTAGCTGGTCCAAAATCATTGGAGCATATTGTTGATACGGTTTTATATTTAGAAAATGAGGATGCTCATCAATATTCTTTGCTTCGTTCTAGTAAAAATCGCTTTGGCTCAGTTAATGAATTGGGAGTTTTAGAAATGACTGGCACCGGATTTAAGGAAATCCTTGACCCGAGCGCTATTTTTTTATCTAATGGGGAGGATTTTTTATCTGGCTCGGCAGTTAGTTGTGTGATTGAAGGGACTCGTCCTTTTATGGTGGATATTCAAGCCCTAGTTACTAAAACGGTTTTTGGTTATCCGCAACGGAAATGTTCTGGCTTTGACTCGAATCGTTTACAAGTTTTGGCGGCAGTGATTTCGAAGCGCGCAGGTCTTGATTTGAGTAGTCGGGATATTATCTTGAATGTGGTTGGTGGTTTGAAAATTAGTGATCCTGGTTTGGACCTAGCAGTATGTGCGGCAATTATTTCTTCGGCCAGTAACAAAAAATTATCACGGACCACAGTTTTTCTTGGGGAAGTAGGCTTGTCTGGTGAACTGCGTCCGGTTAGTCGGCTGGAGCAAAGACTAAAAGAAGCGGAAAAGCTTGGGTTCAAGGAGGCAATTATTCCCGATTCAGAAATAAAAGCAGGAAAGCTAAAATTAATTAAAATTAAGAGTCTGGAGCAGTTAAAGGAATTTTTCTCTTAGTTTTTTGCTCTGTTATTAGGCAAAATAATTGATATATCTTGACATATAATTTATTTAGTGTTATTATTAAAATAGTTTTTGGGATTGTTAATTAAAAAAAGAAAACAGTGCGAGATCAACAAAAGTTGGGGTAAGCGCTGTTTATATAAATGGAAAAAATGAAAAAAATGAAAAAAATGATTTGTCGTTTTTATGCTGAAAACGGCAAAAAAACTCGCATTTTTATAATGAGAGTTCTGATGGTAATCGGGTTTTTTAACCTGATTACAATTTTATTAGTTCTGATTGCAATTATCGGCATCGCTCTTAGCAATACTGGTAGCTCGTTAGTTAGTGACTATATTGGAATAGGAATAGCAGGTTTGGTTTTTTTGGGGATATGCTCTCTTTGGAGTATCTTCATTTTGATTTTGCTGGGTCCTGATTTTTGTAGGGACCAGTTGATCAAATTGATTCCCTGGATAGGGAAACCAATGTAAGACTTTGAGACCTTTTTTTAAAAAAGGTCTTTTTTTATTCCAGATGAAGACCTTCTTCAATTTGGCCAATTTTTGTTTTTAGTTTTGGCCAGTTTTTTAATTCTGGGTCTAGTTTGATTAATTTTTCAGCACTTGTTTGCGCTGCTTTGATTTGTTGGTAATCAAAAAGAGAAGCGATTTTTAATTCCGGAAAACCAGATTGGAGGAAGCCATATGTTTCTCCTGCTCCTCGTAATTTCAAATCTTCCTCTGCTAATTCGCGACCATTATGATGTTTAACTAGAGCCTCTAATCTTTTAGTAGTTTCGAGATTGTTGCTTTCAGTGAAAAGAAAACAATAAGATTGCTCTTCTCCGCGGCCAACTCGTCCTCTGAATTGGTGAAGAGTGGCTAGACCAAAACGTTCTGATCCTTCAATTAGAATGAGATTGGCATTTTTAATATCAATCCCAACTTCAATAACCGCAGTGCTCACCAAAATTTGAGTTTTTTGATCTAAAAATTCAGTCATTACTTTTTCTTTTTCAGAACTTTTTAATTTTCCGTGTAGTAGGGATATTTTGAAATCAGGAAAAATTTCTTTTAATTTTTCAGCTTCTTCCTTGGCAGATTTTGAGCCAAGTTTATCGGATGGGGAAATCAAAGGACAGACCACAAACATTTGTCGGCCTTTTTTTAATTCTTGTCTGGCGAATTGATAAACTGTTTCCCTTTGGTTCTCTTTGGCTATTTTAGTAATTACTGTTTTTCGACCAGCCGGCAGTTCATCAATAATTGAAAGATCTAAGTCGCCGTAAAGGGCTAAGGCCAAAGAGCGGGGAATTGGGGTAGCACTTAGAGATAAAAAGTGAGGACACAAATTATTTAATCCATTCAAGCTTGATAGCTTTTTTCTTTGTAAAACACCGAATCTCTGTTGTTCGTCGACAATCGCTAGAGCGACTGGCGCCAGGGAAACTTTGTCACTAATCAGGGCGTGAGTTCCGATAATCAAGTCAGCGTCACTAGCAATCTCGCTTGCTTTTATTTTGCCAAGTTGCCAATTAGCTTCTTTTCGTCCGCTAGTGAGGAGGGCAATTTTCAGGTTTTCTGGAAACAGTTTTTTGAAGGTCTCAAAATGCTGGCTGGCTAAAATTTCAGTTGGCGCCATGATTAGCGTTTTACCAGTATTTGATAATTTAGTATTTAAAACCGCTAAAGCAGTGACTATGGTTTTTCCACTACCAACATCACCTTGCAACAATCTGGACATGGGGATGTTTTTTTCTAAATCTAAAAGAATCTCCCAGCCGGATTTTTTTTGGCCAGCAGTTAAAGAGAAGGGTAGGTTTGAAACAAATTGGCGGGTAGCCGTTTCGTTGTAAGAAATTTTGTAAGCTTGTCGTCCTTTTAGTTGACGTTTGATCAGTTGAGCTCTTAATTGCCAGACAAATAATTCTTCAAAACCAAGACGCCTTTTAGCTTCTTCGAGGTGAGCCTCATCTTCAGGAAAGTGAATTTTTTTAATAGCTGCTGGCAAAGAAATTAAGCCATATTCTTGAATAATTTCTGTTGGTAAAGAATCTTTTAGTTCGCCAGCTAGAGGTAAAACTTGTTTCAGTAAATAGCGCAGCTGTTTGCTGGTTAGACCTTCCACTAGGTGATAATTTGGGATAATGCCCTTGGTGTTGTGTAGATTTTGGGTGCTAGTTTCTTGCTGATTGGTAATTTTTTCGTAAACGGGGGATATTAAACAAAGACCACCAAACTGTTCACTGACTCGTCCAGCCAAAGAAACTAGATCACCAACTTGGAGATTTTTGGCAATATATGGCTGGTTGAACCAAATTACCTTTAAAATACCGCTATCATCTTGGACAATCGCCTCTGTGAGATTCATTTTTCGGCGAGCACTACGCCGGTTGTTGATTAAATCGACATACCCAAGCACCTGAGCTTCTTGTCCTTCTTGGAGATCGGCAATGCTACCGGCATTTTCAAAGCGGTTATATCGAAAAGGAAAATAAAAAATCAGGTCAGACACTGTTAAAAGGCCTAATTTCTTTAATTTAGTGACAGTTGTTTTTCCTACACCCTTGAGATCGGATAGGGGGCTGTTGAGCAATAGCATATATCAAAATTATAGCATTTTTGGTCGAGATTGAAAAAATAAAAAACCGCATTTTGGTTGCGGTTTAATTGTGTCATCTATCTATTCGCGTCGGTAGTGGCAAATGACTCTTGTCTCAAGACAATCCCCAGCTAACAACTTGCTGCAGAGGATTTTGACCTTGCCGTTTTCTTGGTCAAAGATGGCCAGTGCGTCATTTTGCAGGACTACTGTTTTTGTGGTTTCAGTGGACACGGGGTCGGCGTGTTCACTGTTTGTTGGCTTGAATGTCTCAGCATGCTCATTTGCAAAAGTTAGGAGATGCTCGCATTTAAAGTTAAGAATTTGTTTCATGACTTTATTTTTTTAAATGAATAAATCAACATTAGTACTTTAGTCGAAAATTGTCAATGATAATAAAAAATCCGACTAGAGCCGGATTTTCTGATTTATTGATGGTGCTCCCACCAGGAATCGAACCTGGATTACAAGATCCGCAATCTTGCGTTCTATCCATTAAACTATAGAAGCCAACTCCCTTATTATCGGGAAATAATTAAAAAATGTCAACCTTGAAAAAGATGGCTTTAAAGGCGGAGGGCTTTGCTTAGTTGCTCGGAGAGAGGTTCGTTGAGACGCTCGAGGTCTTCTTTGAGATAGCGGAGAAAAAAGTTTCTGATAACAATCGGGTTTTGGTCGCCAATTTCTAGACTTAAGCGGGGCTGAATTGAGCTTTTGAATTCAAAATATAGCTTTGAAATCTCTTCTTTTGGTTTGTATAAGACGGAAAAATCTTTAATGATATCGTAATCATAGAATTTTTCACCAATTTTTAGACCATCTCCGTCAGCTGAAAATTCAATTTCTGTTGGCTCATTTCTTTCATTAATAAACATCACGATTCCAGCAAGAAGAATAATCACCACAAACAGAAAATTAGAATTATAGCCCATAAATATTGGACGATAATCTTTAATTTCAAAGAAAGAAAAAAATAAACAAATAACCAAAAAAACACCAGCCATAATATACCAATTTCGTCCTCGTTCGTGTTGTTCTCGACTTGGTATTTTCCAGGAAATACTAGTAATTTTATCGTTTTTTTGTTCTTCGTTTGCCATATGGACAAATTGACATTAAAATAATTATTGTATATAGTAATTATAGCACAAAGCGATTGGCGCGGGAATATTGCCCGCGTTTATCTTGATTAAAATATGGAGAGATGCCAGAGCGGTTGAATGGGGCACCCTGCTAAGGTGTTATCCTTTTACGAGGATCGAGGGTTCGAATCCCTCTCTCTCCGCACTAACAAAAATAAGCTATTACTGAACTGTACCCCAAAAAGTGGACACGGGGTAAAAACTAGACTCGAGCTAAAAGATGATTTCGGTATTGTACCGGGGTCATCTTTTTTAAATCCCATTGATATCTCCTGTTATTATAATAATCCATATAGATATTAATCAT
>CAINDR010000016.1 GCA_903847415.1 Candidatus Falkowiibacteriota bacterium
AATGCTCGAAAGACTTAGAGACCAGCAAGAAGGAATTCGTCGACCAGAAAAAGAAGAAAAAAAAGAAGATGTTGTTCGTGGTGCCGATGAAGAGGAGGTTAAAAAGTTCAATCCAAAAACAGATATTCAATTGAAAGAAGCGGGAATAATGAAACATGGCGCCACTATTGGTGATGAGATTGTGACCGAATTACCAATTCCTGATAGTTATGGTCGAATGGCCGCTCAAACTGCTAAACAAGTAATTATTCAAAAGTTGCGAGAAGTTGAGCGCGATATGGTTCTCTCGGAATTTAAGGGAAAAGAAAAAGAAGTCGTTTCTGGTATTGTTCAGCGTCGCGAAGGAAGATTTGTTTTGGTTGATCTTGGAAAAGCAATTGGTATTTTACCGGTAGAGGAACAGATTTTTAATGAACATTACAATCCAGGTGAAAGAATTAAGGTCTATATCAAAGAGGTTCGCTCCGGAAACAAGGGACCAGAAATTATTTTATCACGTAAGTCCGAAGAAATTCTTAAAAAAGTTTTTATTTTAGAAATTCCTGAAATCGCAAATGGATTAGTTGAAATTAAAGCGATTGCTCGTGAAGCTGGTTCTCGTTCGAAAGTTGCGATTTGGACAGATGTTGAGAATGTTGATCCAGTCGGTTCTTGTGTGGGTCAAAGAGGAGCTCGTATCCAAACTATTATTCAAGAATTAGGTGGTGAAAAGGTTGATATTATTGAATATGATGAAAATCCAGAAAAATTTATTGCCAATGCTTTGGCGCCAGCAAAAATTATTAGTTTAGAAATTAATGAGGCGGAACACAAAGCAACGGTAAAAGTTAGTGCAGATAAATTATCTTTAGCTATTGGTAAAGCTGGTCAGAATGTGCGCTTGGCCGCTCACTTAACAAACTGGAAGATTGATATTATTGGTTCATCTGAAGGTGGAGAAGTGAAGGTGGTTACTAGCGAAGAAGATGGTAATCTTGCTATCAACGAAGAGGTTGTGACAGAATTAGAAAAAAATATTGAAGAAAAATAATCAATTATATAATTATAAAAATTATGAACTCCACTTATCTTATCCTTGGTTCGGCAATTTTGGCCATTGTTTATGGCTTAGTAACGATTCGAGGAATTTTTAAACTTCCTGCTGGTAATGCAAAAATGCAGGAGATTGCTCGTGCTATTCAAGAGGGGGCAAACGCCTTCTTAAATCGTCAATATCGCTCAGTGGCGATTGTTGCCGCTATTTTGTTTTTGATTCTTGGTCCAGTTTTAGGTTGGATGACCGCTGTTGCCTTTTTAGTTGGTGCTGTTTTGTCCGCACTTACTGGTTATATTGGAATGCATGTTAGTGTCCGAGCTAATGTTCGAACAACGGAAGCTGCAAAAGGGGGAATGAAAAAAGCCTTAAATGTCGCCGTTAAAGGCGGCAGTGTTACCGGGATGTTGGTCGTTGGACTTGCTTTACTGGGAACAGCTGGTTTTTATTTTTTAACCCATGATCTTCATGCCTTGATTGGCTTTGGTTTTGGTGGATCCTTGATTTCCATTTTTGCTCGTTTAGGAGGTGGAATTTACACCAAGGCAGCTGATGTTGGCGCTGATCTTGTTGGAAAGGTTGAAGCCAGTATTCCAGAAGATGATCCTCGTAATCCAGCAGTTATTGCTGATAACGTTGGTGATAACGTTGGTGATTGCGCAGGAATGGCTGCTGATTTGTTTGAAACTTATGCAGTAACTTCAATTGCGACAATGGTCCTTGGTTCTCTCTTGTTTGTGGATAATGAAAACATTGTTCTCTTTCCTTTAGTGATTGGCGCGCTTTCAATTATCGCTTCAATTATCGGAATTTTCTTTATTCGTTTGGGCAAGAAAAATAACATCATGGGTGCTTTGTATAAAGGCTTGATTGCAGCTGGAGTTTTATCGACAATCGCTTTTTATCCAATTACTAAAATCATGTTTTCTGATCAAGTATTGGCAATGAATATTTATTTTTCAACTTTAATTGGTTTGGTAGTAACCGGCGCTTTAGTGTTTATTACTGAATATTATACTTCAACTGCTTTTTCTCCAGTAAAAAGCATTGCTGAAGCTAGTAAGACTGGTCATGGCACAAATGTAATTGCTGGTTTAGCAGTTTCCATGAAGTCCACTGCTTGGCCGGTAATTGTGATTTGTTTAGCTATTTTCGGTGCTTATAGTTTGGCTGGTATTTATGGGATTGCAGTAGCAGCGATGTCCATGCTTTCAATGGCTGGCATCATTGTGACAATCGACGCTTATGGGCCAATTACTGATAATGCTGGTGGTATCGCTGAGATGGCTGAGTTAGGTGATGATGTTCGCAATGTTACCGATCCTTTGGATGCAGTTGGAAATACCACCAAAGCAGTTACTAAAGGTTATGCGATTGGTTCTGCTGCTTTGGCTGCTCTAGTTTTGTTTGCTGATTTTACTTACAAAATTAAAGCTTCTGGCGGTAGTGCTGAATTCTTGATTAACAATCCTTATGTTTTAATTGGTTTATTCTTGGGTGGTTTATTACCTTATTATTTTGGTGCTTTGGCAATGAGTGCGGTTGGAAAAACTGCTGGCTCAGTTGTTGAAGATGTGCGCGCTCAGTTTAAAGAAAAACCAGGAATTATGAACAACACTGAAAAACCAGACTATGGCCGCACTGTTGATATCGTTACCAAGGCAGCTTTAAAAGCGATGATTTTGCCAGCTCTAATTCCAGTTGTTGTGCCTATCATTGTTGGTTTTGGTTTTGGAAAGACTCATGGTGTTGAAGCTTTGGGCGGTTTGTTGGTTGGTTCAATTATTACTGGAATCTTTGTCGCAATTTCGATGACTTCCGGTGGTGGTGCTTGGGATAATGCTAAGAAATATATTGAACTTGGTTTCTTTGGTGGTAAAGGTTCTGATGCCCACAAGGCAGCGGTTACTGGTGACACAGTTGGCGATCCATACAAAGACACTGCTGGTCCAGCGATCAACCCAATGATTAAAGTTCTGAACATCGTAGCCTTATTAATTGTTGGTTTGTTGATTTAATAGAATAAAGGTTTAGAAAAATAAAAAAGACTCACTTGAAAGGGAGCCACATCACTTTTTATATTAAAAAGGACTATTTTTTAAATAGTCCTTTTTGGGATTTTTTATAATCCATTTTGTTCTGCGAAATCATTTATTATCCAGTTAACAATTTTTTTTGAATAACGACAAAATATCTCATCTATCGCCCAAATATCCCCGTTTCTTATTTGTGCACGGCACGGGCATCCACCACCGCAAAGGCCGACTGCTATACAGTTATAACATTGAGTCATTGATAATGGAGATCTTTTGGACCATTCGAAAAAAGTTTCGTTTTCATATGGTGAAAATTTTTTTGTATTTTTTGAAAAATATTTTTTTGAACCCATAAATGCTTGACATGGACCTATTTCTCCACTTGGCAGAGCGACAACCTGTCTTCCGCAAGCAGCACAATCATTTGGATAAATTTTTTTATTAACAAAAAATTCAACTTTTCTCATCATTTTGTCTTCAAATATTCCTCTTTCACGGAGATATTTAAAACATTCTATTATTTTATCTGAAACTTTTTCGGCATATTCTGGGGTAGTTATAATTTTATTTTCACTATCCATAAGAATATTATATCCGAGACTTTTTACAGAAAACTTATCAATAATGTATTTTGTGTTTTCTAAAAGATTGTCAATATTGTGATATCCAACAGTGAGAGATATTCCAACATCTTTAACTCCCGCATCTATTAAATTACAATAACCATTATAAATTGCATCAAAAGTTCCTTCTCCTGAAATAAATTTTCGACAAATATTATTAAAGGATGATTCGCCATCAATAGATAAGCCAATATTTATTTTATTATCATAAATAAATTTAGCAATTTCTTTTGTTATTAATGATCCGTTTGTGATTATGCTTATGTCTGTATTTTTTGGCAAAGCATTAATTTCTTTTAGTTTCTGAATATATAATACAGCATCTATAAAAGTTTTTTTATTTAATAGCGGCTCTCCTCCATAAAAAAGAATAGATTTGTTCTTTGATTCTTTTTTTTGGCTCCAATCAGCAAAAAGGTTAATTCTTTTTTTTGCCATTTTAGTGCTCATGTAAGAAAATTTATAATCTTCCGGCATAGGGCCCTCAACAAAGCAGTAAGTACATGCATAATTGCATTGATCAGTCAAAATTAAATACATTAAATTAATTGCTGGTCCAGATAGATGTTCATTGCGAATCTGATTAATTAATTCTGTTTCGTCATAATTAACCGGTACTAGCATTTTGTATTCAAGAAGTTGCTTGATAAGTTTAATAAAAATGCTCTTTTCTTTCTCATTTAATGTCATTTGCTGGATTATTGCATCGGCAGTTTTTCCATATTTAAAATATTCGACAATTTTAGAGAATCCACTTACTAAAAATATGATTTCCATATTTAAAGAATGAAAAAGTAAAAACTGATTATCTTTGCAAGGCAAAAGATGGCAAAATCTTGAAAATCTTAGCGCTTCGCGCGGCATTTTGTTTGTTTTCATTTCTGTGATTTTTTATTTTGTTTGAAAAATAGGGGCCGTGACATAGAGTTACGTGCCCCCCTTAAAATAATTAATAACCGTCTGTGCAGCTACATGCGCATCGGCAACTTTGAGAACTAGAAGATCCTCTAAAGTTTTTAAGATTTATGTTTTTTTGCACCTTTTCTCGGCTTATTTTGCTGGGCACTTTAAAACACAACTGGCTTTTTTCTTGATTTTTTTCCATAATACTATTTATTTGTTAATTAACACGGTTTGTACTAGTAGATAGATTATCTCCCGAATATTAAATTTTGTCAAATGTTATTTTTTTAAAGAGAGTATTCTCAAATGTTTTTTAAAAATATTAAGAAAAAATAATAACTTTTTAAAAACAAAATAATTTGTTATAATTTAAATAGGAAAATTATTAAACGATTTTATGGCTTTAACTTTTTGCATCAATAAAAAATATGATCTTCAATTTTCTGGTTTTTGGTTTAAGAAATCAGAGATTGAAAGTGAATATAAAACATTAAATCGTTATTTAAAATATTCCTGCGTTGAATATCAAAAATCTTGGGATGAGATTGATGTAAAATTTTCAAAATACATTGAGAATGTCACTGGTTATAACTGGTATTATAATAGTTACAAATGTGTTATTTCTCCTGTTCATCAAGGAATTTCAAATTGGGGAAATGGAAATAAAATTGTTCGTTGGTGGAAAGAAAATGCCTATGCTCAAAGAAGAATTACTGCACATGAATTAATTTTGTCTCATTATTTTGAAATCTATCGCCATAATTATTCTGACGCTGGGTTGAACGATAATCAAGTTTGGTCCTTGGCAGAAATTGCCGCCTTTGCTCTGACGTCATTAACACCCGAAGCTCAATCTTTTTGGCCATGGGATAAATCAGGATATTATACTCATCATAATTATCCTCAATTAGTAGAACTTCAGATGAAATTAAAAAATAAATTTTTGAAAAGAAAGAATTTTGATGAATATATAAAAACAGGAATAAAATTAGTGAAAGATTTAGATATTTCGCCAGATAGAAAATAAATAACCTACCGAGCCCTGACGGACTCGGTATTTTATATCTCAAGCTTCGCTTGTCCTCTGTCCTCTTGCCCCTGAAGCTGTATGTATCGCCTGAGTTGTTTCTCATCAACGCCTACAGTTGAAACGAAATATCCGTCCGA
>CAINDR010000017.1 GCA_903847415.1 Candidatus Falkowiibacteriota bacterium
AATATGGTTTGCGGTGATCAATTGAATTTCTACTTGAAAATTAATAAAGGAAAAATTAAAGATGTAAAATTCTTATCTTTTGGCTGTGCTTCTAATATTGCGACTGCATCTGTTATGACTGAGAAAATAAAAGGAATGACTATTGAAGACGCCAAGAATTTTAAATGGAAAGAAATTGTTGAAGATCTTGGTGGCTTGCCTCAGCAAAAAGTTCATTGTTCGATTATGGCTGTTGAGGGACTGCAAAAAGCAATTAAAAATTACGAAAAAAATATCAGCGAAGATCCGAAGCCAGAAGTCCAAGAAGAAGTTAAAAAAGCAAAAAAAATGATCAGCAAAAAGAAAACTAGTAAATAGTTGATGAAAAAAGTAGTCTTAAAATTTTTTAAAAAGTTTTGGAGCAGGGAATTTTTATTTTATTTTTTGACTGGTTTTTCGGCGTTTGTTTTTGATATTAGCACCCTCCTTTTGTTAAAGGAGGGTTTTGGTTTTTCACCAGTTTTCGCGGTGGTTGTTAATCAGATTTTGATTACTAGTTTTGTTTTCTTTGTAAATAAAATTTGGACTTTTCACTCTAAAAGTCTGGTTAGTAGAGAAGCTTTTCGTTTTTTGGTTGTTGCTATTTTTAATTATTTTGTGGCAATCATTTGGATGTCCTGCTTTTTCGATTATTTTGGCTTTAACTATCTATTAGTTCGTTTGGCGAATGTAGTTTTGGCGGTTTCGTGGAATTTCTTGTTGTATAAGTTTTTTGTTTATCGGAGATAAAATGATTTTTTAGATATAAAAAGAGCTTAACTGGTTAGTTAAGCTCTGTTTTTTATTGTTTACAAATTTTTTTTGTTTTCTCGTTTATTTTGATAATATACATTCTTTTTGGGAAATCAGCGGTGAAAATTTTTATTTCTTCGTCAGCCTTAATGCTTTCAAAAACAATTTTTCCATCAATACTGTAGATTTGGAGGATTCCTTTTTCGTAAGATTTTATTTTCAATTCTTCGGAAAAAGGATTCTGGCAGATTATTTCAGGGGTGCTATTTGGATTTTCTGAAATACTAGCTGTTACCCAGGTGTTGTTTGTTTTTGCGAGTCCATAGACTCCAACGGCATATGTAAATCCGTTAACAACATCTACACTGACAAATTGGTCACCCTGGTTATAGTAATTATTTTGGATCATGGTGTTTCCAATATCTCCAGATAAATTAATAGAATTAATTTGTCCTTGAAAATTTGAAAAAACAGCCTCATAATTGTTTGATACGTATAAGTTAGATGCCCAATTTAATGATAAGGAATTAAAGTATGTTTCTGCTTGATTTAAATTATCTTTAATATTTTTTTTACCAATACATCCTGTCATTGATGAATTGACTCCATAGATAATTAAATCATCATGTAGAATTTGCAATGATTTCAAGTAGAGAAGATGGGAACTTAAGGTATCAATTAATACCGAAAAAAATGGACCTGACAACCTGGCAAGTAGAGATATTTGCTGGTTATTATTATTTTTTGCTCTAATACCCACGTAGGCTGTGTCATTTTTCCAACACATACTAACTGGGATATAATTTTGCCAGATACAACTGTTGATATTATTCCAAGTTACTCCATAATCAATACTTTTTAAAATATACCCTCCGTTTCCACTGGAATCCTCCACCAAGAGAAAAGCTTCATTTTGATTAGGACCAAAGCAAATATCTTGTAGACTTGTGTACTGTCCATTAATTTGTATTTCGTTCCAAGAATCACCGCCGTTATTTGTGCAAAATATAGTTTTTTCAGAACTCAATGCTAACCCGACATTTCCAGAAAAGATTATCTTATTTATGTAAAAGAAAGGATTGTTATTCACAATTAGCGATTGTTGCCACGTGACTCCCAAATCATTACTTCGAATAATCTTTTTGTTTGTCCCTATAAATATATTATTACCGCAATGGCTAATACTGGAAAAAACATCACTTGGACCGGTGTTCATTTGAAAAAATACCTGTCCATTTGCTATAAAAGCAAATGAAATCATAAATACTAAAAATACTAACTTTTTCATTTTTTTGTTATTTGTTTGTTTTTAAATGATTTGAATTATCAGTTAAAAGCCGAATTTCAGCTTCTAAATAGATAATTCAAGGTTCAGATAAAACAAATTTTTTCAAAGGGCGGGGCGCTACTATTTTCTAGATACGCTCAGAAACTGTATCATATTATTAATACTTTGTCAACAATAATTACATTATTGTTAATTACATTATTGACTAAAAACAAAAAAACACCCCTCGCGGAGTGTTTTTTCTTTATTTTTGAATTGAGCTGTTCTTAGCGTCTTTCAAGTGGGCGAGCTTCGTTAACAACGATGCGACGACCTTCGAATTCCATTCCATTGAACATCGAAATTGCTTTTTGAGCTTCTTCTTCTGTGGTCATTTCCACAAAACCAAAACCTTTTGAGCGATTAGTCATGCGGTCCATGATGACCACTGCTGACTCGATTTCTCCGGCTTGAGCGAACAAACTGCGTAGACCTTCTTCAGTAGTTTTGAAAGCAAGTCCACCAACGAATAATTTCTTCATCTTATTTTTGTATTTTCGCGTGAGCGGTTAATTTTTAGCGTAAGAACGACCTTTCTGGCCTTACAAGAGGAATATTAGCAATTTCTGAAAAGCTAGTCAATCTTTTTTCTGAGGCGTAATTCAATTAGTTTTTGAATAAACAAGAGACTGTCTCGAAAAACATTTACTTTACTTTTTCGAAATCCAAAGCGATTTTCTGACCAATTGACTGGAATTTCTAGAATTCTTCCTTGGCTTTCTTTGGTGAAATAAATTAATTCTGTATCAAAAAACCAAAAATTGTCTTTTATTTTTGGGGCAATTTTTTCAAAAAAAGATCGTCTGATTCCTTTAAAACCGCATTGCAAATCAGAGTAATCATGTTTTAAAATTAAGCGAGACAAGAGGACATAAATTTGTGAACTGGCTTCACGGGCTAAGGAACGATCTCTTTTTGAGCCAGGCATCATTCGAGAGCCAATTGTGAGATCGTGGGTATTTTGAATAATTGGATTAATTAAATTTGGAATGTTGTCGAGTGAGACCGCTAAATCAACGTCCATATATACTAAAATATCGGCCAAGCTAGAGAGCCAATATTTTTTAACTGCTTGACCGCGACCCTTTTCTTTATAGATGATCGTTTTTACTTGACTTGGTTGTTTCTGCGCTATTTGAAAAGCGAGATTCTCAAATTCAGTAGATGAGCCGTTCACAATAATAATAACTTGCCAATCAAAAGAAAAGTTTTGTTTTTCGCAATAATTTAAAAGGGCGTCCAAATTTTTTTGGAGAATCAGGGACTCGTTATAGACTGGCAAACAAAATTCAATCTTCATGAAGTTATTATAGCATTTTTGGTCAATAAAAAAAACGGCCGGTCCAAACCACGGAAATGGTCTAGACCGGCCGCTCTTTATCGGAGCGGTGCGGTTTGCTTAGGAAATAGTTACTCTAATACCAGGACCCATCGACGAACAGATGGCTACATTTTTTAAATAAGAACCCTTGGCTGTTGGCGGTTTTGCCTTTTTAACAGTGTCCAAAAGTGTCTGGTAGTTTTCCATGAGCTTAGCGCTATCAAAGCTTACTCGCCCAATAACTGCATGCAAGTTCCCGGTGTCATCATTTTTGAAAGAAATTTTTCCTTTCTTTAATTCCATGACTGCTTTTGCTGGGTTCAAGGTGACAGTATCGTTTTTAGGTGAAGGCATTAAACCTCTGGTTCCTAAAATTTTGGCGATTGAAGCCAAACTTTTCATCATATCAGGAGTAGCAACAGCGACTTGGAAATCAGTCTTTTCAGATTTTTTGATTTCTTCAATCAACTCTTCTCCCCCAACATAATCAGCTCCCGCATCTTTCACCTCTTTCTCCTTATCGGTGGTGACAAAAGCGGCAACCTTGACGGTTTTTCCGGTACCATGAGGCAAACTTACTGCGCCTCTGACCTGTTGGTCTCCTTTTTTTGGATTGATACCAAGACGAAAATGCACTTCAATTGAAGCATCAAATTTCACCGTACTAGATTTTTTAGCAATTTCAATCGCTTCTGCTAAAGTGTAAACTTTGTTGCGATCGAACAATTCAGCATTTGCAGCTTTCTTTTTGGCTACATTTGCGCTCGTCTTTTTTCCTTGTTCTTTTTTCATATATTTTTGATCGTGGTAAACGTTAGTCAATCGACTAACTCCCACAAATCATTAATTAATAATTACTTGATTTCTACTCCCATATTGCGGGCAGTACCAGCGATAATGTTCATTGCTCCTTCAATACTGTTAGCATTTAGGTCGGACATTTTAGTTTTTGCGATTTCTTCTAACTGTTCTTTGGTGATTAAACCAACCTTATCACTCTTTGATTTTGCTGAACCTTTTTTGATGCCAGCAGCTTTCTTGATTAATTCAGAAGCTGGAGCAGTTTTCAGGATAAAATCATAAGTTCTGTCCTCGTAAACAGTGATTTCAACTGGCACAACATCGCCCATGCGAGTTGCTCTAGTTTGGTCATTGAATTTTTGGCAGAACTCGGCAATGTTTAAGCCATGTTGACCCAAAGCTGGACCGACTGGAGGAGCAGGGTTTGCTTGTCCGCCGGTGATTTGTAATTTAATTTTTGTCTTAATTTTCTTCGCCATATATTTTTACTTTTTCCGGAGAAGCATCGAAAATCACGAACCGGAAGAAGTTTATTTATAAATAATTATTTTTTAATCTGTAAGAAATCGAGTTCAACTGGTGTTTCGCGACCAAAAATAGTGACGGAAACCTTTACTTTACCCTTAGCCTCATCGATTGAGGTAATTTTTCCTTCCATATTTTTGAATGGTCCTTCATTAATGGTAACTGGATCACCAATTGCGACATCCATTTTGAACTTAGGATCCTCAACACCCATTCTTTTCTGAAGAGATTTAACTTCTTCTTCACTAATTGGGGTTGGAATAGTACCAGTACCGATAAAGCCAGTGACATTTGGAGTATTTCGCACAATATACCAAGATTCATCAGTTACTTCCATTTCTACCAAAATATAACCTGGGAAAATCTTTTCTTCGGTTACTTTTCTTTTGCCATTCTTGATTTTAATTTTTTTTTCGGTTGGAATCAAGATATTAAAAATCTTATCTTCCATGTCGAGAGACTCAATTCTTTGTTTAAGATTTTGAGCGACATTTTCTTCGTAGCCGGAGTAAGTATGAAGAACATACCAGCGACGACCTTGGTTTAAGAGCTGTTTGGCCATAACGGTCAATGGGGCACAAAAGAAATAAATAATTTCCAATTGTTAGCCCGGGTTAAAAAGAACGATTAGTATTTTGTAATAATTTGTGCTAATCCAAGACTAAAAATGAAATCAAGAGCACCAAGAAATAAAGCAACTGCTAAACTGAAAACAATTACCAAAATAGTGTAATTGGTGGTTTCTTTCTTGGTTGGCCAAGTGACTTTTTTCATTTCCTCAATAGAGGCTTTGATGTAGGTAATTAACTTGTTCATAATGTTTGCAAAATATTGGGTAAAGTAATTAAAAACAGCCTTGTCGGCTATCTTTATTAATCTATTAGTATTTTAGGGAAAATAGACAAGGTTGTCAAGGTCTTAAGATTTATTTAATAATCAGATATTTTGTTGAAATTAGTTTGTATTTTTATTACAAAACTTCTATTATATTAGTAGTTAATTTATATTTTATGACAATTAAATTAAATCAAAAAATTAATAAAATAATTAGTTTATATTTCCCGAACATTGATTTAGAAAAAACCCAATTTTATGAGGGATTTGATTTTGTAACGGTGATAATCGATCAGCTTGCCTTGAGATTCCCAAAGAATCAGGATTCTGTTAAAAAATTGAAAACAGAAAAAATGTTGTTGAAATTCTTAGCGGAAGAGGCAAATTTTTCGATTCCAGAATATCAAGCAAATTCAAATAAGTTTTTTAGTTGTTATCCGGTAATTCGGGGGGAGGAACTCACTCTAGATTTTTATAATAGTTTGACAGAAATAAAAAAAAATAAATTGTGTGAAGACCTGGCTGTATTTATGTTAAAAATCCATTCCTTGAAATTACCAGAAAATATTTCCAGTAAAATTCCAATTGCAAATTGGTCAAAAATATATCTTGAAATCAAAAAAGACATAGATGTTTATTTGTATCCCAGTAAAAGTAATGAGAAGTTTCTTGCTTTATTTAAAGATTTTTCCTCGGGAAAAAGAAGGGTGGCGCTTGTCCACTCTGATTTAAGTGGTGATAATATTATAATTAATAAGACAAAGAAAAGAATAGAAGGAATAATAGATTTTAGTGATATGTGTTTCTCTGATCCAGATGTTGATTTCGCTCATTTCTGGTATTTTGGCGAGAAAATGGTTAAAAAGGTAGTATTTTTTTATACAAAAGATAAAAATGAGAGAAAATTAATTCTTAGGAACTCCAAGCTTTACAGCACTTATATTAAATATTTAATGATGATTATAGAAAATAAAAAAGGCGTTTAGGAAAATGGTCACTTTCCGCGCAGGTTATATTTTACGACTATCCAGTATTTTCTCGTTAGATTTTTTCCAAATTTTTCCCTTCAAGCTGGTTAAGCGGAGGGGATTTTTTATTTTTACCCCGCCAATTGCCTTTTTTTGCTAAACATCCTAAAATAGACATAGATAATTAGCTCTAAAATCATGCTGTCGCTTTTTTGGCCAGCTAGGTTTTATTTTTTTATGGTTAGTCCAACTTTGATGCGCCGTAACGATTCAACGCGTGGTGCTGAACTTAATTTAGAAGCCAAACATCTTTTTCAATTGATTCATCTTGAAAAAAAAGGCAAAAACGATGCTGGTGATGACACACCAAAGATTAGCGTTTCAGAAATGATTTCTAAGCTTTCTTTTGTGTATGAAAAGATTCGCAATGCAGTTGATTACGAAGAAGATCATTTATTGAGAAAGAATGCGATTATTCGGATTTTGAAAAGACAAGTAATGATCGAGGGAGTTCTCAAGGAATCAAACAGTGAACAGCTCGCCACCCATCTCCTTGCTGAATTAATTCGTGCTGGTTATTTGCCGAATAATAAATTACCCGAAACCAAAATCAAAGAAACAGCTTTGTTGTTGGAAAAATATATTCGCCTCAAAAATCATAGTGTTGCTCAAATTAATGCCCAATTAAATCTAAAAACTGATTTAAATCAAGCAAAAATATTAATTGGAGAGAAAAACACCATGGTTGGCTGGTTGTTATCTTTGGCGGCTTGTGAAATTGAAGAAAATTTTGATTTAAATCGGGTAAAACATGCGGTTGTTTCAAGTATGTTTGGTATTTTATCAAAAAACTTAGAATTACCAGCGAGCCTTCCTTATCAAGAAGATTTGGAAATCCAGACTTATTTGAGTATTAGTCGTGTGTTTATGCGCTATGACGAAGCGATGCTTTCTTTGGTGCTTTTTAAATATTACAACGCTTCTTGGGCTGGTGCAGAAAAAGATAATTTATCCGATCAAGAGATTATTAATATTGCGAGCACATTAGCAGTTTTAAAAAACAGAATTGACGAACAACTAACGCATCCGCTTGTGAAGCAACTGGATCGCTTAGTAAAGGTTTATTCTTTGTATTACAACATTCTTTTAGAAAATGTGCAGAGCGATCCCGTGAAAGCTTTTGAGGATCTAAGTCGTGATGAAAATAAGTTTATTGGCAATATTCGCAAGACTTGTGCTGCCAAATATCATCGTGAAAATAATCGTTTGTGGCGAAAAGCTTTGCGAAGTATTATTTATATTTTTCTAACCAAATCAATTTTTGTCTTTTTAATTGAAGTCCCAGCAATTAAATGGTTTAAAGAACCATTAAATATTACTTCTTTAATTATTAATGTTTCCTTTCCAGCAGTACTGTTATTTTTGATTGTTCTTTTATCTCGAACTCCTGACAAGAAAAATACTGAAAAAATTGTCTCAGGGGTCAAAGAAATTGCCTTGGTTGGCATGGGACGCAAACAACCAATTTTAATCAGAGCGCCCAAGAGACGTCATAGTGCAACCGATTTTTTCTTTAATTTTCTTTATACCGCCGCCTTTTTTGCCTCTAGTTATGGTATTTTAAAAGTATTGGCCTGGGCTCATTTCAATTGGGTGAGCATGATTATTTTCATGTTCTTTTTAGCTTTTGTTAGTTTTTTTAGCATCATTGTTACTAAAGATATTAAGGATTTGATTATTGTTGAGAAGAGAGAAAATTTAATTGGTTTCTTGCTAGACCTTTTTTATATGCCGATTATCGCAGTAGGTAAGTGGCTTTCTGAAAAAGCCTCCAAAGTTAATGTCTTTGTCTTTTTCTTTGACTTTATTATTGAAGCGCCATTTAAAATTTTTGTCGAAATTGCTGAAGACTGGACTCGTTATGTTAAAGAACGAAAAGATAACATGCTTTAGTTTTCAGTTTTTATTTTGAGCGAACTGCTTCGTCAGGTACCGTCATTGTTCGTTCGCCGTATGAATTAATACGGCCCACTCCAATACCGGCGCCTTCCTCACATTTCATCTCAAAATTTAAACTGAATCATACATCTATTTATGCCTTTATTTGTCGTTGGAACACCAATTGGTAATTTGGAAGATCTCAGTTTTCGGGCGGTTCGCATCCTAAAGGAAGCGGATTATGTTTTGTGTGAGGATACTCGCATCACTCGAACATTGTTGGCACACTATGAATTAAAAACACCAACTGTTTCCTATCATCAACATTCAGGACTTAGTCGGACTGACCAAATTGTTTCTTGGTTAAAAGAAGGGAAGAGTTTAGCACTTGTTTCTGATGCTGGAACACCAGGAATCTCTGATCCAGGCGCCGCCTTAGTCGAATTGGTGCGCAATGAATGTGGTGATGAAGTGAAAATTGAATCTGTTCCTGGTCCGAGTGCTTTGGCGACCGCAATTTCCATTGCTGGAGTCGGCTGTGAAAGATTTTTATTTCTAGGTTTTTTGCCTCATAAGAAGGGAAGACAAACGATGTTAAAACAGATTATTGCCAGCGAATATCCTGCCGTGGTTTATGAATCAAAGCATCGAGTTTTAAAATTATTGAATGAATTAATTGTTTTGGGAGAAAATTTTCAAGTGACTATTTGTCGCGAATTAACTAAGAAATTTGAAAGTGTTTATCACGGTTCACCATCCGAGTTGTTAGCGCTATTTGATGCCGATGCTCTAATGGGGAAGGGTGAATTTGTGGTGATTATTAGAAAAGAAAAAAAGAAAAAATAAGAAATAAAACTTTATTATCGAAAAAATGACGTTTAAAATGAAAAAGGCTCCCATGCGGGACTAACCCCGCAGAGAACCTAATTCGTCGTAATTCTATTGTTATTATATCTTGAATAATAGATTATGTCAATAAAATACTTTTTGTAAAAATCTCTAAAATTAAATAATTTTGTATGTCAAACAATTTTTATATCACAACTACCCTGCCATACACCAATTCCGATCCGCATATCGGTTTTGCGGCAGAAATTATTAAGGCCGATGTGATTGCACGGATTGAAAGAAATCTCGGCAAAGAAGTCGTTTTTAATACTGGCACCGATGAACATGGTTTAAAAATTTATCAAAAAGCTCAAGAAGCTGGAATGGAGCCTCGTGCTTTTTGTGATTCTTATGCCGATAAATTCCGATCCCTTAAAGAGGCCCTTGATTTGAGTTTTACCAATTTTATTCGTACTTCCGATAACCACCATATTCAGGCGGCTCAGGAATTTTGGCGTCGTTGCGCTACTAATGATGATATTTATAAAAAAACTTATCAAGTTAAATATTGCGTTGGTTGTGAAATGGAGAAGACTGATTCCGAACTAATAGACGGACATTGTCCCCTTCATCCTCACCAAGAGTTAGAGTTAATTGATGAAGAAAATTATTTTTTCCGTTTTTCAAAATATCAAGAAGCGCTTTTGAAACTTTATTCAAGTCGACCAGATTTTGTTATTCCCAGTAATCGCTTAACGGAAATTAAGAATTTTGTCGCTGGTGGTTTGCAAGATTTTTCGATTTCTCGCTTGGCTAGTAAAATGCCAAACGGTGTTCCAGTGCCTGGTGATGAAGCTCAGGTGATGTATGTTTGGTTTGATGCTTTAGCAAATTATATTTCCACCCTTGGTTGGCCAGAAGATCAAAAAAACTTTGCAGATTTTTGGCCGGCAGTGCAAGTTTGTGGCAAGGATAATTTACGTCAGCAAAGTGCGATGTGGCAAGCAATGCTGGCTTCGGCTGGATTGCCATTTTCAGAGCAAGTCTTGGTGTTTGGTTTCTTGTCGTTAAATGGTCAGAAAATTAGCAAGAGCACCGGAAACACTATTGATCCCTTTGAAATGGCTGAAAAATACGGGGCTGACGCTATTCGTTACTATTTGTTAACAGAAATTCCAATGTTTGAAGATGGTGATTTTTCTGAAGAGCGTTTGGCTCAAAAATATAATGCCGATTTAGCTAATGGACTTGGCAATTTAGTGGCGCGAGTTTCAAATTTGTTAGAAAAAAATAATATTAAGACCAATTTTGATGTTAATAAAGCTGAATCATTCGCAAAAGATTTTTATTTGACTTATCGCCAAGATAATTATCGATTTGGTTTTTTGCTGCAAAAAATTTGGCAAGAGATTGCTAAGAATAATGAACAACTCTCCAGCACAACTCCGTGGAAATTAACTGATCAAAAAGAAATTGAAAATATTTTAGTGCCAATTACTGAAAGTATTTTAGGAATTGGTTACTTGTTGCTGCCTTTCATGCCTTCTTGCGCTGAAAAAATTGTGTCACAATTCTCAGAAGAGCAAATTATTAAAGGTGAGTCTTTGTTCCCACGTTTAAGTTAAATTTAAAATAAATTTATATGTCTATTTTTGACATTATCTTGTTGCTTATTATCGCTGGCTTCGTTTTTAACGGTTTGAGCAAGGGTTTAATCAGGCTGCTTGGTAATTTGGTTGGCTTAATTGTTGGGGCATTTATTGCTAGCCATTTTTATTTAACCTTCTTTGAGTGGAGTAAACATCTTTTGAAGGGCTATGATAATATCGGTAAAGTGCTTTCTTTTATTATTATCTTCACTGTATCTGCTAAAGTCACAGATTGGGTCTTTGTTTGGATTGAGAAGCTGTTTGATCTAGTTTCCTTTATTCCATTCACTAAATTAATTAATCGTCTTCTAGGGGCAGTTTTAGGGCTTGTGGAGGGATCATTATTTTTGGGATTAATTATTTTTGTTTCCTCTCGTTACGCTATTATTGGTTCCTTGTTTGGTGATCAATTACTGACCTCAAAAATCTCACCATTACTCCTGAAAGTGGTTAGTATTATTATGCCAGTTCTACCGCAAGCCTTGAAAGCTTTGCAATCTATCTTATGAAGTATTTAAAATTAAATTTAAATTCTCCAGAACAAGAGGTGCTTTTAGAGATTGCTTCTTATTTAAAAAAAGGCAAAGTGGTGGTGATGCCAACGGACACTATTTATGGTTTAAGTTGTTTAGCAACTTCTCAAAAAGCGATTCAAAAAATTGCTTTAATTAAAAAAAAACCACTAGATAAAGATCATCCTTTTTTGGTGTTAGTTTCCTCTCTTGTTCAAGCAAAAAAAGTGGCAACAATCAGTGAAAGAAAAAATAAAATTTGGAAAAATTTTAGAGAAACAGGTAGACCGGTTACGGTTATTTTTCCGAGTCGTTGTGTATTGGCCAAAGATTTAGAGAATAAACAAGGTGGTTTGGGTTTGCGTTTGCCAGTAAGCAATTTTTTGCGTAAACTGATAAAGTTGAGTAATGAGACACCGCTAGTTTCGACTAGCTTCAATCTTCATCAACAAGAGCCGTTTACGGACATGACTCAGGCTATTCGTTTTTTTGAGAATCAGGAGTTTCGACCAGACTTAATTGTTGATGGTGGGCCACCGCTTTCTTCCAGGTCATCTCAACTCCTGGATCTATGTGGTGAAAAAGAAATCATTTTAAGGAAATAAAATTATAAGCATATGTCTAATTATAAAAAAATCATTACCATCGCTTTAGTTTTGGTAATTTCAGGAGTGTCTTTCTTCGGTGGTTTCTATTCTGGCAAAAATATTCAAAAAAACACTTGTTTTGCTGGTCAAGATTTTGTTTATTTAGGTAATGGGAATAAATCAGAAAATTCTTCAGAAAACGCTTCTAGTACCAAATCAGAAAATCTTGATTTCTCACTTTACGGACAGATATGGTCTCTTTTGAATCAAGATTTTATTAACAAAGATACTTTGGATTCTCAAAAAATGTTTTATGGTTCTTTGCGGGGATTAGTGGCTTCATTGGATGATCCTTATACCACTTTTATGGACCCCAAAGAAACAGAAGATTTTAATGCTGATATGGCTGGTACTTTTGAAGGAATTGGTGCTGAAATTTCTAACAAAAACAATATCATTACTATTGTTGCTCCTCTTGATGACATGCCTGCCCAAAAAGCTGGCCTTAAGGCTGGTGATAAAATATTTTCAATCAATGGTAGCTCGACAGCTGGCTTAACAACCGAAGGAGCAGTGCGCTTGATTAGGGGGCCAAAAGGGACAAAAGTTAAGTTAACAATTATGCGTGATGGTTTTGAGAAACCAAAAGATTTTGAAATTGTTCGCGGAATTATTATTGTTAAAAGCGTTAAGATTGAATTTCGAAAAGATGGTTTGGCAGTTTTGAGAATCTCTAGTTTTGGTGATGACACTTTAACTCTTTTTGAA
Organism: Candidatus Falkowiibacteriota bacterium; assembly: GCA_903847415.1. Taxonomy (GTDB): domain Bacteria; phylum Patescibacteriota; class Patescibacteriia; order Patescibacteriales; family UBA12465; genus CAINDR01. Next base: position 12,830 of record CAINDR010000017.1, read on the forward strand.
GACGCGGTTAATCAAATTCAAGCTAAAAAACCGAAAGGCCTGATTTTGGATCTTCGCAATAATCCTGGAGGATATTTGGATGCCGCTGTCGCTATTTCTAGTGAGTGGGTGTCTTCTGGACGAGTGGTTACAGAAAAGTTTTCCGATGGTAGTTTAAAAAATTACAATTCAAATGGTAATGGACGCCTAGAAAATATTCCCACCGCAGTCTTGGTGAATGGTGGAAGTGCTTCAGCATCAGAAATTGTTTCCGGAGCACTACTGGATTTGAAAAAAGGAGTAATTATTGGAGAAAAAACTTTCGGAAAAGGGAGCGTGCAATCAGTTCGGGATCTACCAGATGGGTCATCAGTGAAGGTAACAATTGCTAAGTGGCTTACTCCGGCAGGAAATTCGATTAATGACACTGGGATTAATCCGAATATTGAAATTAAATTGAGTGCTGATGATTTTAATAAAAATCTTGATCCTCAATTAAAGAAAGCAGTGGAAGTTTTATTGAAAAAAAAATAAAAAAATAAGGACAACTTTTGTTGTCCTCTTTTTTTAGCAGTACTCCCGATCGTAGGCTATTCTGGTCACAGAATAGTCTAATCGATTTCGGCTAATTGCTAATTTTACTTTTTCCAGGTCATTAACCTTGAAAAAAATCTCGTTAGATTCGAATGAATCCACTAAGCATTCGTTGACATATTCAACTAAAGCTGAAAGATTCGGCAGAGTTTGTTCTTCGTCATCTTGTTTCACGTGGTATTCTCCGTTAAACTCAAAGATTGCTGGCTCAGGAGCATTTTGAAATTCCTTGCGAATTGCAAGATCTTCTAAGGAATTTTCAATTCTCTCTCTGGCGAGCAAAGAGATTTTTGAGTAGTTAATCTTTGCTTCTGGGTATTCCCGGTGTAGGTAGTTTGCTACTTCACTAGGAGGAATATTTGCAACCTCTTTGTCTGAGGTTTTAATTGAAATTCTTCGACCACTTTTTTCTAAAAAAATTTTTTTGTCCATCGTTTGTTATTTAGTTGTTAATACCTATAAGTTAACATATTATTTATTTTAAGTCAATAGTTTATGTCTACAAAAAAAACCAAAAAACAACCAACAAAGTATATTTTTGTGGTTGGCGGTGTTATGAGTGGGGTTGGAAAGGGGATTACGACGGCCTCAATTGGTGAGATTCTCCAGAATCAAGGTTTCTTGGTGAGCGCCATTAAAATGGATCCATATATTAACGTCGATGCCGGGACAATGAACCCAATTGAGCATGGAGAGGTTTTTGTGACTGATGATGGCGATGAAACCGATCAGGATATCGGTAATTATGAAAGATTTCTGAACCAAAACATTTATAAAGAGAATTACATGACCACTGGCCGTGTTTATCGTTCAGTAATTGAGAAAGAACGTAATTTGGAGTATCAAGGGAAATGCGTTCAGGTGGTGCCGCATATTCCTCAGGAGATTAGAGGGCGAATTGAGAAGGCGGTGGAAAAAACTGGTGCGGAAATCATGATTATTGAAATTGGGGGGACGGTTGGTGAGTATGAAAATCTTTTATTTTTGGAGGCGGCAAGAGTAATGAAATTATATAGCCCAAAAGATGTTTTGTTTGTGATGGTCTCTTATTTGCCTATTCCTAATAAAATTGGCGAAATGAAAACAAAGCCAACTCAACATGCGGTTCGAAATCTGCAAGCTGCCGGTATTCAACCTGACTTCTTGGTAGCACGTAGTGAATTGCCGATTGATATGGCTCGAAAAGAAAAAATTGCGATTAATTGTAATGTGGCAGTTGAAGATGTGATTGCTGCTCCAGATGCAGATTCAATTTATGATATTCCTTTGAATTTTGAAAAGGATCATTTGGGAGAAAGAATTCTGAAGAAATTTAATCTTAGATCACGGGCTAATGATGGTAATGTTGCCTGGCGAAAAATGGTTTCTGATTTAAAAAATCCGAAAGATACTATTGAGATTGGAATTGTTGGAAAATATTTTGCTAGTGGTGATTTTTGTCTCACCGATTCTTATATCTCAGTGATTGAAGCTGTTCGTCATGCTGGCGGAAAAAATCAGACAAAGGTCAATTTGCATTGGCTTTCAGCGGAAGAGGTTGGTGAGCAGGGATCAAAAATGCTGAAGAAATTTGATGGTCTAATTATTCCTCAAGGTTGGGGTGGTCGTGGTAGTGAGGGAAAAATTGAAGCAATTCGTTATTGTCGAGAGAAAAAGATTCCTTATTTCGGGCTTTGTTATGGAATGCAAATGGCTGTGATTGAATTTTCCCGCAATGTTCTTGGTTGGAAGGATGCTAACTCTGAAGAAGTTGATCAAAAAACAAAGCACCCAGTTATTCACATTATGCCAGATCAGCAAGAATTGATTGCTAAAAATGGTTATGGTGGCACAATCCGCTTGGGATCTTGGCCTTGTTCCTTAAAACCAGGATCACATTTGGCAAAAGCTTATGGAAAAGTGACAACTGAAAAAATTATCAAAGAACGCCATCGTCATCGTTATGAATTTAACAATGAATATCGCGAAGCGCTTGAAAATAAGGGTCTAGTTATTTCGGGAACTTCTCCGGATGGGAAAATTGTGGAAGCAATTGAAATTACGAATCATCCATTTTTTGTGGGAGTGCAGTTTCATCCCGAATATCTTTCTCGACCGTTAGCGCCACATCCATTATTTGTGGAATTTGTGAAAGTTTGTCGAGATTTAAAGAAAAAATAATTAAAGAGTTATTTCTTATTTTTGCTTTTGGCGTTATACTGTTATTAATTAATTCTTGATTACTAAAATTATATGGAAAACAATTTATGTTCTTGTGGCAGTGAATGCCATTGTAAGGGAAAAGGGAAGTTAGTCGTCTCTGTTGTGGCCATGCTGTTATTGGCAGGCATCGTGACAATCGCAATTTTGCGTGATCGGATTGTTAATCAACAATTTCGACAAATCACAGTTACTGGTCAAGGAAAAGTAGCTTATACCCCAGATATAGCGGTGATTAATTTGGGAGTTCAAATTGATAAAGCTAAAACTGCCGAAGAAGCTTTGACTCAACTCAATTCGAAAATGACTTCAGTCGTGTTAGCAGTAAAAGCTGAAGGGATCGCAGATGGCGATATTGAGACCCAGAATTATAATCTTTCACCACAAATTGAATACGGCAACAATAATATTGCCTCCACCACCGGTTATAACGCTAATCAGCAGTTGAGTGTTAAGGTAAAAGCGTTTGATCAAAATAAAGAGAAACTGAATCAAGTTATTGGAGCGGCTAGTAAAGCTGGAGCGAACCAAGTTAACAATTTATCTTTTGATTCTTCTCAACTTAACGATTTAAAACAACAAGCTCGCTTACTTGCTCTGAAAGATGCAAAAGAAAAAAGTTCTTTAATGGCCAATGCTGCTGGGGTAAGTATCAAAAATATTGCTGGTTGGTATGAGAATTTAATTCAGCCACAACCAGTTTACGGAATGGCCTATGGCGCTGGAATGGGTGGAAACGGAGCGGCGCCTCAGGTTTCTGCTGGTAGTCATGAAGTTATTATTGAAATCGGTGTAAATTATAATATTGAATAAACTCTAAGAAGTAGAAATTAAAAAAGCCCTGACATAAAATGTTGGGGCTTTGTTATTCGATTAATACTTTTTTGATTGCTTCTTCTAATTCCTTTTTTTTAAAAGGGATTGGTAAAAAATTGATTCGTGGATATTCTATTTTATCTTTTGCTAAGCGTTCTGGCACTCCTGAGTGGTAGACAATGATTTTCATTTCTTCTCCTTGATATTTAATCAAGTTGTGTTCACCAATTATATCTGCAATAACCAGAGAAGCTTCGCTTTTTTCTTCGACAATTTCCAAACCGAGTTGTTTTAAAATTATTTTAGTATATTCTCGATTAGAGAATTCGTGAAAGTTTAAAAATATTTTTTTATTTTTCATTTTTTAAAGAATTTTTTGTTTTTTCATTGTATTATTTTCGAACATAAAAGTCAATAAAATTAGTTAAAATGTAAGTAAATAAAGGCTAAAATTTTATTAAAGACTTCCTTCTCCTTTGTTTATTGGCAAATTATTTTCACTATGCTATAATAAGCTTATAAATAAAAGGATTATATCCATTTAATTTAGGAATTATTATTCTACTTCATCTTTAGGTGTAAGTAGAGTAGTGAGCCCCATGCAATTTTTATGTCAAAAATGACAAAAGCACAGATGGTTGCCAGCTTAGCTGAAACCGCCGGTATGAGTAAAAAAGATGTCGCTGCTTTTATTGAAGCAATGTCTGACATGGTTTACAAAGAAGTAAAAAAGAACGGCGAATGCTTAGTTCCTGGCTTCGGTAAATTAGTAAAGGCAAAAAGAAAAGCTCGCGAAGGTCGCAACCCAGCAACTGGTGAAACCATCAAAATCCCAGCGAAGACAGTTGTAAAATTCCGTCTTGCAAAAGCTGTGAAGGATGCTGTTCTCTAATTGATAGAATCTTTTCTCACAAAAAACCACCTACGGAATCAGGTGGTTTTTTAATATAAACTTTTTGCATCTATTTTTCACTTTTTAGATATTGACCAATCCCGTAGTTAATATATTTGTTTAGTAGTTTTTTGGTGGAATGAAGATAGAGTAGCAGGGAACTGAGTTCAATTTGATAACGGTTTTTGATAATTCTGAATTTTAAATCAGAAACTCCTTGATCATCATTGGTCTTTTCTAATTTTAAAGCGCGACGAATGGTCTTGGTTTGGACTCCACCAAATTTAGCGGCTTCTGAGACTGAAAGCCAGAGAGGATTTTGAATTATTGTTGCTGAGCTTTCAATTGAGGCCTTGCTCAAGTTTTTCATATTTTTTTTGCTTATCGATGAAAGATAAGTCTAGGCTAGTCTAGACTTAAGTCCGGTTTTTTTTCTTGTTTGTATCTTATATAATATTCTTTTTTTCGTACAGGGGGTCTTTTTTGTCCTTTTATTTTGCTTTGCAGGGTGAAGTATTTTTAGAAACTGGTCTTAGCCAAAGTACCTATGATAGCTTGCCTAAAACATTCCAATTTGCTAAGATAATTTGGTTAAGATGCGGGGTTAATTCCGCTTGTCTTTATTATTCATGTCTGACAGTTTACTCACAAAATGGCAGGAAAAGAAAAACCTTTCTCGTTTAAAAAGTGGAGATAAGGAAGCCTTTATTAAGGCTTATGATGATTTCGCGGACGATTTATATCGTTTTGCGTTTTTTAAGTTGGGCAGCGAAGATGAGGCTAAGGATTTGGTTTCAATTATCTTTTTGAAAGCCTGGAATTACATTCAAACTAATTCTTTGAAAGATGCTAAAACTTTGCGAGCTTTACTCTATAAAATTGCCAGAAACGCCATTATTGATCATTATCGCGATAAAGGAGCTGCTGCTGAAATTTCTTTGGAGGACGCCCCTCAGGCTCTTGAATTGCCAGATGAGAGCCAAAATCAAGATGATTTGTTGGACAAAAAGGCAAATTTGGGCTTAATTCAGGAAAAACTGATGCTTTTAAAGGACGAATATCGAGAAATCATTATTTGGCGCTTTATCGATGATCTGAGTATGGATGAAATTGCGAATATTACTGAAAAAAAGAAAGGAAATGTGCGAGTTTTGCTTCATCGAGCAATTACTGCTCTTAAGGAGTTAGTTAACGAAGAAGATGAATCAGAAAAAGAATAACAAAGAGCAGAAATGACAGGTTTCTGTTTTTTTGTTGACAATATACTTTTAGTAGTATACAATATTAAGCATAATATTGTATAGTGTAGTATATAAAATTTAGCTTTATTTTTTATGGTAAAAATTATAAAAAGAGCGATAATGGAGCCAATATTAAATAATTTATCAAAAACAAATAAAATTGTGATAATTTATGGCGCTCGCCAGGTTGGCAAAACAACCTTGGCTAATCAAATTATTGAAGAGTTAGGACTAAGGACTCTAAAGATTAATGCTGATGAGCTGAAATATCATGATGTTTTAGGTGGTCGGGATTTGGATAAAATGAAGTCACTGGTAAGCGGTTACGAATTGTTATTTATTGATGAGGCTCAAAGGATAGAAAATATCGGTATCAATCTGAAAATTTTAGCCGATGGCTTGCCAAATCTAAAAATAATTGTTACTGGATCATCTTCGTTTGAGTTAGCAAACAAAATAAACGAGCCGCTGACTGGGAGAACTTGGACCTATAATCTTTTTTCTTTGTCATTTTTGGAATTATCGGCGCAGTATAATGAGTTTGAACTCAAGGGTTTTTTTGAAAATGTTTTAATTTATGGAGCGTATCCAGAAGTGTTTACTACTCAAAATTTAGTGGACAAAAAGAAGTTATTGGAAGAGGTTTCTAATGCCTATCTTTATAAAGATATTCTGGCGCTGGACAAGATTAAAAAGTCCGAAAAAATTGCTAAACTGCTTAAATTATTGGCTTTTCAGATTGGACAGGAAGTTTCTGTTCATGAATTAGCATTAAATTTAGAGCTGAATCAAGAGACAGTCAGAAGGTATTTGGATTTACTAGAGAAGTCGTTTGTTATTTTCCGCTTAGCCGCTTTGGCAAAAAATCCACGCAAAGAGATTGCCAAAAAGGATAAGATATATTTTTATGACTTGGGTGTCAGAAATGTCTTAATTGATAACTTTAATTTACTTGCTAACCGTAATGATTTGGGAGCTTTATTTGAGAATTTTTTGGTTGTTGAAAGAATGAAAAAATTAATATACCAACAGAAAACAACAGCGGGGTATTTTTGGCGGTCTTATACAGGCGGAGAGGTTGATTATATTGAGGAAGATGCTGGAAAGTATTCTGCGTACGAGTTTAAATACGGGAAAAAAACCTCAAAATTACCAAATAAACTTGTAGAAGACTATGGTAGTCCTGATTTTAAGTTAATTAATCGCGATAACTATTTAGATTTTATTGGGGTTTAAATTATTTTTCAGCTTTACTGTAACAATTTTTTGTTCAGTTCGTATACCTTAGTGTATGAAGGAAAGGGATTTGTTAAAACAATTAAATAATTTGCGTAATATTCGCCCTGATGATACTTGGAAGCAAAGTCAGAGAACTTTGTTATTAACGCAAATTTCCAATTCTGCCCCAAGAGAACTTTCTTCTTGGGAGGGTTTTGTTATTGTTTTTAAGACCTCGGTTAAGACTTTTTCTCAGCCAGCAGTCGCTTTTGCCTCCTTTGTGTGTCTGATGTTTGTCTCAGCAATCTTTGGTCATAATTGGCTGAATAATGCCAAGCCAAATGACACAATGTATGTTGCTAGGGTAATTAGTGAAAAAGTAAAATTAAATACAGTTATTGATAAAGAGGCCCGTGAAAAAATGGAGGCCCAGTTTGCCGCTGAACACGCAACTGATATTGCCACTGTTCTTGCTGATCCAAAATTTAATACTCCCGATAATCAAGTTGAAGTAGCAAAATTAAACAGTAACTTTAATCAAGAGATTGAAACGGTTAAGACTCGCCTGATCGCTATTGCGCCAGCAACAGTAGTTGTTCCAGAAAAAGTTGAAGAAAAGGTGACAAGTGCTTCTTCGGGCAAGGATGATAGCGGTGTGCAATTGTTTATTCCGGAAAAAGTAGCCACTAGCACAGCCACTAGCACTGCTAGTTCCACTCAAGAAAAAACAATTGTTGACCAAGCTCAAGATTCTTTTCAGAAAAAAGATTATCAAAAAGCTTTGGATAATCTCCAAAAAATAGACGAGTTGATCAAATAATATGATGCGTATTTACTAGGCGATTGTTGTCGCTTAATAAATCCGAATCATATATTCATATATATGTATATATGAAACGGATGAACAAAGCCTGCGAAAGGTTGAGTCGCGTTTCGACGCGATGGCATTGTTTCTTAATTAATTTTATTTCAAAAGAGGACTTATAACCTCAAAGAAAAGCGAGAGACGATTGAAGTAGAACTGATTTCTATTTAGCTCCGAAAAGTTGCTAGACCAAAATCAGCGCCCACTTAGATCGATTTAGCTTTTCTCCTTCATTATTTATTTAATGAGCGGGGAAGCGGGATTCCGATTGATTTAAGCTAAGTGCTTTTAAAGTCAAAATGACTTAACGAAGCAAAGCTAGTAATCAAAACGAAAAAATCGTTTTCCGTGAATTATTTGGAGTTTTATCCCTTTTGAATCTATTTTATTGTCAATCGTCGGCTCGTACTACTATTGTCCGGCGCCACGAATGATAATTTCCTTAAAACAAATATGTTTAAATTACGCAAAAGTTTGACTGTTGGCGTGATGGCATTAACTGTTTTTGTAATGAGTGGCATGGGATCTTTGGTCTCCGCTGCTTCTGCTCAACCTGGCGATTTAGTTAAGGCTGCAGGTGCAAAGACTGTTTATTACCTCGGTTCTGACAGCAAATTGTACAATATCCCAAATGAAGGTACTTACTTCTCTTGGTATAAGGATTGGAGCGGTGTTATCACTGTTTCAGTTAACGACTTAAATTCTTATGGCAACGGCATCCCTGCTGGATTCGTTACTATGAGACCAGGTACTAACTTGGTACAACGCGATGTTACTACTGATTCTACTGTTTATGCAGTTGAACCAAATGGTACTCTTCGCAAAATTGAGACTGCTAACGCAATTGCTCTCTATGGTTCAACTTGGGCTAAGAAAGTGACTAAAGTGTCTGATCAAAATTTTGTTTCATACACAGTTGGCGCTCCATTACCAACAGGTCAATATCCAGTAGGTTCTTTATTAAAGAAAACCACTGGTGCTAACTTGTATTACTTCGATGGCGTAAACTATCGCCTCGTTGCTTCTGAAGCTGCTTTCAATGCAAATCGTTTCAATGCAAAGTATGTTGTAAAAACTAGCATGAATTTCACTGCTGGTGGTAACGACATCACTGGTATGGAATCTGCTTTGATCAACGCTGCTCAGAATGGTGGCACTATCGTTACTCCTCCAGTTGTTGTAACTTCTTCTGGCGTAACAGTTGCTTTGAATGCTAACACTCCAGTCGCCACAACCATCCCAACTGGTTCACCTGCTTCTTTTTTTGCTGTTAATTTGACCGCTGCTAATGATGGCGCTGTTAATATTTCCGGCTTAAAATTGACAGCTTATGAATTAGGTGATGCTTTGAATATCGATGATGTAACTATCTATGATGGTGCTGTTAAAATTGGTAATTCCAAGAATGTAAATTCTGACAGAGAAGTTATCTTTACATTTGCTTCTCCAATCGCTATTGCTGCTGGCACAACAAAGACTTTAACCGTCAAGGCCACAGCTGCTCAACCTGGAGATTACGCTTTGGGTATTGCAAAAGCTTCTGACGTGACTGCGTCTAGCGCTTCTGTTAATGGCTCTTTTTCTTCCCCAATTCGTGGTAATAAAATAACTTCCGTTACTTCTACTAATGTTGGTTATTTAGAAATTACTAACACACCTGACGCAACCGCAGCTAATGCTAACTTTGGTGATGACAGTGTTTTATTGGCCGGCTTCAATTTGAAGGCAACCAACGAAACAGCTCTAGTTAACTCTGTTAGATTTAAGAATAATGGTACTAACATTGCTGACATTGTTTCTAACTTAAAGTTAGTTATTGATGGAAACGAAGTTTCTACCGGTTCTTATACTAACGGATACGTGACTTTCTCCTTGAATAATTTCAAAATCGAAAAGAACATGTCTGTTAACCTAGAAGTTCGTGGTGATATGGGTACTACAAATGTCAACGATACAGTAAATCTTTACATTAAAGATCGTTCTGATATCATGGCCGTTGGTGCTACTTACGGCTACGATTTGCAACTCGCATCAACAAGTTACACCAAATTTGATACTGGAGCTGAAGGTATTACCGTTACTTTGAAAACCAGCGATTTTGCAATCGACATGGACAAGGCAGCTACTCCATCTAAGGATGTAAAAGCTGGTGATACCAGTGTTGTTTTAGCTACTCTTTCCTTTAAGACAAATGGCGAAAATGCCACTATTAAAGAAATCAAGGGTGCTAATAAATTCACCATCACTGGCACAGGTTTGACTTTAGACGAAGTAAAGAACGTAAGAATGGTTGACTTGGTGACAGGTGCCACTTATGATCTTGATGCATCTATTGTTGCTGGACGTTACGATCTGACTTTATCTGATGAAATCTCATTAGTTAAGGGTGTTATGAAAAAGTTTGCCGTTAAAGCAGACTTGAACGACACAACTGGCAGCGAAATTGATGCCAACGACACCTTGAAGGTTAATTTGGATGCTTCTGGCATGACCGTAACTGGTGATGTCTCAAATTCTAGCATCACAGTTATTACTCCAAGTTCAGTTTCTGGTTCTTTGATGACTGTTAAAGCCGCTTCTTTGACTTCTAATGTAACTAATATGACAGCAAAAACTGTTGTTACTGGTTCTTCCGATGTTGAAGTTTATGCTGCTAAATTAAAAACAGGTGCAGCTGATGGAGTTAAATTGAATTCCGTCAAGTTTACTACTACAGCTAATAATCAATTAGCTTTTAGTGACAACAACATTACTAAATTAGATTTGTATGTTGATGGTAAATTGTTAAAATCTGTTTCCAACAATATTGTAGAAGCAACCGCTGGCACAAAGGGAACTATTACTTTTAATTCCTTAAATGACAACGAAATTTTAGCGAATAAAGAGGTTAATTTGGTTGTTAAGGCTACTTTTTCCTCCAACTTCACTAACGCTGGTACATTTAATCTAGAGTTAGCTGCTGCTGGTGATATGATTGTTAGATCAAAAACTGGTAGCAAAACAGTAACCGTGACTGGCGGCATCACAGGTGGTGCTCGTGCAGTTACATTGGCGAGTGTTGGTACTTTGAAAGTTGAATTACTTACAACTGATACCAAAACTAACCAGGATCAGTACATTTTAGCTGGTGCAACAAGTACTTCTAAATACTTGGGTGAATTGAAGTTCACTACCGCCAACGAGCCAATCACAGTTAAAACTTTGACTTTGACTCAGTTAGGTTCAGCTAGAAGTTCTGATATTGCTGAAGTCAGATTAGTTAAGGCTGATGGCACAACTGTTATCTCTAAGTCCGCTGAAGCTAATGGTGATATCGTTTTTGATACCTTTGAAATAACTTTTGAAGCTGATAAATCAACATCTTTGTTTGTTGCTGTTATCGCTAAGGGTATTAATGCAGAAAACGATGCTTCTGCTACTGGCATTCAGGGTAGAACTAACCAATTTAATTTGTCTGCCGCTGCTATCACAGCCAAGGGTGCTCTTTCTAGCACTGACATTGTCATGACCGGAATCAACACTATCGCCGCTGATAACCAATGGGATAATGACGCCACAACAAAAACTTTTGTTACTTCTGGCGTTGTTCTTAATACAATTACCTCAGCTATGGGTAATGGTAAATTATCTTCCGGAAGACAGGATATTGGTAAATACACTTTAACATTCGAACATGGTGCTAATAGGGTGTCTAACAATGACGCTTATTTAGCTCAATTGGATTATCTTAAAGTATCCGTGAACGAAAGTGGTGCTACTACAACCAATTATTCCTTGAGAGTTGAAGGTACAAACCGTGAAGTTGCGGATTCAGCAACTGCTGGCGTTTGGACCAATACTGAATTACAGAACGCTACAACTGGTTTGTTGAATACAGCTAAATTAGACAATTCCGTTGTCTTGGTTGTAAGTGCTGATGTCGCAATCGATTCAGCTGCTAATAACTACAGTGTGCAAACAAGAATTGCAGACCTCAATGGTACTGGCAATGATGATCTACGTTTCAGTAGTTTAGTAAACATGTATTTGCCTTACACCAGTGTTACTGGTGCAAATTTAACCAACTAATTCTAGTTGTTTAAAAGGTGAAAAGCAAAGAGCCCCCGCAAGGGGGCTCTTTTGTTATATACGACTTTTTTCGGAAGGGATTGAAGGCAATTTCTTTTTTACCTCGTATCTATAATCTATTAGTAAATAGTTTATCTTTCTTTTTATAAAATAAGACTATTAATATTTAGTTTGATTATTTTATGAAGAATAAGAAAATAATGGTGCTAGGGTTTGAAGTCAATTCTCTTACCGACATGCTAAAAGCAAAAGACGGGGATTTCTATATAGCAGACTGGCTTCGTAATAGAAATACGATTGAATTTCTAGGTATTTGGGAACAGGCAAATAACCCTAAGTTTAATTATGGCGAATTCGCCATAATTAAAAGTCTAGTTGGCTTGAATAGCTATAAAATAAGCGTAAAAGAATAGCAAAATAAAACTAGAGCAATCGGCTTACGAGCCATTGCTGGAAGATATGGAGCAACTTATGCTAATAAAGATATAGCTTTTGAATTTGGAATGTTGATTAGTCCTGAATTTAAAATATATCTAATTAAAGAGTTTCAACGTTTAAAAAAGGAAGAAAATGAGAAATTATCACTCGGTTGGGATGTTAAAAGAATGTTAACCAAAATTAATTACAAGATACATACAGATGCCATTAAGGAAAGCATTATTTTGCCCTCAAAATTGTTGGCAGGCGAAATATTAGAAACTTACGCCAACGAAGCTGATGTTTTAAATAAAGCCCTTTTTGGTGTAACAGCAGCTGAATGGAAAAGTGAAAACAGAAATAAAAAAGGTAATATGCGAGATTACGCTGATGTGGCACAATTGGTTTGCTTGGCAAATTTAGAAAGTCTTAACGCTGAATTTATTAAAAACAAATTGACTCAGAAAGATCGTTTAGTAAAACTAAATGAAATTGCAATTTGGCAAATGAGGTCATTGCTAAATAATATTAGCGTTGACCGGTTGGAGTAGAATGTTTGTGTAAGGGGAAAGAGGAATAAACTAAAAAAAATTTTAAGATAGATAATAAACAAAAATCCGCCTATTGGCGGATTTTTGAGATATGTGATTGTCTTGTGTGGTTACAAATTATTTGACCAGGCTTAACTATACTATTATAGCAAGTTGATGGTGATAGTCAACTGGCTGTGGACCCGAAGAGAATTGGACTCTTAAGACGCAGATGTTAAGCCTGGTCTTGTAACCATACCGGGCCCATAGCAGTAATTATGGCATAGGGTTAATAAATAATTTGTAAGCGGTTAGTAAATATATTATCAAGGCAAATTTTTCCTTAGTAAATAATTTATCTTCTTATGGCTAAAATTAGACTATTAATAAATTAGTCTGATTTTTTAGAAATTTAGAATAACTTTTTTTGAAATCATTTCACGTCTCTCAAAATAAATGTTATAATTAAATTATCAATAACTCGATAATCTTAATTCCATTATCAATATGAAAAAATCTTTTGTGATCATCATCCCAGGATTGGTGCTTTCACTTTTTGTGAGTGTCTCAATCGTTGCTGCTGCCGGAACAGCCAGTTCAACAGTCGAAATTAATCCAGTTTCTGCGCCAGAAGTTTTGGCTAGCACCACTTCTTCTCAGGGTTCAAGTACCGCCCCGATTGTCCCACCAGTTGCGCCACCAGTGGCGGTTAATCCAGGAGCAGTGATGGCTCAACCTTTGCCGGATTTTCAGATTGAAGCAGTGACAATTAAAGCATCAGAAACTGATTCAAAGATTCTTAATTATTATGCCACCATTGTTAATCGTGGTAGTGATTTTATAATTACCTCAAACTCCCTTGGTTTATCATTTAGAAATGCTTCCAACGATAATAATGCTGAAAATTCCTCTTATTTCGCAGTTGGTACCGCTGGTGATACTTTTGCCAGGGAACAGAAAATGAACATTGGCCCCCTCCTTCCAGTTTTAACTGGCAGTCGCTTAGTGAGAGTGGTCATCAACCCACTTTTAACTGTTGCTGAAAAGAAATATGATAACAATTATTTTGAGCAAGAAGTTGCTGATCAAAATAGTACCTCCACTCCTTTCGTGAGTACTTCTACTTCATCAATTTCCACTAGCACTTTGCAATCAACCAGCACCGCTCCGGTTGCCCCAAAAGTGGACATCAAAAAAGAAGCTCTTCTAGTTTCTCAAAGTGGTTCTTCAGTTGATAAATTAACTGCGTTGGTCAAGGAATTAAAAGTAGTGAGAAATAATCAGTTAATGACTGACAATTTGAAAAAATTCACTGAAATTCTCAGAAAGCAATTCCCAAAAGAAGCAATTGCTAAGATTTATGCGATTAATAATTTTGTGACCTATGGAACTCCCAGTACTGTTAAGTTAGCGCCAAAAGACCGTTTCAATTTGGTGTCTGCTTTTGTGAAGACTAACAAAAAATTACCAAGCTCAGAAACAGATTGGGCAAAGGTTTTGACCGCAAAAAAATAATTAGTTCAAAATTAAAATAAATTCTTCAAAAGATGCTGAAACCAGCATCTTTTGTTTACTGTCTAGATTTTTCATGCTAAAATAAAGAAAAATTAAAGTTAATAATTATAATCTATGTCTAGTAAAAACTATTTACGTCTTTTGCAGATTGGAGTCATTGGCTCACTCTTAGTCGTATTTTTTGTGTTTTCTAATTTATTATTTCCCTTTATTTCCTCGAAACAGATTTCCTTTAATCTTTTAATGGAATTTCTCCTTCCTTTTTATCTAATTTTAATGCTGAAGGCCCCTGAACTTCGTCCTCGTCGCAGTTTGATAATTTATGGGCTAATTGCTTATTTAGCAGTGATTTTGCTTACTTGTTTTACTGGAGTTGATTTTAATCTTAGTTTTTGGGGCAATACTGAAAGAATGCTTGGTTTTTTTCATGTCTTTCATTTCTTTTTGCTCTATCTCTATCTTGTTACTGCTTTTCGTGATCGCGAATCTTGGTCGGGATTGTTAGTTTCATCGGTAGTGATTGCCATTTTGGAATCACTAAAGGTTTTGAGTGGTATTGCTTATGGAACAATTGGTAACACGGCTTATGTGAGCGGTTATTTAATTTTTAATCTTTATTTTTCAGCTATTTTATTAGTAAGAACCAAGGATAAGAATTTGCGTTGGCTTTGGATTTTGCCAATGATTTTAATGCTGTTTGCTTTCAATAAAACAAATACCTCTGGAGCAATTATTGGCTTGGGAATTAGTATTTTAGCGGCGACCTTCTTGATTGGTATTTTTGCGAAAGCGAAGAAAATTAGACGTGGTTCTTTGTTAGTTTTTGGTACTTTATTGCTAGGAGTAATTATCTTGTTTTCTCAATGGCAACAACCTTGGTTCCAGGAGAATCGTCGCTTGCAGAATCTTACTTCCAAAAAAAGCACTTTTCAGACCCGTTTAGTTTCTTGGGAGGGAGCAGTGAAGGATTTCAAGAATCATCCTTGGTTAGGGGTTGGTTTTGGTAATTATGCTGACGTTTTTGATCGGCAATTTAATTCCCGTTTTTATGATTATTCTCGGGGGGAAACTTATTTTGATCGTGCTCACAACAATATTTTAGACATCATTTCCACCACTGGAGTAATCGGTCTTTTGGCTTACTTGAGTATTTTCTTTTTTGCAATTCGGGAGCTCTGGAAAACCTTAAGAACAGGAAACTCTCATGTTGGTTGGAATAATGAGGGGCGAGAAAATATTGAGGTTATTTTGTTGTTTTGTTTATTAATTGCTTATTTTATTCAAAATTTAGCAGTTTTTGATTCTTTAGTTACCTACGTTGGATTGATGATAACCCTGGCTTTGATTGCTTTTAATTATTCCAGATTGCAGCCAGGGGAAGAGCCAAAAAAATCTCGTCTTTCAACTGGTTGGGAGCTTGGTGGTTTAACGATTGGGTTGTTAATGATGCTGCTAATTGCTAATTATGGCAATTTAATGCCTTATCGAATTTTTTCTCAAACAATTCAGGCCTATTCCAAAATTTCTCAAGGACAAATCTGGGAAGGTTACCAGGGCTATAAACAAGCTTTTAAAAATCCCCACCCCCTTGCTCGGGATTGCAAGACCACTTTTATTCGCTTGATTTCTTCCAATCCACAAGCAGTCGCTACTTTGCCGGCAGAACAAATTGGTGAAATTATTAATTACGTTGTTCAGTTATCCGAAGAGAATTTAGCCGAGAACCCAAAAGATAGCTTAAAAAATTTAGAATTTGCTCAGTTGATGACCTTGGTGTCTCGTTTTCAGGTAAAAAATTCACCATCACAAAAAGAATATTACCAGAAAGCTTTGGGTGCTTTTGATCAATCGATTGCCTCTTCTCCTGGACGCGCAACTACTTATTTTGCTAAGAGTCAAATTTTAATTAACGAGGGTCGTTACCGGGAAGCTGAAGAATTGATTAATTTTGGCATTACTTTAAATCCAAAATATCCTGAGGGTTATTGTCGTTTGTCAACTTTTTATTATTCTCAAAAAAAATCAAATGAAGCTCTAGCTAGTTTTAAAAAATGTGCAGAATTAGATGGATTAGAGTATGCAAATATTCCTAGTTTCTTAATGGATGCAGCCAGCTCTAGCGTTGCCGCGAAAGATTTTCCAGCAGCAATCAAATACACTGAGCGTTTAACAAAAATGATGCCCGGTGATTATCGCTTACAAATTAATCTCGCTCAAATCTATGAACGGGACGGACAATACTCCAAAGCAATTGAAGCAGCCTTACTCGTGAAAGAACTTGAGCCAAGCTTGGCTAGTGATTCACTACTGTATATTAAACAATTAGAACAAAAAATTCTTTTTAGTAAATAATTTTTATTTCTTTTTGAACAATTAGAAAAAGTTTCTTTATGCCTCCAGTGTTATGCTGGAGGCATCTTTTTTTATTTCGTTAACTATTTCTAATTTTATGGGAAACTTAAAAATCATTTTGGCTTGGTTAAAAAAATGGCGTTATTTTTTAGGGCCAATCTTTTTTCTCTTGCTTTTTATCGCCATGTTTATTTATTCAGTCACCACCAATCTTTGGCTTCAGTATCCTCTTTTTTTGAAAGCCCCGTTGGCTTTTGAAAAATTAAGTTTATCTGTCTTCAAGGAATCGCTTTGTCATGAAGATTGCGCTTTGAAGCGTCTATTGGCTCGTGGCGTGCTGGCAGAATCTTTAAAAGACGGTAATCAAGCTACTGCTCAAAAAATAATAAAAACTTTAAAAAACAATGAGATTGATTCCGATTTTAAAATTGAGTTGCTCAAAGTTTGGTTGGAAGTTTTTGGATCGAGGAATTTAGTCCCCGAGATGTTAGCTGTTTTTCAAAATAGTTCCGATGAGAAGTTGCGTCATTTTTTTCAAAGAAATTTTGAATTGCCTTTATCTTCCTGGCGAGAGTTGGAACGTGAAAGAGCTCTCGATCAAAATCTTCTTTTAAAAGATCGCCAATCTTCTCTGAATTTATTAGCTGAGAAAGATCCCGATTTTCGGTCTTGGTCAGAAGAAAAGAAATTGTTTGAACAAGAGCGGTTAGTATTACCAATGTTAAAATCCCTTTTACTTTTAAAAAATAATTTTATGTTAGATTCTAATTTTTTTGAAAATCTCTGGCCAAAATTAATTGTTGCTAGTGAAAAAGAAAGAAATATTGCTATCTTTTTGGCACGTAGCACTCTTGATCAAGGAAATCTCTCTTCGGAAAGTTTCTTAAATCGGGTCTATTCTTCTTCAGAATTTAGTATTTTTTCTCGATCTTTTGCTGCTGAAATTTTAAATCAAAAAAATGCTAATTATAATTTAATAATTCCAGAAATTCAGGATGTTGATTGGGAAAATTATTTAGCTGCCGATAATTTATAAACTTATTCTTTATGTTTTATGAAAAAATATTCGCTTATTTTTTTTCTGTTTTTTCTATTAATTTCTTTTATTTGGCCTCAAAAAGCGCGAGCAATGCCTTTGGGAACTTTGCTCTATCGCACTTCCTCTGATGGTCAAATGTATGGGTATAGCGGTCTCGATTTGGTTAAAATTGAGCGTGGAATTTTAAAGCATCTTTATACCGGCCATGTTGGTATTTATGTTGGGCAAGAAAATGGTGTTGATTATGTGGTTGAAGCTTTGGCAAATGGAATTGTGAAAACGCCGGCAAAAAACTTTGTGAATCGTGAAAATGGTGAGAAGTTGATTGGCACAAAATTACCGATCAAAGCTAGTCCTTTGGAAAGAGTAACCGCTGTTTTGTTGGCAAAAAATATTGCCATCACTGCACCTGCTTATGATTTTGATTTTCAAACCCAAAAAGGGCCGGGAAGCGGCCAGTGGATTTGTTCTGGCTTTGTTGAAAAAATTTATGAAAGCGCAAATACTGGAAATCCTTATGATTTGCGCACCCTGCGCTATAATCCCCTTGAATATGGAGTTGATATCACTCCAGATGGCTTTGATGATACCAGTGTTGTGAATTCAAGCGGTGATGTTTTGTCTCAGGTTAAGGAATTTTCTCAAATTAGCCCTCGAGAAAAAATATTAGTCCCTCTCTCAGAAAAGTTTGGTTATAACATCGGGCTAGAAAAGGCGGGGAAGCGTTATTTCTTTTTGCCATTTACTCAATTTTCTCAAGCTAGTCTCACCAATGTTAAGCCCGATATTGTTTTAGATAGTCGTTTTAATGATGAAGAAATTAGAGGGAAGCCAGCCACCTTAACTTTAATCCTCAAGTGGAGTTTGGTTAATAATCCAGTTTCTAGTCTTAAGCTCATTAGCCAAAAAATTAAAAGTAGTTTTTTCCCCTCACCAATTATTGTTGATCGCTCTAATTCGTCAGAGCTTCCAAGCACCTCTTTGAATATCATGCCGGCAGTAGTCCAAAAGGAAACCAATTGGAGCGACTTATTTCCCAACCCCAGTTATCGGATTATTGATAATGTAACAACTAGCACCAAAAAACAAGCCAGTAGTTCGCCAGCGCAAATTATTCTTGATCCGGTGCTGGACCGGGTTATTGATGGCGACACCTTTGTTTTAAAAGACGGCCGAAAAGTTCGTTATTTGGACCTCGATGCTCCAGAAATTGCTTCTGAAACTAGAAAAACAACAGAATGTCGTGGACCAGAGGCTAAGAAGCTAAATGAACAATTATTATCTTCAGGAAAATTAATTCTGATTGCCGACCCTTTAGCAAAGAAAGATTCTTATTCTCGATGGTTGTTTTATGTTTATCTTTTAAAGCCTGATGGTTCGACTATTTTTGTCAATCAAGAAATGGTTAAATCTGGATTGGCGGATGTTTTTATTTGTCCATTAGATAAACCATCTTGTCCTAAAACTGGTGATTTTGTTCGTCAAAAAATTATTGAAGAAGCGGGGCTTCAGGGAGAAGCCAAAAAAGCAGAGTTCTTGCAAATTTGTGCTACTGAAAAAGCAGCTGCTAAACTAGCGAGCAGTTCGGTTGTTGAAAAAATACCAACGAGTACGGTAAAAATTGCCACTAGCAGCGCAAAAATTTCCACCAGTACACCGAAAATTTCCACCAGCACCGTGAAGGTTATAAGCTCGAGCACTGTTGTTGTGGCACCAGTCGTTCAGAAGCCAGTCGTTACTCCAGCTTCTGGTGGTGGAGGCGGTTCAAACGCACCTTCTTTACCAGTCCTGCCTTCACCTCTAATTACTAAAATTTTTTCCCATGAAAATAATCATTGGTTAGAACTATTTAATCCAAACAATCAGGTCTATGATCTTGCTCTTTATAATTATCGCCTGGAAAAAGCAAAAACAACTCTTGATCCGGGAATTATACTGCGGTTTTCTGAAGCCCTTGATTTTCAAACTAATTCAAGCTTAAAAATTCCCGCTCGGCAGAGCTATTTAGTAGTTGGGGAAAAATCTGATCCAGTTTGGCTTTCTAAGGCGGATGTGGTGGTTTTGAATCCTGATTTTACTTGGGGGAAAAATGGTTACACTTTGTATTCAGCCCTTAACCCTGTTTCTAGTCCAGATGATCAAGATATTCTTGAAAAAATTGGTTTTGGTTCCGAGGCTCTTTATTTTTCGGCAACTTCCGCCCCAGCCTTGAGTGAAAACGCTTATTTAACAAGAGTAAAAAATAGTGATGGGAGTTTCTCTGATACAAGAAATAATTTTTTAGATTTTCAATTATTTTCCTTTGCCACTAGTTCTGCTAGTTCAACGCCAAGCAGCACACCAATAACCGATGAGATTGCTTCGAGCACACCAAGTAGCACTGTCCCAATTGCTTCGAGCACACCAACTAGCACTCAACCTCTAGCCTCCAGCACCTCTTTAGCAATTAATTCTCCTGACCTAAGTGAGGTTTGGCACTTTGATGATTGCGAAGGGAACTATGCTCAAAATAGTTTGCGATCAGAAAATTCATTGACTTTGCCAAGTGACTTTTTATTTGATTTTGGTAAGAACGGTTGTGCTCTGAAGCCAACCAGTAATGGTCAAGTTGCAAACGTCACCTTTGGCACCCCTTTTGTACTTGATGAAGCCAGTATCGCTTTCTATTATTTGGCGAAGCCAGGGGCAAACTTATCTTTTTGGTTAAATCAACAAAGCGAAACTCCAATGAGAGTTGATTTGCAAGTAGGTGGTCTGAATTATGTGGCTAGTAGCTCTTTTAGTACTAGCTCAGTTGCTTTGATTCCTGATAATAATTGGCATCAATTAGTTGCGACCTTTAGTTCGCAGGCTCAGGTAGTAATTTTCTATCAAGATGGTGAAGAAATTGCTCGGTTTTTTTATCCAAATATTTTAACTTTGAATAATTTTGCGATTTCTGGTTCTCAAATTTTGATTGATGAATTAGCTTTTTGGCGTCGCCCCTTAGTTAGGGCAGAGTTGTTAGGATTTTTTCAGCTAGGAAAACCGTTCTATAGTTCAGATCTCTATAATCCGCTAATGATTCCCCAGAAGGCTTATTATTGGCACCTGGGAGAAGTTGAGTCTCATTTTGATTGGTATGACCAACCAAAAAGAAAAGTCTTGCCAGGTGAGTTTATGCCCAGAGACTTTTCTTATGAATTTTGGTGGCGAAATAGTTCTTATCCTGAGGACGGAAGAATTATGGCGGCTCTTTTGAATGGAGAAGAGGCTTTGATGACTAGTGTTCTTTCGATGTGGTTTTCAAGATGGAGTTTTGGTTCCGTAGGAGGTTTACTTTACGGGCAAGAACCCTTTATTCCGACTGATGATTTGTGGCATCACTTTGCTTTGACCTATAATTCTCAGGACATGATGGGCCGTTGGTATATTGATGGTCAGGAAATCTTTTCAACATTAGCAGTTTGGTTAAAAAAGCCAGTCAAAGAAATTATGATTAAAGCTGAAAATTACCCCTTTGAACTCAGTGATTTTAGTATTTGGGAGGGAACTCTTTCTCAATCGGCAATTCAAGAATTGGTCAATCTTGGTCGACCATTTTCTGGTCAATAGTTTAAGTAAAAACCCCATTTTCTTGGGGTTTTTTGCTAATAAATTTGCTTTTTTCAGCCTTTTCTTATATGATTAAGGGGTTAGAAGGGCAAGCGGACGGTTGCGCTGGATATTTTTTATTCAGTGAGGAAAGTCCGGACTTCACAAAAAGATAGTGGATAACGTCCACCAGGGGAAACCCTAGGGAAAGTGTCACAGAGACAATACTAATTCGTTAATTTAACGGATGAAAGGTGAAAAGTTGCTCGATGTTGGTTAAACAGCTACGAGTTTCGGCCGTCGGTGACGACGTGCCGTGGTAAACCCTATCTGGAGCAAGAGCAAATTCCAAAGATTTCTTTGGAAAAAAAGTAGCTCGCTTGATCTAATAAGTAATTATTAGGCTAGATAAATAGCCGTCCAATGAGGTTCGTCCTCGTTGACAGAATCCGGCTTATAGCTTGCCCCAATTCTAACTATTTTATAAAATTATGAAAATCAAAAAACCAGAGTTATTTTTTTCGTTTCTTTTAGTCCCAATTGACTATCTCGTTTTAGTTTTAGCTGGGATTAGTGCTTATTATCTCCGTTTCGCTAGTTTTTACAGAGAAATTCGTCCGGTCATTTTTGACTTGCCGTTTCCCGCTTATTTTCAATCTCTCCTTTTAGTTGCTTTGTTGTGGTTAGCAGTTTTAATTTTATCTGGTTTATATCGAATCACTTCTGCCAGAAAAACCGTCCAAGAGTTGGCTAAAGTATTTCTAGCTTGTTCTACTAGTTTAGCCTTAGTAGCAATCTATATTTTTTTTCAGAGAGAGTTATTTGATTCTCGTTTTATTGTTCTAGTTGGCTGGTTGTTGGCGGTAGTTTATTTAAGTTTCACACACATTATTATCCGCTTTTTGCAACGAAAATCATTCTTTTTTGGCTGGGGAATCAAAAAAGTTTTAATTGTTGGTAATGGTAAAACTGCTGATAATTTTATTCATGATTTTTCCGCAAATCGACGATTTGGTTACGAAGTTGTTAAACGGGTGAGGGATTTTTCTTTGGAAACATCTCAAGAAATCGCCGAATTTATTATTGGTAATCGAGTCGATGAAATTATCCAGTGTGACCCAAATTTAAGTAAAGCTGAATTAGTTCGTCTTTATGATTTTGCAAATGAAAATCATATCACCTTTAAATATGTCGCCGATCTTTTAGGAATTAAAGTCTTGCGGAATGAAGTTTTTGATATTGCTGGTGTTCCAGTTATTGAAGTGAAGAGAACCACTCTTGAAGGTTGGGGAAAAATTGCTAAAAGAATCATGGATATTATTGGATCAGGTTTATTGATTATTATCTTTTCACCAATCTTATTGCTCGTCGCGATTGCTATTAAATTAGATAGTCGTGGCCCAATATTTTTTTCTCTTCGTGATGATGGAAAATGTGTTACTAGAGTTGGTGAAGGGGGAAAGCTATTTAATTATTTCAAGTTTCGTTCAATGATTCCGGATTCTGATAACATGCGTTACAGGGAATTAGCTGACAGAAATTTGCGTTCTGATGGCCCGATGGTGAAGATTAAGGATGATCCGCGCGTGACTCGGGTGGGTCAAATTATTCGTCGCTGGTCCCTTGATGAATTGCCAGAGCTATTTTTGGTCTTTATTGGGCGCATGAGTTTGGTTGGTCCACGTCCTCACTTGCCAGAGGAAGTTGCAAAATATGAACATCATCATCGCAAATCTCTAACGATTAAACCGGGAATTACTGGAATGGCTCAAATTTCTGGACGGAGCGACCTTCTTTTTGAAGAAGAGGTAAAACTAGATGTATTTTATATTGAAAATTGGTCACTTCTTCTTGATTTCACAATCTTATTTAAAACTCCGCTCGCAGTTTTGAAACATCGTGATGCGGAATAAAAAATTTATGAAAGTTGCCCTGATTCACGATCATCTCGCTCAAGACGGTGGAGCTGAAAAGGTGTTGGCCGTTTTTGCGGCAATGTATCCCGAGGCCAAAATCTACACCCTGCTTTATGACCAAAAAAATATTAGTCATTTAAAGGGTCACGAGATTGATACTTCGATTATTCAACGCCTACCTGGCGGAGTGAAACATTATCGTTGGTATTTGCAATTTATGCCAATGGCTGTTGAATTTTTCGATTTGCGGGAGTTTGATTTAGTCATCTCTGATACTAGTTCTTTTGCAAAGGGCGTGATTACTTTGCCAGACACCTTGCATCTTTGCTATTGCCATACTCCAACTCGTTATCTTTGGAGCGATACCCACCAATACTTGAACGAACTTAAATATAATAAGTATTTTAAAAAAATTATTGGTCTAGTTTTAAATCGTCTACGTCTCTGGGATTTTTGTGCTGCCCAGCGAGTTGATTTTTTTATGGCCAACTCTCAAATGGTCGCTGGTAGAATTAAAAAATATTATCGTCGTGATAGCCAAGTTATTTATCCACCGGTAGAAACAACCGAATTTCATATTTCGGATCAAATGCCAACAAAAGAAAAAGAATATTTTTTAGCCGGTTGTCGCCTGGTTCCGTATAAGCGAATTGACTTAGTAATTGAAGCTTTTAATTTATTAGGAGATTCTTGTACTTTAAAAATTTTTGGCGATGGCCTTGATGAAGAACGTTTAAAAAAAATAGCGGCTAATAATCCCCGGATTGAGTTTTTAGGGCGCGTGACTGACGAGGAAAAAGCTAGGCTTTATCAAAATGCCCTTGCTTTTATTAATCCCCAAGAAGAAGATTTTGGAATCACTCCGGTTGAATCTATGGCTAGTGGTCGCCCGGTTATTGCTTATCGTAAGGGTGGAGTGATAGAAACGGTAGTAGAAGGGAAGACTGGTTTATTTTTTGATGAACAGAAAGCAGGGGCCTTAGCGGAAGTGTTAAAAAGTTTTAGGAGTGAAGATTTTAATCCACAAGAAATTTGGGAACATGCGCAAAAATTTTCGGTTGCTCGCTTTAAAGAGCAAATTGAAAAATTTATTGCCGAAAAAAAGGCACAAATATGAAGATCGGGGTTGATATCAGAGCTTTAATGGACGAACGATATAGTGGTGTTTCTGCTTACGCCGAGCAACTTTTGCGAGAAATAATTCATCAAGACCAAAAAAACGAATATTATTTATTTTATAACTCTTTTAAAGACCTTCATCCTCGTTTCTCTTCCTGGGAGAGTGAAAGAGTAAAAGTGCTTGGGACACATTTTCCAAATAAAGTATTTAATTATATTCTGCAAAAAGTATTTGGTCGTCCTTTCTTGGATGAAGTCCTCGGTGGTGTTGATCTTTTTTGGTCGCCCCATTTTAATTTTTCCCATTTTTCAAAAAATACTAAAAATATTTTAACAGTTCATGATTTGTCTTTTTTGCGGGCACCGGAATTTTTTTCTTGGCGCAAAAATTGTTGGCACCGTTTACTTGGAATTAAAAACTTAATTAATCGTTCAGTTAAAATTATTGCTATTTCTGAAAATACAAAGCTGGATTTGATTGATCTCTTTCAGGTACCAAATGAGAAAATTCAAGTTATTTACTCTGGATTTAACTCTTTAAAATTAAGTGATGGTGAAAATTTCAATACCGATTTTGTTAATAAGCACCAAATTAGGACTGGTTTTTTGTTATTTGTTGGCAATATTGAACCGCGAAAAAATCTTGATGGTCTCATCAAGGCTTATGAAATTTTGCGAGAACAAAATTTAGAAATTAGCAATCAATTAGTTTTAGCCGGCGCCCCTGGTTGGCGCAATCAACATATTTATCAGGCGGCAAAAAACTCAAAATTTTCGCAAGACATTATTTTTACTGGGTATATTCAAGAGGAGGAAAAAGTTTTTCTATATCGTCAGGCGTCTGTTTTTGTTTTTCCTTCTTTCTATGAAGGGTTTGGTTTTCCTCCGCTCGAGGCGATGTCTTATGGATTACCAGTAATTGCTTCAAATACTTCTTCGGTGCCGGAGGTGGTTGGTGACGCCGCTCTCTTAGTCAACCCAGCTTTTCCTAGTGAAATTGCTTCAGCACTTAAAATTGTCTTAAGTGATCAAAAAACAAGAGAAAGTTTGCAGCTTGCTGGCGCAAAAAGATTAGCTATTTTTTCTTGGGAGAAAACAGCAAAAGAATATTTACAATTATTTAATTCGTTATGAGAGCGGTTATTCAAAGAGTTAGTCAGGCAAAAGTAAAAGTAAATCAGGAATTGATAAGTGAAATTAATTCTGGTTTTTTAGTTTTTTTAGCTATCAAAAGCGATGATCAAGAAGAGTTGATTGAAAAGTTAGCTGACAAAATTGTTAATTTGCGAATTTTTGAAGATCAGAGTGGAAAAATGAATCTTTCCATTAAAGAAATTAATGGTGAAATATTGGTAGTTTCTCAATTTACTCTTTATGGCGATGTTCGCCGCGGTAATCGTCCCAGTTTTATTGAGTCTGCTCGTCCAGAAATTGCCGAACCATTTTATGAGAAATTTATTCAAATATTATTAAGCAAGGGGCTTCAAAAAGTAGTTAGTGGTAAATTTGGTGCTCTGATGTCAGTCGAATTGGTAAACGATGGTCCAACTACAATTATTATTGATTTATAAACAATGAGATTAACTTTAAAATCAAAAAAGAAGAAAATTTTAGTAGCAATGTCTGGTGGGGTTGATTCTAGTGTCGCTGCTCAGTTGCTAGTTAATCAGGGACATCAAGTGGCTGGTGTTTTTTTGCGTTTTTGGAAAGATCCTCAAGCTTCTTCTACTGAAGAAAATAAATGTTGTTCTTTGCAATCTTTTTTGGACGCGAAAGCAGTTTGTGGAAAAATAGGAATTCCTCTTTATTCTTTTGATTTCTCTGATCCTTTCAAAAAAGAAGTTGTTGATTATTTTTTGGATTCTTATGCAAAGGGAGAGACACCAAATCCTTGCATTCGGTGTAATCGAAAGATAAAACTTGGCCGTTTGTTAGAAATGATGGCCGGTTTAAATTTCGAATATCTAGCTACTGGTCATTATGCCATTATTAAACATGGTCGCACGAGATCCAAGCTTTATCGGGCAAAAGATAACACCAAAGATCAGTCTTATTTTTTATATTCATTTAATCAGGAAAAATTAAAGAAACTTTTGTTTCCTCTTGGTAATCTAAAGAAAACAGAAGTCAGAAAATTAGCGGCAAAATTCGGTTTGCCGACCGCTAGTAAGCAGGAGAGTCAAGATATTTGTTTTCTTTCTGGCGCTCATCAAGATTTTTTAAAGAGACATTTAACTCTTCAACCTGGTCCGATAAAAATTTTAGATACTAACGAATTGATCGGCGAACATCAGGGGTTGCCACTTTACACAATTGGCCAACGAAAGGGAATTGAGGTCGGAGGTATTGGGCCATTTTATGCAGCGAAGTTAGATTATAAGTCAAATACTTTATTTGTAGTTAAAGATTGGAATGGTGAATTGCTTTATCGCTTTGAGTGCTTGGTTAATGATTTGATTTGGTGTGAAGAAGCGCCATCAAAAAGTTTTAGTTGCTCGGCAGTAATTCGCTATGGGCATCCAGCCGAAGCTTGTTTTGTGGAGATTTCCAAGAAAACAGTTTTAGTTAAATTTAAGAAAGCGCAACGTGCCGTTACCCCTGGCCAAAGTATTGTTTTTTATCAAAAAACTCGTGTTTTGGGTGGTGGAATTATTACTTAGTTTTTGTTATACTAATCCAGTATTTATAAACTAGTGATAATATTTTTATGGCTCAAGATCTCAAAACAATTTTTGTTCGGTTGGAAGAATACAAGGCGCGTCGGCGAGAATTAAAGAATCGCTATCGTGACGCTTTGTCAGTTCATGGTGAATATCAAGCAATGATCGATGATTTAGAAGTTTTAAAAGCGAATAAGAAAAAAATTGAGGCGAGCATTCAAAGTGATTTTAAAGAAGAGTTTGATCAGTTAGAGGGCTTGAAATTACATATTGCCAGTGATTCGCAGCTACTTAGTGATTTAGCGATTAATCAATTAGTGAAGGGAGAGTTGGTTAAGATTATCGATGATCATCAAACGGAGTATGAGCCACAGTTTTCAGTGAAATTCAAAAAGGCTAAATAATTTTTTTTAAGTTTAAAAAAATAAAAATAATTAACAACTAAATATTATAATCATGGATCAAAAAGACCAGGACATTTTATATTTACTGGACTCTTTAAGGGATCCAGATAAAAACGTTTCGTTTTCTGCTTTAGAAAATCTAATTAAAATGCCGATTAGTAATTTTCAAGAGCAAGATTTAATTCGACTAAAGAATTGCGATGTTCCAGTTTTCAAAGCTTTCGCAGAGATTATGTTGGTAAAATTTGATTTAGAAATGAATCCCCTTAAGCCTAGTGAGCAAAAAATTGAGACAACTCTTCTTTGGCCGATTAGCCGAAAGAAATGGTTAGTATTTTTAAAGAGCTGTTTTTAAATAAACCGCTCTTTTTTGATTTAGAAATAAAAAAAGCACTTATTTGAGAGAAGTTGCTTAGAGATATTTTGTAAGTATATCTGATAAATAAAAAGAAGACCTCATTGGTCTTCTTTTTGACACTGAAAAAATAATTTAAAAATTTGTATTCAAGTTGAATAATACAGTTGAGCATCCTCAGAAATTTCTGGCAGTAGGAGTGTTTTTTGCTAATAATAAGCCAGAAGTTATTAACAGCCATTTTTGTTTTAGGTACACACATTTTGCACTCTAGCTAAAGCCTCATTTGGGGTGAGGCCATCTAGGGCACAATGTTCTAAATTATTATAGTAATAGTTCCATTGTCTAATCTTCTTCTTTAATCCTAACACAGTCCTAAACTCAT